>CAYLKH010000068.1:0-10775 GCA_964384255.1 uncultured Oscillospiraceae bacterium | reverse complement strand
GCCGGTTCCACCAGGCCAGAACAATGCCCACGATTATCCCCGGCGCCAGGGCAGACACCGCCGCCGATATCAGCCTGATCATATAATATTCCTCTCCTTTCTTTCGAGCCACCGGCCCGTATTTTTATGCAAGCGGGCAAAAGTCCTTCCATAAATGGGCAGAAACGCAAAAAGATTGCACGTCAACGTGCAATCTTCACCAAAATTTCATATTAATTTTCACTTTCTGTATCTGAGGATACCGACGTTTTTTCAAAAAAGGGCGAAAAAAACGCACCGGGGGAACCCGTCCCCGGTACCTGTAAGGTCTGCAAAAGCCGTCCCCCAACGGTATGTCGATCCGCCCCGGTATGCCAAAAGCCGCAGGGACAGTCCCCTGCGGCTTTGCAGTCATACAAATCAGTTGACGTGGCACTTGTCGATGATGGTGTCCATCCAGGTAAGACATTCCTGTACCTGAGCATCGGTGATCTTGGCTTTGCCAAACAGACCCTTCTTTTCGATCTTGCATTTGAAGATCTCTTCGTGAACGGGAACACCAGATTCCTTAACGGCTTCCTGGAGCTTGTCAAGGCCTTCTTCGTTCTTGCCAAATACGGCCAGAGCGACGGTTTTGGTCTTGGAGAGGGTAAGAGCCTTGCAGAAGTTCAGGACCTTGGACTCAACATAGCCGCAGTCCAGCATGAGGAATACAACAGCCTCGCGTTCGGGCTGATATCCGGGGGGAACGACGTCGGTTTTGATCTGATACTTTTCGGCAGCTTTTTCGCAGACGGTCATGGCATAACCGCTTCTGTCGATGTGGTAGCACTGAAGTTTCATTGTTTGCCTTCTTTCATAGAAATGATATTTATGTACGGCCATCATAGGATGAGGCCGAAAAATTGACACAAGGTTAGTATAGCATGATATTTGCTAAAATCAAGGCCAAGTTTTGGATTTAACAAAAATTCATTGAATTTTCATTCATGCAAAACCGGGAATTTTGGCAGCCAAATCCCGGAAACATCCTTAATCTGCCTTGCAAAAATCAGTTAGTGTGCTTACGGTCCCATGGTGTCGGGACCCGGAAAAATGAATATTTATCAATTTGCAGACATCTGGTCACAGCAGAACAGAATCGTTGATAACCAGCCGGAATCGGAGATCGAGAGCCTCTGCCGCCCGTCGGCACAGCAGCATACGCTGGAGAAATATCTCAAAATAATCCATGACCGACCCCATGGAAATGTCGATCGTCAGCCGGAGGGTAACGGTTTTTTCTTCCCGTTCCAGCTTAAGCTCTGCCTCAGTTACGGCATAATTGACCCGGTCGTGAATATCGAAATTGGCCGGGTTGGCCTTACTGCGGACCCTGCTCCGCCGCACATCGGACTTGTCGGCCAGGATAAGGGCGGCGGCGATGGGGCTTACGGGAACGGCCGAGCCTTCGTCGTGGTTACCTATGGCGGTCATTACCGTGGCAGTCTCCTCGGCATCCATTCCCATACGGGTAAGGATGCTGTAAGCCAGCAGGGCCCCGCTCTGGGCATGGTCCTGACGATTGACCACATTGCCGATATCGTGCATATATCCGGCGATATATGCCAGCTCCACCACCCGGGCCGGATAATCCAGATCCCGCAGCAGGTTTGACGCCGTGACGGCGGTTTTGGTAACGTGGGCAAAGGAATGCTCCGTATATCCCATGGCCTTCATGGTTTCGTCGGCCTTTTTGATATAGGTATTGATCTCGGGGTTTTCTCTTATCTGTTCAAAGGTTATGGGCATACTCTCACCTTTCTTTACTGGGCGGAGTCATCCTCACCGGTTTCGCTCCCGTCGACAGCTTCGCTCTCGTCCACAAATCCGGCAGACACATCATCGGGCGTGCTGATGGAAATGGCAGACTTGTCGAATTCAAAGGCATACTCGCCGGTGATCTGTTCGATAGCTCCGTAGGTATTTTCATAAAGCATATCGGATTCGGCAGCGATCTGCCACAGCAGTCCGTCGTCCTGAACAAAATAAACCACGTGCCAGCCATAAACGGTCTCCACAATGTCGCAGTCTCCCGCCTGACGACCCTCGGCAAAGAGCCAGTCGTCAAAACCTTCCACCGTATCACCGGGGCAAACGGTGGAACAGAGTCCGCCATAAGACGCGGTCGCAGTGTCGTCGGTGTTGTCTGCTACCAGGGCAACAAAAGCTTCCTCAGTAGCGCCGTCGGCCTGCCACTGGTCAAATATCTGCTGCGCCTCGGCCTTGGCGGCGGCGTTCGCTTCGTCAGAAACGTTGCCTTCCTCATCGGTTTCAAAGGCAACAAGGATGTGGCGGACGTCAACAGCGTGAGTATCGTCCTTAGGGACCTCGGCAGCTTCATATTCCTCGGCGTAGGTGTCATAATATTCCTCGATCTGGTCGTCAGTAAAGCTCAGCTGGGAATATATCTCGTCGGTATAAGCCGAAGAAAGGTAGGAATCTTCAAGGTAGGCGGAAAAGCTTTCAAAGGTAGCGCCTTCGCCATAGGACGCGGCAATATAAGCATCAAGGGATTCGTATTCATATTGCTCGCTGTAGGTTTGAAGCTCGACCAGAGTCTGTTCAAGAGACGCCCGGGATTCCTCGGGCAGCTCGAATCCTTCTTCCTGAGCCTTGAACACCATAGCTTTGGTCTGGATAACAGCGGAGATGGCGTTTTCAACGAAAAAGTCCTGCCAGGTCATGGTATCGCTGTACATCTGATCGGCCAGGGGCTTTGTGGTGTCGAAATAATAGCTTATGGTACTGCCATAGGCCGAAACAACATAGTAATACTGGCCCCAGTAATAATAATTGAACTCAACATTGCTCAGGGTAAAGCCTTCGGACTGTACCCGGGCCACAGCTCCTTCAAGCTGAGCCTCGGTATAAGCGCCAAGAGCGTCGGTACCGGTTTCGTTGGTCACCTGCTCGCCGGTCACCTCGGACGGCTCAGACGTGACCATTTCGGCAGTGTTCCTGCTGCCCATAACGGCAGCGACCACCGCCAGAACCACCACTATGGCAGTCAGGGCGAGGTACAGGGGGAGCTTGCTGTTTTTCTTGGGCTTAGGGGTTTCAGCGGGCATTGCAGCCGCCTTCTGGGTGGCTTCGGCTCTGGCTTCCTCGGTCAGAGGTTCCTGGCACATATTGCAATAACGGGACTCATCGGGTATGACAGCGCCACATTTCGGACATATCACTTCTAAATCACTCCAAATCTTTTGTTCGTAAAGCTCGGGGAATCGCCGATCAAATCATGGACGGGCAGCAAACGGATATCTCACCACATTTCGTTCGTTATTTGATCGACGGTTATCTAGTTTATCATAATAAAAGCGGGATTTCAATTGAACTTATGCCACAACTATAAACTTTTTATGAACTTATTATGGCGCGGCGCAGACAAAAACTCCATATCTCGAACCCGGCGGCAGTCCCGCTCCTGCATTTGACTTTGTTCTCCCGTATTATTATAATAGGACTGTCCCGCAGGAGACGCGCCACCCGTCCTGTGATCGCCCGTGTAGCGGTCGCGACCGATTCGACACACTGAACTATAAATTATGCTTTTCATTGCAAGTGAGGTCCCATATGGAAAAGAAACTGACCCGCAGCCAGCAGGGAGCCGAAACCAAACGCCGGCTGACCGAAACCGCTTTGTCCCTTTTTGCCCAAAAGGGCTATAATAATGTATCCATTGCCGACATATGCGGCCATGTGGGCGTCACCGTAGGCGTGTTTTACCACTATTTCCGCACCAAAAGCGACGTTTTTAAAAACATCTCTCTCGATGGCAACGAAAAAATACGCTCCATGCCCCTGACCGGCGACACCGCTGTTGACCGCATAGGCGAGCTATTTGATAATTATGCCCGAGTCACCCAGGAAATAGGCAAAGACGCCATGAGCGTTATTATAACCCCGGCCAACGGCCTTATTTACACCGGCAACTATGCCGCCAAGCTTGCCGAATCCATCCTGGACGGAGGTCAGAAAAGCGGTGAGATCAGGTCCGATTTTCCTCCCGATGTCCAGGCCCGGATGCTGCTGGCCATTGTGTGGGGCATTATCTGCCTGTGGTGCCAGGGCAAGACCTGCGACGATCTCCCCTCCGCCATGAACGAAAGCATTACCCCCGCCATTATGGGGCTGCGGGCCTGACCGTTACAGGGGCTTTGATGTCTTGACAATTGGCCCTGCCGGTGTTAATCTTATTTGCATTGAATGTATTTACTAAATCTATTTAATAAAGGATATGTTACCTATGGACTATCAGAAGCTTTATTCCGAAAAGAAGCGGACTCTTGAGCAGTGTCTCCAGCTTATCCGCTCCAACGACAACATCTGCTTTGGCAAAGACTGCAACGAGCCTCAGAAATTCTGCGAAGCGCTCCACACCATCGCCCCCCAGGTTGAAAACGTGACCGTCCTCAAGGGCCGCAGCAGCAACTATGGCTTTATGCAAAACGACGGTATGGTGGGCCACATCATCACCCAGTCCGCATTTTATGGCCGCGGCTGGGAAGAACCCCAGCGCAAGGGCAACTGCACCTTCGTAGCCTGCGACCTTTATGACCAGCCCTTTTCCTACAACGCTGCCTATCCCCGCAATGTTTATATCGCAGCTGTGACCCCCATGGACGAAAACGGCAACTTCCAGGTCAACCTTTCCCAGATGTGGGAACGGGACATCGATCCCCTGTCCTGCGAACGCATTATCCTCGAGGTCAACGACCAGCTTCTGCCTGTTGTCGGCGGCGTTGAGATCAACATTTCCGACGTTACCGCTTTTTACGAAACCAGCTATCAGCCTCCCGAGATCGCCGACCTGATCCCCTCCGATGTGGAAAACATGATCGGCCAGCACGTGGCTTCTCTGGTGAAAAACGGTGATACCTTCCAGCTGGGCATCGGCACCCTGCCCAACGCCTGCGCCACCTATATGATGGACAAAAAGGATCTGGGCATCCACAGCGAGATGTTTACCAACCTCATGGGTCAGATGGTGGAAAAAGGCGTTGTCACCGGCGCCCGGAAGAACCTTAATCCCGGCGAACACACCTTCTGCTTTGCCGGCGGTCTGCAAAGCCTCTATCAAATGGTCCACGAGAATAAAAACTGCGTTATCCGCCCCGCAAGCTACGTGACCGACCCTAAAGTCATCGCCCAGAACGACAACATGATCTCCATCAACGGTATTCTCGAGATCGACCTGACCGGTCAGGTCTGCTCCGAATCTATCGGCACCCGCCAGTATTCCGGCCCAGGCGGCGGATTCGACTTCGCTTATGGCGCTCAGCATTCCAAAGGCGGCCGCAGCATACTTATTATGCAGTCCCGCACCAAAAAGGGCGAACCCAAGATCAAGCCCATCCTGACCCCCGGCGCTCAGGTCACCATCCCCCGTCCCTATGCTGACACTATTGTAACCGAATACGGCATCGCCGTGCTTAAGGGCCGTACCCTGATGGACAGGGTCAAGGCTCTCGTAGCTATCGCCCATCCTGACGACCGCGATCGTCTGATGTTCGAGGCCAAAAAGTATCAGTTCATTGTTTGATATGAGTCAGGATCAGGGGTCAGTGACCGGTCAGGAACCCGCTTAACGAGATAGCAACCGGTTCTCCCTGCGGCTACTGTTCCCCCGGTCCCTGACGACCATCCCCTGACTTAAGGAGAAGCCATGAAGAAACTTCGTGTCCTGGTGGCGGTGGTGCTGGCGGCAGGACTTATAGCCGGGGTTGTCGGCATTGTCCGGCAAAAGCTGGACTACAGCAGCGGCCATCAGGCTTATGACTACGCAAAGGATATTGGCCAGATAGCCGTCTCCGATGCCGCTTCGGCCACCGAAACGGCCGAGCCATCCGTCCGCCAGCCGTCAGTCGAAAGCCAGCGGGACAGCGTCCGCGCTCCGGACAGCGCCGATATTGCCGACATTGCCGAACCGGCGGCGCAGACCGTAGATCTGCCTGCGTTGCAGGCTGTCAATTCCGATGTTATTGGCTGGCTTTCCATCCCCGGCACCGACGTGTCCTATCCCCTGCTCCAGACCGCAGACAATGACTATTACCTGACCCACACATGGGACGGGGAGTCCAACTCCGTGGGCGCTATCTTTATGGACTGCCGCTCCCGTAGCGATCTGTCCGATTTCAACACCCTTATTTACGGCCACAACATGAAGGACGGATCCATGTTCAGTCCCCTGCGTTCCTATGCAGATGAGGATTTTTACACTCAGGCTCCCACGATCCTGCTGACCGACGAAACCGGCACCCATCATTACGCCATTTTCGCCGCTTATACGGCCAAAACCGATGCCGCCCTGTATACTCCGGGCGCTGATGACCCGGAATACGCCCGTCAGGTGCTGGACTTTGCGGCAGAAAACTCTGTCATCGAAACCGGTATCCTCCCCGGCGGGGATGACCATATCCTGACCCTTATCACCTGTGTCGAAACCGGCAGCTCTACCCGCTGGATAGTTCAGGCTGTGCTGACCGACGAAGATCGTCAGGCAAAACAGGACACAAAGTAAAGCACAGCTTGCAGGCAAAGGCCCGGTAGCCTTTGCCTGCAAGTTTTGTGGCGCGAACTTACGTTCGTGAGACTGTCAAAAACCTCGTAGAGTTCGCCGCTTTAGCGGCGAAAAAATTCACATATGAAATTTCCGGCGGCGTGTACGTCGGAAATTTCACTACTCGGCCTTCAAACGTGCGAGAAAAGGCCGCATGTCGGCCTTTCGAGTGCGCTGCCGAAGGCCGAAAAATCCGTGTCAAAATAGTCCGTTGGACTATTTTGACACGCTGACCGAAGCGAAGGTAATCCTTTCGCTTCGGTTTTTTGAATATTTTGCAGCTATCCATATTTAGCGTTTTACCAGTTTTGTTTACACAATATGCATTGATTTTTTGTATGCTCAGTTATATAATTGTTAGCCGGAGACGATGCTTATAACTTGCAGGCAAAGGCCTTCGTACCTTTATCTACAGCCTAATGCTTACTGTTATCAGAAAGGAAAGGGAGAATATGAAAGGATATCGACGCGTTTTAAGTCTGGGACTATGCCTTGCCATTGTGCTTGCCGTCATGCCATTGTCAGCGGCTGCGCTGGATAATAAGGCAACCGGCCAAACCCGCGACATTACTGTCGGCATAATCAGAGACGGTGAAGCTGTGGATAACGCTTCCGGCCGTGGCGGCAGACGCTTTGCCAAAGCCTCTGCCAGCATCAAAACCGAATCAAGCGCTATCGAAACCGACGAAGATGGCAAACCCATAGTACCCGATGACGAAGAAGGATATGTATATTATGTGCAGGACTACTGGACTATAGACAATAAAAATAACGGCTATAGCGTGTCCAACCTGCTTGTATATTGGAAAATTACCAAACCCGGCGAAGACGGCAACACTACCGAAGTAGATAACATCATAGAATATCTGAACGATAATGGCGGATATTACGGAACTCCATACGCCGGAACGTGGAATATCGTTCTGGGCGAGGCCAATAGCTCCGACCTTATCGGCGGCCTGTACTGCGTAGACTGGAGTACCAGCACCACTGACAACGTGGGCTACCGCATAGTCAGCCTTGAGGACGCTGCGGCAGAAGGATACTACACCGAAGACCAGGTGGCTCACCTGCGGGCCATTATTAAATACGGCTACGATTGGAGCGTTGATTCAGAAGAAGAAACCCCCGGCACCGAAAGCCTTGGCAGTTTCAAGGAACTGATGACCGAGGCCCTCGAAAAAGACCCTGATATCGGCTTTACCGCGGACGATATTAATAAGCTCTCCCGCAGCGATGCCGCCGCTATTACCCAGATAGCCCTGTGGACCTATGCCAACCGCATCCAGGTGGGCGATGACCAGACTCTGGAAATTTCCGTCGCAACCGGCAGCAGTGGCAGTATCAACGAAGCATACACCGCCATGGCCAGGTATCTGGCATCACTGACCGACGACGGCAGCGACGACAGCCAGACCGTTCCCTACTCCGAAGACAATTTTGTCAACGATGTTGACATTATCATCGGCAGCATGGTCAGAGGCAACCCCAACAATATGGACAATGACCCTGATAACGACGTTTACGACGTGGGACTCAAATTCTCCATGAAGGTCACTCCCGGCGAAAACGACGACCTGGTCATTCAGGTCATCGACAATGAGGGCAACATTCTGAAAACCGCCCGTATCGCCGGCGAAAACAGCGACGGCGAGGCATATGAATACGCCAAAACCGAAACCTCTGACGACGGCACCACCTGTTACGTACTGGAGGGGCTGACCCTTGCAGAAAATTCGGATACCACCTTCAGCCTGAAGCTGACCGGCACCCAGTATCTGGAAGAGGGTATCTACGTGTTCCGGGCAAGGAACGACGACGAGGGGGCTTCCGGCTCCCAGAACCTGATAGGCAAGTTCCAGGGCTATTCTCAGGTGGACGTTTCCTCAGATATCTCCCTGAATTTCAATGTAGAAGAAGGCACCATTACCACCTGGGAAAATCACAGTCCATCCCCCATCTCCGATATGGGCGGGGGCAGCAAAGGAAACAGCAATACCACCGATAGCGATTCTGCCGATGGTGATACGCTGGACGAGGAGCTTCCCGATGGTGATACGCTGGACGAGGAGCTTCCCGATGGTGATACGCCTGCGGACGACACTTCCGGCAGCAGCAGCGACGTCGCCCATGTCCCCCAGTCCGGCGGCAGCGACATCGCCGACCCGTCCGGAAAGGACAGCACCGACCCGAACGACGACCTGACCGGCAGGAACAACGGTTCCGGCGACAGCGACGAAAGCAACGGTGTCCCCAAAACCGGCGACAACAGCGACTGTTGGATAGCCCTGACCGCTCTGTGTGGCCTCGGTCTGGCCGCCCTGGCCCTGACCGGTAAAAGAAAGCGCGCTTAGCGGCGAAATGGATCTGATCTCACCCCACAGGATATGGTGATCTAGCCTGTTCCTGTGGGGTTTTGCTGAGTTAACGCAGCTCTGGTCACGGGTCGCCAGGGGTTGGGGAGTCAGCAGGGCGACCACAACATCTTGTGGTCAGCTCCCGGCTGTTGCAGTTTTTCCACAGTTGCAGTTTTGCAACACCGTTTAGATTCGCTCTTTGGGGAAATTCCGCTGATTATTGAGTTATTTCGCAATTTTGTTTGTCTTTTCGCTCAAAAACTCAAATTTGGCATTTTGGCACGAAACTTGCAGTAATTATCTATTGAAAAACCAGTGGCAATTTAATATAATGTAATCGTTAAAACAGAAGAAACAACGGAGGTATATCAAAATGACCTATCCCACCTATGATCTGACCGGCAAGGTCGCCATCATCACCGGCTCCACCCGCGGCATAGGCAACGCCATCGCCGAAACCATGGCCAGCTTCGGTGCTGCTGTTGTTATCACCGGCCGCAAGCAGGACCAGTGCGACGCTGTTGCCGCCGAGCTGAAGGCCAAAGGCTACAAGGCTCTGGGCGTAGCCACCGAAGTCACCAAAGCCGAGCATCGTGAAAACCTTATCAAAAAGACTGTCGAAGAATTCGGCCGTGTAGACATCCTTGTCAACAACGCCGGTGTCGGCGGCACCCCCAAGACCATGACCGAAGTGGAAGAATCCGAATTCGACCACACCATGGACGCCGACCTTAAGGCTCTGTACTTCCTCAGCCAGCTGGCCGCCCGCCAGATGATGGCCCAGGGCTACGAAAAAGGCGCTGCCTGCCCCTACCGCATCATCAATATGGCCTCCGCCGCCGGTATCAAGGCCCCCCGGGGTGACACCATCTACGGCGCAGCCAAGGCCGCCGTTATCCACCTGACCAAGATCATGGCTAACGAACTGGCCCGCTACGGCATCACTGTCAACGCTATCGCTCCCGGCTACGTCGTCACCGACATGACCAAGGGCGTTATGGCCGACGAGAAGAACGCCGCCGCCGTTACCAAGATGATCTCCCTGCGCCGCTATGCTCAGCCCGAAGAGATCGCCGGCGTTGCCAACTTCCTGGCTTCCCCCGCTGCCGGATATGTTACCGGTGTTCTGATCCCCGTCGATGGCGGCATGACCATCAACTGACCCCTGTCGGACCGTGGTCAATTTGCTCAGGGTCCGCCCCCTTTGCTCCCACCTGAGACAGGCGGGATAAAGATCGTTGCACATCAGAAACAGTGTTGCGAATTCGCAACACACAATATCTATTACATAATATATTATAATTTTCAGGAGGATGCATCCAATGCCCCAGAATTATGTTGGTACCTACGAAGCCTACAAAGAGCGTATGCTCAAGATGAAGCCCAATGTTTACCTCAATGGTAAAAAAGTCGACCGCAGCAACGGTAAAGAAGGCGCAGAAAGAGATCTGGCCGACTGGATCGTAGGCGGCACCTATGTTATGAAGCAGTGCTACGACACCGCTAACGACCCCCGCTATGCTGACGTATGTCTGGCCGAGTCCAACATCCCCGGCATGGAAGGCAAGCTGGTCAACCGCTGCACCAACATCCATCACACCCAGGAAGACCTGCTCAAAAAGCAGCTCATGACCCGCCTTATCTGCCACCGTGTTGGCGGCTGTATGCAGCGCTGCATGGGTACCGACGCTATGAACGCTCTGTACTCTGTCACCTTCGACTGCGACGAAGCCTGCGGCACCGAATACCATCAGAGACTGCTCAAGTACATCGCCTACTGCCAGGAAAACGACCTGGTCTGCAACTGCGCTCAGACCGACGTTAAGGGTTCCCGTAAC
>CAYLKH010000067.1:0-10805 GCA_964384255.1 uncultured Oscillospiraceae bacterium | reverse complement strand
TGCGAAACCGAAAAGTACCCTGCAAGGATACAACCTGGGTTGCCAACCGGCGGGGGACCTTTCTGTCACTGAACAGAAAAGTACCCAAAAGAGTCAGCTTAAGGGCTGCGCCCTTAAGAATCTGCCCGCTTTAGAAGGAATAGTTATTTTCGTTCTATGCCCGGCCTACAGGCGGCCTACCGATTACCTTCTCGAACCTTGTACTCCATAGGTGCGCTCTCCGCCTGTCATTGCGAGGAGGCCATAGGCCGACGTGGCAATCTCATAGTAGGGGTTAGGATTTAGGATTTAGGGATTAGGGCCGCGCCACTAATACCTGACCCCTGACCCCTAATACGAGATCGCTGCGTTTTCAGCCATCCAGCGCAAATTCAAGGGTCAGGCAAAAGCTCCGGTCCTCGCCCACTGTCGATGCGGTGAACTGGGAAAAAATCACCTGATACAGCCCGCGGTCGAGGTCGATCTCGCCATCGTCGCTGTCATATGTCCAACTGTCAAGAGAAATGTCGAACTCCTGGCTTTCCCCGGGAGCTATGGTTATGAGCTTCTGCTCCGGCGTTATCTGCTCGGTTATGTCCGTCGACTGCCGCCAGCAGTTTTCAAAATATCCGTCCCGTAGGCGATATAGGCCCCAGTTGTTGTCGGTGTATTGGATGGTCATTTCCGTGTCGGTGGCGTTGGTAAGTATTATGGTAACCTCTTCGGAATCGACGCTATAATATTCTTGGCTCATTCTGGCGGATATTTCGCCGTCTAATGCGCTGTCAGCGCTGATTGGTCCATAGGGGATATCTGCGTCAGGATACTGAGCGCCAGAAGTTATGTTAACCTTACCGGCCTCGACGGAAACGCAATATACATCGTCGGCGGCCTGAATAAACAGGTGGCCGTCCCGGTCGGTCATAATATCTTCGTAAATATCCCCGTTGAAGGTCAGGCTTTGGGCTGTCAGCTTATTTCCGGTGCTGCGGTCGTAAATGTCCACATATATCTCGTCACCATTGTCGTCAGTCATCCAGCTGCCGTTGCTGGTGATATGGGCGAAATATGGACCATCAAGCGTCATGGTGGCGGAAGGAATGCCGGTGGCATCGTCGATCATATCCCATGTGGTATACCATTGCCAGTCTTCTTTGTCTGTGGCGCTGGTCGTGGTGGTATCCACGGCATCGGGGGCGGCGGGAGCGTCATCAGTTACTGCGAATTCAAGAACGTAGCTGCCCAGGTCTTCATAATCGGAGCCGTAGCCTGCGTCGCTGCCGGTGGTGTATCGCAGGGTGGAGCCGGTCAGCCGGTAAAGGCCCACCCCCAGGGAGCCGGGGAGCTGAGATGTGCTGATGCTGAAAGTGCGCTTGTCATAGCTGTCCAGAGTATAGCCTTCGGCGGTGAAGACCAGATCGCCGCTGGCGCTGACCCACTGGCCGTCCACGTATTTGTCGATAGAAAAGCTTTTGCCGTATAGCAGACTGCCTTCGCTGCGGTTTTCAAGAGTGATGTTGATGTTTTCCACCCCGGGAGGGAAGCTGCTCTGGTCAAGGTAGATGCTGATATCGCCGCTGCTCCACCGGCTGACCGGCTCGTAAGGTATCTCGCCCCGGTCGGCCATGGACGCGGTTTCATAAACGTCAAGATAAACGCAATCCGGCAGGTCCAGTGAGCTTTCCAGCGCCGCCCGGTCACTGCCGGACAGGTGAATCTCGACCCGGTTGTCGGTTTCGCGGATACCGGCGCTGTTGAGGGTCAGGGCCACCTGAGGATTCTCGGTAAGCCACGACGATATAAGGTCCCAGGCGTTGTCCCTGGCGGCTTGCAGCTCAGCATAGGTATACTGGGCCTCGATTATCCAGAACCCCACGTCGCAAAGACCGGCGTAATACTCCGCCCGTTCCATGGTAGGGTCGGTTATTAAAACTGTCAATGTGCCGCTGTTGTTAATATAGCAGCCGCCGTAATCGCTCTCTGACTCCATACCGCTCATGGCGAAGTAGGCGTCAAGACCCTGATCCTGATCAAAGCTGTGGGTCTGGGTGCTGAGATTTGCCCAGGGGTATTCCAGATCCCAGCTTCTTTCCCCGCCGGTGTAATATGGCTGCCAGCCTTCGGCGGCGCTGGCGGATATCTCTGGTTCGGCGGCGGGTGGGACTGAGCTTTTGCAGCCCGAAAGGCACATGACCAGAGCTGTCAAAAGGATGAGAAGTTTTTTGACCATGGTACTACCTCCTGTTATTGGGGTTATCGCTGATCTGTTCGTCGGGTACCTTTGAAAGTCGGAAAGGGAGTTCTTTTAGATACTGCCTGATCAGTGATACCTTATATTATTATCTGACGTAAAGTAAGGGGCAATAGTTCCCTCCATAATGAAAAAACTGGCCGGTGGGAAGGATCACCGACCAGTTGGGGGATTATTTGAAGTATTTGACCCCTGATTCGAAAATGGGCTGATGCTTGTCGCCATAGATGTTTTTGCCCACGTGAGCGCCCCGGCGTTCGCTGTGACCCATTTTGCCTAAGACACGCCCGTCGGGGGAGGTTATGCCCTCGATGGCCAGAACGGAGCCGTTGGGGTTATAGTTGATATCCATGGTGGGCTGACCGGTAAGGTCGGTGTACTGGGTGGCTATCTGGCCGCCGGCTATCATGGCATCAAGGTCGGCCTGACTTGCTACAAACCGGCCTTCACCGTGAGAAATGGGGATAGTGTGCAGCTGGCCAACCTGACAGTCAGACAGCCACGGAGACATGGTGGAGCATATTCTGGTGGTGACGCATCCGGACTGGTGCCGACCGATAAGGTTGTATGTAAGGGTGGGGCAGTCGGTCAGGTCGTCCCTGATCTCACCATAGGGGACAAGACCCAGCTTCACAAGGGCCTGGAAACCGTTGCATATGCCCAGCATAAGGCCGTCGCGCTTTTTCAAAAGGTCGTGGACAGCGTCCTTGAGGGCGGCATTGCGGAAGAAGGAGGCGATGAATTTGCCGCTGCCGTCAGGCTCGTCGCCGCCGGAGAAGCCGCCGGGTATTATTATCATCTGGCTGCGGTCGATAGCGGCTTTCAGCTGGATGACGCTGTCTTCCAGAGTCTGGGGGCTGAGGTTGCGGATAACGACTATCTCGGCCCTGCCGCCAGCACGCTCAACAGCCCGGGCGGTATCGTATTCGCAGTTGGTGCCGGGGAAAACGGGAATAACAGCAAGTGGGGAAGCGATACCGATTTTGGGGGATGAAACAAGGGACCTGGTGGAGGATATAGGCTCCACGGTCTGAGATGTTCCGGCAACAGTGGGGAATACAGGTTCGAGCCTGGCATCCCAGATGAGTTTCAGCTCAGCAAGAGAAACGGGGCCGTCGCCCAGATCGATTGTGGGGTCGCCGGTGGTATAGCCCAGCACAACGGCGCCGTCAGGAACTTCGGTACACTCGGCTATGAGACTGCCGCAGGAAGCGGTAAAGAGGTCAGCACCCGGGCAGGAGCTAAAGCCGATATTGTTGCCCAGAGCCATTTTGAATATGCCTTCGGCGGCGCAGCCTTCGCCCAGGGCCCAGCCGGAAAGCACGGTTCCGCTGCGGACAAGCCCGGTAAAGCGGTCCCACAGCTCAAGAGTTTTGCCATAATCGGAAATGTCGCGGTTTTCAAACAGACAGACCGGGTTCCCGGCAGCCTTGAATTCGGGAGAAATTACGTTCTTTGCCTCTTCGGGAGCGATGGCGAAGGAGATCAGAGTGGGGGGAACATCCATATCCATAAAGGACCCGGACATGGAGTCCTTGCCGCCGATGGAAGCGGCCTTAAGCCCCAGCTGAGCATCCAGCGCGCCCAGCAGCGCCGCAAAGGGCTTGCCCCAGCGGGCGGGGTCGCTGCCCAGCTTTTCAAAGTATTCCTGGAAGGAAAGATAAACGTTTTTGGCATCGGCACCGGCGGCCACCAGCTTGGAGATGGAGGACACAACAGCCTGCCTTGCGCCGTCAAAGGGGTTCACGGAGCTTACATTGGGGTCGAAGCCAAAGGTCATTACCGAGCAGGTCTCGGCGCCCTCCGCAGGAAGCAGGGCAGCCATGACCTGAGTTTCGGTCAGCTGAGTTTTGCCCCCAAAGGGCATCAGTACGCTGCCTGCGCCGATAGAACTGTCGAACCGCTGGATAAGGCCCCGCTGTGAGCAGCCTTTTAGTGAGGAAAGCAGGTTTTTCAGCTTTTCGGTGGGAGTATCGCCGGAATATTCGGCGGCATATTTTTCCATTTTCGGGACCCTGACCTGAGTGTGGCGGTCAGCCCCGTTGGAAGAAAGGAAGTCCCGGGACAGGTCCACAATGGTCTTGCCCCACCATGTCATGGTCATGCGGGCATCGTCGGTAACGGTGGCCACAACAGTGGCTTCGAGATTTTCTCTCAGGGCGGCGGCGAAGAAGCGTTCTTTATCTGAACTGCGGATGACAACAGCCATACGTTCCTGAGATTCGGAAATGGCCAGCTCGGTGCCGTCAAGCCCCTCGTATTTTTTGGGAACGGCGTCCAGATCGATCCGCAGACCGTCAGCCAGCTCGCCGATGGCGACGGATACGCCGCCTGCGCCAAAGTCGTTGCAGCGGCGTATCATCCGGGATACCTGAGGATCCCGGAACAGACGCTGGATCTTCCGTTCTTCGGGAGCGTTGCCCTTCTGAACCTCGGCGGCACAGGTGGACAGGGAAGCCGTGGTGTGGGTCTTGGACGAACCGGTAGCGCCGCCGCAGCCGTCACGGCCGGTTTTGCCCCCCAGCAGAACTACTATGTCCCCAGGCTCCGGGCGCTCACGGATAACGTTTTCGGCAGGGGCGGCGCCCACCACAGCGCCAACCTCCATACGCTTTGCCACATAGCCCGGGTGGTAGACCTCGTGGACCAGACCGGTGGCAAGGCCCAGCTGGTTGCCATAGGAGGAATAGCCGGCGGCGGCGGTGGTGGTAAGCTTTTTCTGAGGAAGCTTGCCGGGAAGAGTCTCGCTCATGGGGACTGTGGGATCCCCGGCGCCGGTCACGCGCATGGCCTGATAAACATAGCTTCTGCCGGAAAGAGGATCCCGGACAGCGCCGCCGATGCAGGTGGCGGCTCCGCCGAAAGGCTCGATCTCGGTGGGATGGTTGTGAGTTTCGTTTTTGAACATCAAAAGCCAGTCCTGCTTCTGGCCGTTGATGGTGGCATCAACATGGACCGAGCAGGCGTTTATCTCTTCGCTTTCGTCCAGCATGGGTATAAGCCCGGCCTTTTTAAGGGCCTTCATGCCCATGGTGGCGATGTTCATAAGGGTCACGGGACGTTCCCCGGCCTTATGGCCATATACGGCTTCGTTGGATTCGATATATTTGCGGAAGGCGGATTCTACCTCTTCGTCTTCTATAACGATGCTGTCGATATGGGTGGCAAAGGTGGTGTGGCGGCAATGGTCAGACCAGTAGGTGTCCACCAGTCGCAGTTCCGTAACGGTGGGGTCACGGTTTTCAACGGTTTTGAAATGCTCCTGCATGAATTTGAGGTCGTTAAGGTCCATGGCAAGGCCATAATCCGCCAGCATGGAGTTCAGCCCGGCTTCGTCCATGGAGATAAAGCCATCTATGGACCCAACGTCGGCGGGAACGGGATATTCCACAACAAGGGTATCGGGCTTGTCCATGGAAGCTTCGCGGCACTCCACGGGGTTGATAAGGTAGCCCCGGATGGAGTCCATATCGCTGTCCGAAAGGTTGCCGTAAAGGGCGTATATCCTGGCGGCTGACACGGCGGGCTTCCGCCCCCGGGTCATGAGCTGGATACACTGGGCGCAGGAATCTGCCCGCTGGTCGTACTGACCGGGCAGAGCCTCAACAGCCAGAATACGACATCCGGAAACGGGCAAAGTCTCGTCGTAGCAGGTGTCGCATTGAGACTCGGAAAAAACAGAGCTTCTGGCAGCCAGATATGTGCTGTCGTCAATGCCCTGGGCATCATAGCGGTTAAACAGCCGCAGACCGGTCAGAGAGGCGATGCCCAGATTTTCTTTCAGCTGGTGCAGCACTCCCTGGGCTTCTACCTGAAAGCCCTCTTTCTTTTCTGAAAAGCATCTGTAAACCTTATCCATATTATCCTCCAAAAATATCGGTCAAACCCTGATATTGTTTATGTCAGTCAAAATTGATTATCCAGTCGGTAATGCCGTGAAAGCTGTTGGCCATGGTGGGGGAGATGTTGGTTATGAGTCCCCGGGGGACTATGACCGCATGGTCCTTAAACAGGACCGGAGCCATCAGGCCGTGTTCGTAGATAAGAATGAAGAGGTCAAGGGCTGCGCCGCTGTTTTCCAGAGCGCCCTTGATATAAAGGCTCAGGTCTTCGTAAGTCACCGTGCCATAATTCAGCTTGCCATAATATGTAAGGATGGTGGTCAGGTCAAAATCTGCGGTCAGCTTGACCTCTGCCAGATACATATCATAATCGTCGGTGTTCAGGGCGGTCATATAGTCGTCATAGGTCAGGATGCGAAGATTGACGGAAAAACCGTTTTCGTTCATGACCTGAGCTATATGCTCGGCAGAAGCGACCTTATAGGTGTTTTCGGAATTGACGATGAAATCCACCGACAGAGGCTGCATATATTCCGGGGTTTCAAAATACATAAGCCCCGTATCGTCCAGGGCGGTGAAGCCACCTTCGTCATAAAGCTCCCTGACCCGGGTGAGGTTATAGCTGTGCTTCTGGCTGAGAGCTTCGTCATAAAGGATGGATTCCTCCCGGCAGGGAAGCACCGCAGCAACGGCCCGGCCGTTGTACGCGTCCTGGACAATAGTCTCCCGGTCGATGCAGTAGCACACCGCGCGGCGGGCATATTCGTTGGAAAAAACGTCGCTGTCGTAGTTGAAGCCGACGTATTGAAAAATGCTGGTGCCATATTGGAACAGCTCGTAGTCGTTGTGAAAGGTGATGCTGGACGTTCCGGTGGGGTCGATCTTAAGAAGGTCGATACGTGAGGTTTCAAAATCGTCTCTCAGGCTGTCGGAGCTGTCGGCGCTGTAAAGGAAGATCTGGTCGAAGGGGAGTTGACTGCTGTTGCGCCATTTTTCGTTCTTTAACAGGGTCATGCTGTCGCCGCTGCCGCTGAGCTTATATGGCCCGGTACCGGAGGGGACCGAAGAATCGATGCTGCCCTCGGGGATGATGGGGATGTCCAGTATCAGGGGAAGCTGCTCGTAGGGCGAACCCAGAACGATCTGAACGGTGTGGTCATCCAGAGCGGTGATGGTGGCCACGGAATGGAATCGGGAGGAATAGACCGAGGATTCGGCGTTGGAAGCCATGTTGAGGGAATAGACCACATCGTCGGCGGTCATGGTCTGACCGTTGTGAAAGCTGACCCCCTGACGGATGTTGAAGGTGTAGACCAGCTGGCTGTCGCTGACCTCGTAACCGGTGCATAAAACCGGCTCGGCGGTGTAGTCGGCGCTGACCTCAAACAGACCTTCGTACATAAGGTATATAATGTCCTGATTGTATCGGTTGCGGGAGGTAATGGGGTTGAAGCTGCCGTTTGGGTCGTAGGCAACGCCAAACTGGTCGTTGGCTCCGCCGTCCCGGGATGAAAGCTCTTCTTCCGGCTGAGGGGATTCTTCTGAGGGTTCTTCGGAAATCTGGGTGCTTTCTTCGGTGTCCCGGGTGGATTCGATTATGGAGGTTATGGCTCCGTTGAAAACAGAGCATGAGCATAGAATAAGCATTGCCATGGCAAGAGCCATCAGGCGTATAAGGTTTTTCATCCGTTGTCCTCCGGAATCATAATGACTGAGGCCAGTGACCCACGCTTATCGCCCATGACCCGGTGGGAAAAATACTGGTCGGTGTCGCAGGCGGTACACTGGTCAGAAATGTGAATATTTGTAACGCCCTGACGACGGAGAAACTGGGCATTGATGCCCTTGATGTCCACATGAAATTTTGCTCCGGAGCGGGTGATAAAGGCTTCGGCATCGCTGCCAAGAGCGTTTATCATAGCGTCGGGAACGTCCCTGTCAGTCTCAAAGCAGCATTTGCTTATGCAGGGGCCGATGGCGGCAACGATGTTTTCAACACTGCATCCATAGACCCGAACCATTTCGGCAGCAGCCTTTCCGGCGATGCCCAGGGCGGTACCCCGCCAACCGGCGTGGACGGCAGCCGCAGCCTTCCTGACCGGGTCATACAGCAGCACGGGGCAGCAGTCGGCGGTCAGAACCATAAGAGGAAGGCCGGGACGGTCGGTCATAAGGCCGTCGCATTCATAGTCCAGCTCCATCCGGGCGGCCTTGCCCCGGTCACTATCCTGAGGGATGCGGATAACGTCCCCGTGGACCTGGCGGGTGGATACCAGCCTGTCCATGGGGTAGCCCAGAGCAGCGGCGAACCGGCGATGGTTTTCAAAAACGTTGTCGTAGCTGTCGCCCCGGGTGTAGCTCAGGTTCATGGAGCCGAGATACCCATGGGAAACGCCACCCTGACGGGTGGAAAAACCGTGGACAGCGCTTATGGCATCGCAGGTCAGGTATTGAACACCGTTGTGTGATAAAAGCGTAAAAGACATAGAAAACTCCAAATAATGTGGGGAATTTAATCGTAAATGCCCTTGTCGATGCAGCAGTGCTTAAACTTTTTGCCGCTGCCGCAGGGGCAGGGGTCGTTGCGGCCGATCTTGACCTTTTTCTTAACGGGCTGGCGCTTGACCGTTCCGTCGCCGCTGCCGGTGCTGGTGACCTCGGCCACTTTTTTGCGTTCAACGGGCTGGTTGACGGTGAGCTTTGCCAGAAATACCCGGCGGACGGTTTCTTCCCGGATGGCGTTGACCATGGCTTCGAACATATCATAGCCTTCGCGCTTGTATTCGATGACCGGGTCGCTGTTGGCATAGGCCCGCAGGGTGATGCCCTGACGCAGTTCGCTCATGGCGTCGATATGGTCCATCCAGTATTCGTCCACTACCCGCAGCAGGAACACCCGCTCCACCTCGCGCATAAGGGGGGTGTCGGTGCCGGGGGCCATGCCCAGCTCTTTTTCCTTGGCGGCGTAGGCCCGGTCAGCCAGAGCGGTGATCTTCTGGATAAGGGCGGTATTGTCAAGATCGTTAAGCTCGGCATCGGTGGCGGTCAGAGCGCCTTTGGGATAAAACAGACCTTCAAACTGGGCGGCCACAGTGTTGAACTGGTCCCGGTCGGCGATGTAGCCCCCCTGACCCAGAATGGAGTTGACTCCGCTTTCGATGACCGAATGGTACATGCTGCGGATGCTTTCGGAAATATCCTCGCCGTCAAGCACCTGCTGGCGCTGCTGATAAATGACCTTGCGCTGGGTGTTCATAACGTCGTCGTATTCCAGGACGTTCTTTCGTATCTGGAAGTTGCGGCCCTCGACCTTTTTCTGGGCGGATTCGATAGCGTTGGAAAGTATCTTCTGGTCGATGGGGGTATCCTCGTCGATGCCCAGAGTCTCCATCATTCCCTGAATACGCTCGGAGCCGAAAAGACGCATAACGTCGTCTTCCATGGAGATATAGAATCTTGTTTCGCCCGGGTCGCCCTGACGGCCGGAACGGCCGCGGAGCTGGTTGTCGATACGGCGGCTTTCGTGACGCTCGGTGCCGATGATGAACAGACCGCCGGCGGCCTTGACCTTTTCGGCCTCGGCAGAGGTGTCGACCCGGTGAAGCTCATAGGCTTCGGAATACATCCGTCTGGCTTCCAGAATCTGGGGGTCGTCGGTTTCGGCAAAGCTGTTGGACTCGGCAATAAGCTCCTCGTCCAGCCCGGCTTTTCTCAGGTCGGTCTTGGCCAGGAATTCCGCGTTGCCGCCCAGCATAATGTCGGTGCCGCGACCGGCCATGTTAGTGGCGATGGTAACGGCTCCCAGCTTGCCCGCCTGGGCGACGATCTCGGCCTCTTTGTCGTGGAACTTGGCGTTGAGAACCGTGTGGGGAACGCCCTCTTTGCGGAGCATATTGGAAAGCTGCTCGGATTTTTCGATGGAAACGGTGCCTACCAGAACGGGCTGACCCTTCTGGTGGCATTCTTTTACCTGACGGATAACAGCCCGGAGCTTGCCGTTTTCGGTTTTGTACACCACGTCCGGGTCGTCAATGCGGATAACAGGCTTGTTGGTGGGGATCTCCAGAACGTCCAGAGCATAGATGGAGTTGAACTCCTCTTCTTCTGTAAGGGCGGTGCCGGTCATGCCGGAAAGCTTGGAATACAGGCGGAAAAAGTTCTGGAAGGTTATGGTGGCCAGAGTTTTGCTTTCGTTGGCTACGGTCACGTGTTCCTTGGCCTCGATAGCCTGATGCAGACCCTCGTTGTAGCGGCGGCCAAACATAAGGCGGCCGGTAAATTCGTCTACTATAATGACCTGACCGTCTTTTACCACATAGTCGATATCCCGCTTCATAATGCCCCGGGCCTTGATGGCCTGATTGATGTGGTGGGAAATGGTGGCGTTTTCCGGGTCGGAAAGGTTATCAATCCCGAAGAAATCCTCGGCCTTGGCGATGCCGCTGGCGGTGAGGGTGACGGTGCGGGCCTTTTCGTCAACGATGTAGTCGGCGTCGATATTGTCCTGGTCCTCCTTGGAGTCCACCGATGCGAAAACCGCCCGTTTCAGCCGGGATGCAAAGGTGTCGGCCCGCTCGTAAAGCTCGGTAGAGGCGGCTCCGCGGCCGGAGATAATAAGAGGGGTCCGGGCTTCGTCGATAAGGATGGAGTCGACCTCGTCTACGATGGCAAAGCTGTGGCCCCGCTGGACCATTTCTTTTTTATAGATGGCCATATTGTCCCGCAGATAGTCG
>CAYLKH010000066.1:0-11460 GCA_964384255.1 uncultured Oscillospiraceae bacterium | reverse complement strand
CGTACTGACATCCGATCAGTACGGGCTTAAATGTTAATATGGGATTTTTGTGAGGCAAGCGAAATTATTCTTTACTCACAAGCCACTCGCAACGCAGAATAATTGCATTGGAGGGAGTTCTTATCAAAACCTTATCAGAAGAAGTGGGCGAAGTCCGAAAAGCCTTGCAATTACTGGGTTTTTCGGCTTTTTCAAATTATTCCCACTCGATGGTTGCGGGGGGTTTGGGACTCATATCATAAAGGACGCGGTTGACGCCCGGGACCTCGGCCAGGATACGGTCAGTTATTTTTTTCAGCACAGGCCATTCCAGTTCTTCGATCCCGGCGCTCATAGCATCAATGGTATTGACCGCTCTGACGACAACGGGCCATCCCATAAATCTGGCACCGTCCTTAACGCCGGTGGACTTGATGTCGGGGATAACGGCAAAATACTGCCAAACCTTCTGGTCAAGGCCATAATTTGCAAATTCTTCTCTGACAATAGCGTCAGCCTCACGGAGAGATTCAAGACGATCCCGGGTTATGGCTCCAACACAGCGCACACCAAGTCCGGGGCCGGGGAACGGCTGCCGGTAAACCATCTCAGGAGGCAGACCCAGTTCAACACCGCAGGCCCTGACCTCGTCTTTAAACAGGTATTTCAGCGGCTCAACAAGCTCAAAATCCATATCCTCGGGAAGTCCGCCAACGTTATGGTGACTTTTGACTACCTTGGCCGTTTTGGTTCCGCTTTCAACGATATCGGGATAAATGGTACCCTGGCCGAGGAATTCGATACCTTCGAGCTTTCTGGCTTCTTCTTCGAACACGCGGATGAATTCAGCGCCGATTATCTTACGCTTCTGCTCAGGATCGGCAACGCCTTCAAGCTTGCTGAGGAACCGGTCAGATGCGTCGATATAGGTCAGGTTGGCCTTGAGCCGGTTGTTGAAAACCTCAATGACCATTTCGCTTTCGCCTTTACGCATAAGGCCATGGTTTACATGAACGCAATACAGGTTGCTGCCTATAGCCTTTATAAGCAAAGCTGCGACAACAGACGAATCGACACCGCCGGACAGCGCCAGCAGAACTTTTTTGTCACCGATCTGGCGGCGAAGCAGTTCCACCTGGTCAGCAACGAAGTTCTTCATATTCCAGTTTGCTTCGGCCCCGCACACGTCGAAGATAAAGGGTTTGATGGCCGCTTTAAGCTCGTCATCGTCCTGGGGCAGGCCGACCAGATCCTGGGGCTTCCGGCCCACATGATCAATGACCATTACGGGCTTACCGCAGTCATACACCCAGTCCCCTGCATGGATAACTTCGCCGTCCACGATGTTATTCTTCCCGCCGTTAATGATAATACCTTTCAGATTATCAAGAGCAGAAAGCTCCTGGGCTGAGATATCGTAGTTATATATCTCGCTGTATACTCCCAAAGCCCTGACCGCTCTGGCAAGCCGGGAATTTTCTTCGCTGCCCAGGTCCACAATAGCAATAAGATCCTGCTTCATACTATCTCCTCCAATATAATAATACAATTGGTCGTCCATATTCGTTTGAATTTTAGCACATTTTTTTCCTGTTGTAAATCTAAATAGTTGCCATATCTACGGCCGTGACGCAGGTTCATTTCTGCATTTTTACCATCGATATAACGCCTGTTTTTTCCCGGCATAATCTCCTGTTATGGTCAATGCTTTTACAGGTATATTCAGATTGTAGACAAAGGTATAAAGTAGCCGCAACGGAAGGAAAGATAGTGTGAAAGAAACCCATCAGGGGTGTCTTTCGCGTTCAATAACCCGCCGCAGCGGCAGGAACGAACTTTAGTTCGTTCCGCACAACTTGTAGACAAAGGCTACCGGGCCTTTGTCTACAAGTTGGTATATTCCATGCCATTTGGTCAATGATAGGAACAAAAGGAGCCGTGTGTTTATGATAGTTTCCCTTATTCGAACTTTTATCCTTTACTTTTTGATCATCGCCGCCCTTCGTCTTACCGGAAAAAGGCAGCTGGGCGACCTGGAGCCGTCGGAGCTTGTAGTAACGATCATGATATCCGAGCTGGCCGCAGTGCCTATGCAGGATCCGGGAATACCCATACTGAGCGGCGTTATTCCCATATTGACCTTAGTCTCCCTGGAGCTGGTGATTTCCTTCGTTTCATACAAAAGCGTAAAGTTTCGGTCAATGATCTGCGGTCGGCCTGCGGTCATTATTAATGACGGCGTTATAGTCCAGGAGGAAATGCGGAAAAACCGGCTGACACTGGACGAGCTTACCGAGTCCTTACGGCAGCAGGAAATAGTTGACATCAAAAAGGTCCATTATGCCATTTTGGAAACTAACGGTCAGCTCAGCGTCATACCCAAAGCCAAGGACTCGCCGCCTGCTGCCAGCGATCTTGGCATAAAGGTATCCGACGAAGCTATACCCGCCATTATCGTCAACGATGGGCGGCTTATGCGCGAAAACATGAACGCCCTGGGGTATGACGAAAAATGGCTCAGCAGTCAGCTTAAAGCGCACAAAATCAAAACAATAAAAGACGTTTATGCTCTTATGGCTGATACAGACGGTAATGTTATATTGGAAAGGAAAGATAATTCATGAAACACCTTATTTCCGCGGCAGCAATTATGATATCCATATGTGTCTTCTGCGCTGTAAACACGGTGCACATATCCCATATTACCGACGAATCCAGCTCGTTTATATCAAGCGCTCTCGACAGTGCAGAAAGTGGAAAATGGAACGAGGCTCGGCAGCTATGCTCCCAAGCCTCGCAATATTGGTATGATAAAAGCTTTTATCTGTCTTCGGTGTTGCACCATGACTTTTCGGACGACATTTCCGAAGGCATCGCTTCACTGAACGCCCTGGCAAAATGGCAGGAAACTGCCGACTTCGCCGCTCAGGCTGCCGAGACCATCAGCAGTCTGGAACGCATAAAGCAGGCGGAGCTTCCGCTGCTGAGAAATATACTTTAGCAGCCCGGTGATCTTATCGCCAGCTGTTTGAAGCTAAGACGATCGGTTCAGCCGTTGTCCTCAAGCAACTTATTAAGCTCGGACATGAAGCTGTTGATGTCCTTGAACTGGCGGTAAACCGAAGCAAAACGGACATAGGAAACTTCATCCAGAGGTTTCAGCTTGTCCATGACCAGCTCGCCGATGCGCTCGGTGCTGACCTCCCGCTCGAGGGAGTTTTGAAGCAGCTGTTCTATTTCGGACGCGGCAGACTCCAGCTCGGCATATGGCACGGGCCGTTTTTCGCAGGCCTTGACCATTCCCCGCAAAACCTTGTCACGGTCAAAGGTCTGTCGGCTGCCGTCACGTTTAATGACTACCAGAGGCAGGCTCTCAACAGTTTCGTATGTAGTAAATCTTTTACCGCACGAAAGGCACTCGCGGCGCCTTCTTATGCTCTGGCCTTCTTCCGCCGGACGTGAGTCTACGACCTTACTTTCCTGAAAACCGCAGTACGGACATCTCATAACGTTCAATCCTTTGTATTATGTAAATTAACATGACGCTATTGTACACCATTTCACGACAAAACTCAATACAAAAAACGCAATATTTGGCCAGCCGATGATCAAATCATCGGTTACCTGGTCGCAATTATAAGAACCCAGTCACCCCAGGCCACATATGCGCCACAGGCAGAGGATCAGTCTTTCTGGCCGTCCCTGTTTTTGAAAATACTGGCAAGAATGTCGGAAAAAATAGCTTCGGGGTTTTTCCTGAATCTTGATTTGATCTCGTCGGCGCTTTCGGCAGTAGGTGCCACCAGTGACAGGCGGAATATGCAGTCAAGCCCGTCGTCAAGTCCAAGGGTGACAAGATATTCGCCATTAGCTCTCAGCTCGATATCGGATTTGATGCCGGACTCCCGACGCTCTGATGCCCGCTGCTCGCTGGCAGATTTTTCAATAAGTGGTTTGAGTTTTCTGGGTATCCTGTCTTCAAGGATAGCGCCATTTTTGATTCCTTCTTCAGTTATGCAATACATATCGCCCTCAAGTCTGGACATCTGGCCGTTCTTGACCAGCTTGTCCAGGCACATAAAATAGTCGAAATATGATATTTCGTTATCGACAAAGACAAGATTCCACAGCTCGCCAAAGCTCAAGGCCCTGCCAATTCGGGACGCCGCCAGCAGAATCAGCAGCATTATATCCATTTCGCTATATGGATTTTCGTATTTTGCCATGATATCCGTCCTTTCTTCGTCACAAATATGGTGTTCTATTTATTGTAACATATAAACCCGGAATATCAAAGTAATTTTTATTATGTTGACATACATGGTAAATAACTATAAAATTGTAGCGAACAGGATGTGAAATAATGAATGAACGAAAAATTATCCGTAAACTGCCCCTGCTGATTGCTGTTTTGGCGTTCCTCACTTTTTGTGGCTGCGGCGATAAGCAGGAGTCTGTCCCCTCTCCCTCACTGTCGGAGGTCGAGAACCAGTCTTCCCCCGTCCAGCCGGAAGCTGAGTCCTCTGTTGAGTCCGCTTCCTCTATTGAGCCTGCTGTTGAGGTGGTCCCTCTGCCTGAACCCGAACCGGAACCGGAGCCGTCAGAAACGGTAATAGAATATCCAAATCCTCTGACCGGGCTTGACATGAAAACCGACAAATATCTTAACAGCCGCCCATATGCAGTAATGGTCAATAACCTCAAGGCCGCGCTGCCCCAGCATGGCATACGTCAGGCCGATATTATCTACGAGGTCCTGGCCGAGGGCGGTATAACAAGAATGGTCGCCATATTTCAAAATCCATATTATGCCGGGAATATCGGCAGCATCCGATCGACCCGTTCTTACTATCTTGATATCGCAGCCGGTCACGACGCTATCCATGTCCATGCAGGAGGAAGCCCCCAGGCTTATGAACTGATCGCGTCAAGGAATACCGACAATATCGACGGTATCTCTGCCGGATGCTTCTGGAGAGACGAAGAACGCATCAAAACCAAAGGGTATGAACACAGTATGTTTACCTCCGGTCAAAAGCTGATCGAGTATGTTAACGAGCATCAGTATCGCACCGAGCTTCGCCAGGGTTTCAGCCAGGGACTCACATTTACGGATGACGGCACCCCCGAAAACGGTGTTACAGCCGAAATCGTGACTGTTGAGTTCTCGACCTACAAAACGGGAGTATTCACCTACCAGCCGGACTACGGTGTTTACACCGTTTCCCAATACGGCGAGCCATATATTGACGGAGAAAACGACAAGCAGGTTTATGCAACTAACGTGCTGATCCTCTTCGCCAATCAGTACGCCATCGCTGGAGACACCGAAGGTCGTCAGGAAGTAGAACTGGTCAGCAGCGGCAACGGTATTTTTGCCTGCGGCGGAAAGGCCATATACATCAAATGGTCAAAGGACAGCTACGATTCTCCCTTTGTCTATACTCATATCGATGGCTCCGTCCTTGAGCTGGGGCGTGGGAAAAGCTATGTCAACATCGTCCCAATTGGCAGCTTTGTTTCATCCGAAGGGGTTGAATAAACAAAAAGCAGCGCGGTCAAATCGCGCTGCTTTTTGAGCATTTTTCTGTTATCCGCAGCATCCGCAGGAAGTTTTTCCCGCTACTCCGGCTACGGTACCGCAGCCGCTGTCGTTAAGCTCGCACTCAGAGGGTGGGAAGAACTCGGCTGTGGGGAAGCTGATGCTGTCAAAAATATCGCAGGCAGTTCCGGCTTCCGCTCCGCTGACCGCAGTACAGTCCTTGCTGGGAATACAATAATCATAGCTGGGGATAAGAAGCTGGGTGTCCCTTTCCAGTCGAATGATACTGAACTGACCCAGAGTTACCAGCACTCGCTTGCCGTCACAATTGCTGACCAGTGTGTCTTCGAAGCATCCGCATACGCAGGGCGGCAGCTCTCCCAGCTCAGTATCGGTACAGCTGTTGCAGCAGCAGCAATTGCAGCAGTTATTGCAGCACCCGTTATTGTCCGTAGATCCGCAAACCTCAACCAGCTTAACTTCCAGCAGTACCGGGTCCAGCGCCTCAACATAAGCAGCGGGCATATTGGTTTTCATCATTTTCTGCGGGTCCATCTCGCCCAGCACAGTTTTGCTGGAGAATATTTTGGCAGAACCCTCGCTGCCAAACAGCAGCACTCTTTTGGTAAATGTTGCCAGACCGCACAGCGTTACCGGTCTGGTGCTTCCAACAAACGCCTCAACGGTAACACGATAGAAAAACTGAACATCCACAGAATAGAAGCCTCTGTTAAAGGGTACGGACTCCACGTCTATGTAGACGTACAAAAGCTCCGCGCTTCTTGCCCTGACACCGGTAGCTGAATCCACAAGCTGCTGACACTCCGCTGTGAAATAAACTCTCAAATCCTCAATACAGTCTTTGTCTCGGCAAGCGTCCATAATTTTTTTGGTGTGTATACAGACCGCTTCCTTAATGGCGTCGGCAGAGCCGGCAAAGCCGGTGTTTACCGGACCTGCGCAAACCTTTTCGGCCATATGGTATAACCTCCTGATCATGTTTTGGTTCCAGCTGCGGCTACGCCGCAAACCTTACCTTTTCCATACTATGCCGCAGAGAGTTTTCGGTGCGTTGTTTCGCCATGGTATATTGATTTTCGCACAGGGCGGGAGCAGTGTCCAATGTAGACAAACCAATTGATTTATGGTAAAATAATCTGAAATGTGTAAATCAGAGGTAAGCCGATGCGTGTAGATATTCTTGGCATAGGATTTGACAACGTCACTCTTGACGAAGCTGTTGCCAGAGCCTATGAGCTTCTTTGCTCCCCCGACCCCAGCTATGTCGTAACCCCCAATTCCGAAATAGTATACGACTCCATTCACAACAGCGACTATGCCGCGATCCTGAACTCCGCCGGTCTTGTCCTGCCTGACGGCATAGGCATCATTTATGCCTCCCGTATCCTTGGCAGACCAATTGGCCGGAAGGTTGCCGGAATAGATTTTGCCAGAGCGCTGATGGAAAAAATGGCTCTCGAAGGCAAGCGGCTTTATCTTTTTGGCAGTAAACCCGGCATAGCCGAAGCCGCCGCCGAACGCTTGACCGCCGAGATCCCCGGACTCATAATATGCGGCTGTCACGACGGATATTTTACCGACGACGGGCCAATAATTGATGATATACGCCAAAGCCGGGCTGACTGCGTTTTTGTCTGTCTGGGCGCTCCAAAGCAGGAGATCTGGATAAACCAGCACCTTAACGACACAGGTGCTGGACTTATGATCGGCCTTGGAGGTTCACTGGACAGCTATGCCGGAGTTGTTAAGCGCGCTCCCGACATATTTATCAGGCTGGGGCTGGAGTGGTTTTACAGACTGATCAAAGAACCCTGGCGGTTCAGGCGTATGCTCAGGCTGCCCAAATTTCTGGCAAAAGCCATTCTGGCCGCCATCAAAGAAAGGAAAAACCGAAAATGATTTATATTCTTTTGGCTAAAGGTTTTGAAGAGATCGAAGCGATTGCTCCCATGGATATTCTCCGCAGAGCAAAGCTTCAGGCGAAATATGCCGGCGTTGGCGGTCTTGTGATCGAAGGCGCTCACGGAATCAACATCCAGGCGGACATGACTGTTGACCAGATAGATCCCGAAAGCGTCGAGATGGTCATCGTCCCCGGTGGGCTGGACGGCGTTAATAATATCGAAGCCTCGTCTGTCGCCATGGAGCTTATTGAATCCGCCATCAAGGGTGACAAATATGTGGCCTGTATCTGTGCCGCCCCCACCATTTTGGGCAAACGGGGCTGGCTGGACGGCGTTAAGGCGACCTGCTACCCCGGCATGGAAAGCGATATGGGTGGTGCCATTATGCAAAAGGACGCAAGATTTGTTGTAGACGGCAGATTTATAACAGGTCAGGCCCCGGCCGCCGCAGTGGATTTTGGTCTTGCCATCGTCGAAGCACTCACCGATTCCTCAATGAAAAAGACTATCATGCACTTCATGGTATATTAATATGCTTTCCAAAAAAGAATTTCGTCAAAGCCTTCGCGGCATTGAGGCCGCTCCACCGGAATACAGTCTGTCGATGACTGAGCTTATTATGGATTCAGAGCTATTTAAAAACGCAGGGACCATCCTGGCTTTTTATGGCGTTGGCTCCGAACCCAATACGGTACCGCTTATGGACCACATTCTCGCCAGCGGCAGGCGTCTGTGCCTTCCTCTTACCTATCCCGGCGGCATAATGGATGCCCGCCTGGTCACGTCCATGGCCCAATTAAGTACTGGTCGCTATAATATCCCCGAGCCTTCCGCCCAGCTTCCCCTTATCGCTCCCGGGGACATTGACCTTATTCTTGTTCCCGGTCTTTCCTTTGACCTTAAGGGTTATCGCATGGGACACGGCGCAGGATATTACGACAGGTATCTTTCCGGCTATAAGGGGCAGACTCTTGGGCTTTGCTTTGAAAACAGGCTCAGGAGCAGCATTCCCCGCGACGAATACGATCTTCCTGTCAACCATATCGTAACCGAAGGAAGGCTTATCCACTGTTTCAAATAATTGGAGGGCAGTATGTCTAACCCTAACAACAGCGATTTTCTCCGGGAACTGCTTGGAGATAATCTCTACGAAGAATTAAAAGAAGACAGTCTGTCTTCCGCCGACCCGGAATCCGAGCCTTCATCCGCTCAGAAAGCTGCCCCTGTGCAGCCCGACCCGGAAGACAGCGATCTCAAAATATTCGACCGTGCCGACTTTACCCACGACAAAACCGACCTGAGCATAAAGTATTCAGACGATAACGGGCCTGAATTCATTACCGCCAGCACCGCATCTCCCGCAGGTTCAGGCGATCCAGCCTCTTCCTCCGTAAAAAGACGGTCTATCCCATCATCAATTCGTGGATTGATCTACGTTATTTGCGTGTTGGCCGCATCCATTGTCCTTGCGGTTTTTGTCTGGGCTGCCGCTGATGACGTTCTTGCTCTTACCGGCGAAGACGAGTCCGTATCCTTTACGGTCACTGAGCTTGACACCATGACCACCATCTCCCGGCGGCTGAAGGAGCAGGACGTGATCAAATATCCCTGGCTTTTCAGGCTTTACGGATGGTTTTCCAACGCTGATGAAAAAATCGAGGTCGGGACCTTCGAGCTGAACAGGGTATACGATTATCGCGCGCTGGTACTGAACATGGTAAACTACGATTCCGGGCGCCAGGTAGTGACCGTCGTCATTCCCGAAGGCTACGAGCAGCAGCAGATTTTTGAGCTGTTGGAAGAAAACGGAGTGTCCACCGTTTCTCAGCTGTCTCAAACCGCAGCCAACCACGACTTCGATTATTATTTTCTCGATGGTCTTGAGCTGGGCGTTTATAACCGTCTTGAGGGTTACCTGTTCCCCGACACCTATGATTTTTATATCGACGAGGACCCGGAATCTGTCATTAACAAATTTCTATCCAACTTCAACAGAAAGTTCGATGAAGACCTTGTAGCCCGTATCGACGAGCTGAATGCCTATATCGAAGAAAAAATCATGGATACCTATGGCGGTCATTATCCCGAGCAGGAGCTGGAAGATTATGTCGAAGAGCATATGCTGGATATGCACGACATAGTTACCATAGCATCCCTTATCGAAAAGGAAGCCGCCAACAACTCCGAGCGAAGCAAGATATCCTCGGTCATCCACAACCGGCTTATCAGCAAGCTGTACCCCACCCTTAAGATCGATGCCACCATCCAGTATATTCTTGCAGAACGCAAGGATGTTTTGACCTACGACGATCTCAGCATCGACAGCCCCTACAACACATATAAGAACGCCGGTCTGCCTGTCGGTCCCATAGCGAACCCGGGCATCGCGTCCATCAGGGCAGCCCTATATCCCGACGATACCGACTATTATTTCTACGCTCTTGATACAGACGGTACCCACCATTTCTCCAGGACATCAGAGGAACACACCGATTTCCTCTTAAGCCTTGAACAGGAGGACACAAATGCAGAATAAGCCCGAGCTTCTTTCCCCTGCCGGTGATTGGGAGCGGCTGCAAATGGCAGTGAATTACGGCGCGGATTCAGTTTATCTTGCCGGTAAGATATTTGGCATGAGGGCATCAGCAGGCAACTTCGAAGACGAAGAGCTGGCAAAAGCTGTCAGTTTCTGCCACCAGCGGGGCGTTAAGGTATTCGTTACCTGTAACACTCTTCCCCGCAACTACGAAGTCGCCATGCTTCCCCAGTACCTTGAAATGCTTGACAATGCCGGAGCTGACAGCCTTATAGTTGCTGATCTGGGCGTATTTATGGCGGCTCAAAAATACGCTCCTCATGTCAAGCTCCACGTAAGCACACAAACCGGCATCACCAATTACAGCAACGCCTCCGCATGGTTTGACCTGGGCGCCAGCCGGGTCGTGCTGGCAAGGGAGCTTAGCCTTGACGAGATCCGCGAGCTTCGGCAGAAAACGCCTAAGGAGCTGGAGATCGAAGCCTTTGTTCACGGAGCCATGTGTGTTTCTTTTTCCGGTCGCTGTCTGCTTTCCAACTATATGACCGGCCGCGATGCCAACCGTGGGCAATGCGCTCAGCCGTGCAGATGGAAATATCATCTGATGGAAGAAAAGCGCCCCGGAGAATACTTTGAGATCTTTGAAGACGGCGGCACCCATATTTTAAACTCGAAGGACATGTGCATGATAGGCCATATCCGTGAGCTTTATGATGCCGGAATAACCAGCTTCAAAATCGAAGGGCGTATGAAATCCGCATATTACGCAGCGGTCATCACCAACGCCTATCGCCACGCCATCGACCAGGTATTCAGCGGAGTCCCCATCGACCCCATCTGGCTGGAGGAAGTCGATAAGGTCAGCCATCGCAATTACTGCACAGGTTTTTACTTTGGCGACAACGGCCAGATGCAATACTACAACGATTCAAAATATATCCGCAATTGGGACGTGGCCGCGTATGTAGTTAAATGCGAAAGCGACGGTCAGGCTGTTCTTACTCAGCGAAACCGTTTCTGGAAGGGCGACACCCTTGAGCTGCTCACTCCCAGCGGTCCCCCCGTTGCCTTCACCGTAGGCGATATGCAAAACGCAGACGGCCAGTCCATCGACTGCTGTCCCCACCCGGAAATGGAGATCCGCACCAGGCTTCCAGTCCAATGCCCTCCCCTGTCCATACTGCGCCGCAAATCGGACAAATAACCGTCTGGTTTTTTAAGCTGATATTGACAGGCGAACTCTTTGTTTGTAAAATATCCCATAATAAAGATAATTGATTATTTCACTCAGGAGGAATCAAAACCACATGAAAAGCTATGGCGTAAACCAGCTGAGGGAAATGTTCCTGTCCTTCTTTGAATCCAAGGGACATCTTCGCCTTCCCAGCTTCTCGCTCATTCCCCAAAACGACAATTCTCTGCTTATAATCAACTCCGGCATGGCCCCCATGAAGCCTTACTTCACCGGCGAGCTGGAG
>CAYLKH010000065.1:0-11605 GCA_964384255.1 uncultured Oscillospiraceae bacterium | reverse complement strand
GCATACCGCCGGGACCACCAGGGCCACCAGGACCGCCAGGGCCACCAGGACCGCCGGGCATCTGACCATTATTCATTTTGAAATTATCCATGTTCATGTTTTCCTTTCAATTTCAGTCTCAATAAGCATATTATAATCGACTCACATACCCGTTGTAAAGTGATGTTTTTTGCACGGATAAATATATGGGTCGGGGATATGATAAAAATCCCCATCACCGGACGAAACCCCGGTGATGGGGACATGGTTATTGACAAATGTGAACGGTAAAGGAGAATACTGAACCTTCGCCCAGTTGACTTTCGACGGTTATGGTCTCGCCCAGTACCATCAAAACCTCCTTGGCTATGGACAGCCCCAGCCCGGTACCGCCGCTGGAATGGGATTTGTCAGACTTATAAAAACGGTCAAACACATATGGAATATCCTGCGGGCTTATACCATCGCCGGTGTCGCGAACGCTGATGCGAACCAGCTGCTCCTCGACCTGGGCAGACAGGACGACTTTGCCGTCGTCTGGGGTGTGCTTGATGGCGTTGTCCAGAAGTATCACCAGTATCTGCTGGATCCGGTCGGCGTTAGACATGACCACAGGCAGCTGCTGGGGACACTCAAAGCTGAAATCAACGCCCGAATCCAGCGCCAGCTGCTCAAAGGTCAGGGCGCAGGAGGACAGCACAGGCATCAGATCAATAGCGCTGATTTGAAGAGCCACGGAACGGGACTGGAGACGGGACAGTTCAAGCAGGTCGTCTATCAGTCGAGTCATGCGCATGGATTCCCGGAGAATGTGGTCGTAATAGCGCTGGACCTTGTTGTCGTCGGTTATCAGACCGTCCCGGAGGGTTTCGCTCATGGCGCGGATGGATGCCATGGGGGTTCGCAGCTCGTGAGAAATGTTTGCAACATAATCCCGCCGGGTTTGTTCGAGCTTCTCTGACTTTGCTGCAAAATCGTTAATTGATGCTGCCAGCTCGCCAATTTCTCCGGCCTGATGCTCGTTAGCTCTTTTGGAATAATCGCCCTGAGACATGGCGCTGGCAACCTCTTCGATCTCTCTTATGGGGTCGGCCAGCCGCTTGCTGATAATGTATGCCGGCAGCAGCATTAACAGGCATGACACCAGCGCGCCGATGATCAGCGCTGTGTTAGTCTCTTCAAGGCTTTCGGAAAACTCGTAAATCGGTTTAACAATGACCACGGCTCCGTCGAAGGACGAGTCATCGTCATATATCGGGGTACCGATAACCACGTATTCAACGGCATTTGAAGAAAGAGTTGTGGAGATATCGCCGTATTTTACAATGCTGCCAAAGGCTTCGCCGGCAAGGGAAAGGTCTATGCTGTTTTCGGATTCTTCGGCGTCTGTGGTGATAAGCTCGGTGTCTCTGGACAGAGAATACACAGTATCGGAAGAATGGTTGTCGGGACCCCGGCGATAAGGCTCGGGCATAGTATAATCATGGCCGCAGGCATAAAGCAACAGCTCACCGTCGCTGTCCAGGGCGTAAACGGTTGCGTCAACGAAGTTGGTGTTTTCGTTAGCCATGGCGCGGAAGAAAAAACTGTCCACCAGAGAATCCGGATCGTCGGTCTGAGCAATAAATGACGATATTGCCCGGGCGATAGGCATCAGTTCATTGCTCCTTACTTCGATAAAACGCTCTTTTGCAATGTACATATACAGAAAAGCGGAGATAAGGCTGACCAGCACAACGCTGACCAGAACCAGCAGCAGGACCCGCCGGAAAAAAACACTTTTTCTAAGTTTCATATCTTCACATATTATGACAAATCATGATTTAACATCAAACCGATAACCAACACCGTAAATGCTTTTGATGTTCCAGTTGGGGTTGTCTGACGGCAGCTTCTGACGGATGCGTTTGATCTGGGTGTCGACCACACGGGTGTCGCCGTAATAGTCGTAGCCCCAAACCCGGGACAGGATCTGTTCGCGGTCGAAAACCCGGCCGGGCTGTGAGGCCAGGAGATACAATACCTCGACTTCCTTGGGAGTAAACTGGGCCGATTCGCCGTTGACAAGGACCTCGTAGCTGTCGAGATTGATCTCAAGATCCTGGAACCGCAGCCGCTTGGATTCTTCGGGGTATTCTCTTGTTCTGCGAAGAACAGCCTTGATACGGGCAACGACCTCTCTGGGGCTGAAAGGTTTGACGATATAGTCGTCGGCCCCCAGTTCAATGCCCAGGACCCGGTCAAACTCTTCGCCCTTGGCGGTCAGGATGATGACGGGAACTTTGCTGCTGCGGCGGATCTCTTTAATAAGTTCAAGACCGGTCATCTTGGGCATCATCAGGTCAAGCACAATTAAGTCGGGCTGATAATACCGAAAGGCTTTCAGAGCTTCTTCGCCGTCGTAGGCAGAAATCGACACAAAGCCTTCGACCTTAAGGTATTCGCTTAAGGTTTCGTGGATCATGGTCTGATCGTCACATATAAGTATTTTCATGGAATCGGACATATCGCTATCCACACCCTTGCGCTGCAAAGGCTTCCTTTCTGTTTGAATTTATAGATATGACACTTGTAAATCTAACATTTTGGATTCTGTAATGTCAACTCAAAACCCGCAAAGTAAAGCATTGACAGAAAGATTTCAAAATATGACACGATTTTGCCGCAATCCGGGCGAAATGTGACAGCTGAAACTGGATCCGGACCGGCGAGCTATTTAAATCTCGACTGCTGCCTTGTGGGCAGAAAGCAAAGCGTGATCGAGCTTTCCGACGCTTTCGGCATCGCCTATAACGGTCACCCGACCGGCATAAGCGTCTTCGTCAAACTGGGGTACAGAGCTTTCGGAGCCGGTGCAGAGAACAACACTGTCGCAGTCGATGCGCTGGATCGCGCCGCCGACCTTGACCTTTGCGCAGCCCTCGTCCAGCAGAACAATGCTGTCCATAAGAATGCTGTCGATCCCCCGGCGCTTCATTGCCGCCAGCTGAGCCCAGCGAGTACTGGGACCGATGTCCTGGCCAAGCTTGCTGTGACGTACCAGCAGAGAGATTTTCCTGTTGCCTTCAAGAAGCAGCTGACGCAGAAGCTCAGGAGATTCGGCCTGATGCTCGGTAAGGAACCGGAGCGTCTCGCTGTCCATAGTGCCGGCCTCGGAAAGATACAGAGCGGTTTCGACGGCGGTAGCGTTGCTGCCAACAATAAGCACCCGCTGGCCCACATCAGCCTTGCCTGAAAGCACCTGGCGGAAGTTAAAAACCCGGGCCTCGGAGGAGATGGGAAATTCCGGAACCTTTGGTGATGAGCCTGTGGCCAGTACCACATGGTCATAATCGTGCCGCAGGCTGGAAGCAATATCATCGCCATCCATCCTGACGCCAAACTCAAAGTGTACTCCTGCGTCGATGCAGGAATTTACCAGCCAGTCGACCAGATTCAAAAAGTCCCTGCGACCCTGGGATGCGGCGGCCAGATTGAGCATTCCTCCGGCTTTTTTGTCGGCTTCCGATATGGTAACTCTGTGGCCCTTCATGGCGGCCAGACGGGCAAATTCCAAACCGGCAGGCCCAGCTCCTACCACAAGGATGCGTTTGCTGCGCTGGTCAGTCAGGGGTTTGGGGTCGTCATAAGCATCCGGATTGGCAAGACAGCTCAGGGGCTTCATACGGAAAATGTGATCCATGCAGCCCTGGTTACAGCCAATGCAGGGACGGATAAGGCTGTATTGCCCGGTCATACCCTTGTTGCCAAGCTCGGGGTCGGCTATAAAACCGCGGCCAATAGCGGCAAGATCCGCATCGCCGTCGTCAATAACCTTTTCGGCTGTTTTGATGTTCAGCCGATTGCAGGCAATAACAGGGATGGATACATTGCGTTTGACCATTCGGGCAAGATAAACAAAGGCTCCGGCCGGAACGTCCATAGTTAACTGGGGAATATTTGTCTCGTGCCAGCCGCCGGTGATGCTGACGGCGCAGACTCCGAGCTTCTCCAGCTGCTTTGCGATAGCGATGCAGTCCTGTATACCGTTGCCTTCGGAAACAAATTCGTTTCCTGCCAGCCTGACGGAAACGGGGAAGTCAGGCCCGACGTTCCTGCGTACAGAGGTCAGTATCTCCTTCAAAAAACGGATGCGCTCGGTGGCTTCATAACCGCCGTATATGTCGTCCCGACGGTTGGTTTTGGCCGAAAGAAACTGAGAAATGAGGTATCCCGAATTTGCGCAAAGCTCTATCCCGTCAAATCCGGCCAGCTTTGCCCGTTCTGCCGCGCTGCCGAAGAGCTTAACGATTTTTTTGATTTCGCTGAGGGTCAATTCTCTTGGAGTCTGGCGGGTAAAGCCCGACTGGACAGGAGAGGGCGCGACAGCTTCTTTGCCGTATTCCCCGGTTCTGGCATATGCGCCGGGATGCCACAGCTGAACAAAGCATTTTGCCCCGGCAGTGTGGATAGAGTCGGTCAGGGCGGTCATGCCGCGGACCTGGTCGTCTGAGCAAAGCTGCAATACTCCTGCCGGGCTGATATATCCCGGGTCAACTCCTACAGCGCCGACAACGATCAGTCCTGCGCCGCCCCGGGCCCGGGCGGTATAGAAATCGACTATCCGCGAGGTGACCTGGCCATCAGCAGTAGCATAGGACAGGTTGATGGCGGGCATAACGAGCCTGTTTTTGATTTTGACGTTTCCAATAAAAATTGGGGAATAAAGCTGACTGGACATGAAACTGCCCCCCTGAATAATAATATCTTGTGTTTTTAACATTATACTGTATACGACAAAAAAGGTCAAATACTCTCAAATCAACAGCTCAACAGCCCGAGGAAGCTGATTAAAGGAGCGGATCCGGTTCTGTGCGCCGGTGTTTCCAAAACCATATTCGGCAAAAATAAAGGGGATGTTTGCCTCTTGAGCTGCATCCATGTCCAGCTGAGTGTCGCCCACATATACGGCCGACCCGATATTGCCCCGCTCCATCACGAGCCGGATGTTGCTCCCCTTAGACAGTCCGGTCCTGCCTGAAAATTCCCAGTCGCTGAACAGGTTTTCGAAGCCATAATACTTAAGGAAGGTTTCGATATATCCGCTGTCACAGTTGCTGACGATGGACAGAGTATATTTTTCGGCAAGTTGCCTCAGGACCTGTTCCACGCCGTCATATAGCCGCCCTCCGTTTTTGGCAAGGTAAGGAAGCTCGATCTGGCGCTGGCGCTGGATTATCTCAAGACCCCGCTGTCGGCTAAGCTGGGGAAACATGGCCTGGGCAAACTCCTCGGCGGTTTTACCCATAAGGGAATAAAGGTCGTCGGCTGTGGGAGCCGTGCCCAAATCATAAATGGCAAAAACCTCTTGCCATGAGGGTATAAGATTCTCGACACAGTCCCACAGGGTCCCGTCAAGATCAAAAATTATAGAATTTGGCATAATTACCTCCAAAACATACACGGCCGGTGTTGACAAGATGCACAATATGTGTTATCATTACGTTACACACGCTATGTGTCAAATCCAATAACTGAAAAAAGTACATCATTATTACGGCTCTTAAGCTGTATAACCTTATGGTTCAATGCCCGCCTTAAGCTTCCAAGGAAAACGAGTACAACATTGACAGCTGTGGCGAAGTCCAAATGCGGCATACTGAAACAGACCCGCTAAATAAAAAGCTTTTCAAATCTGGGTCGTCAGGAAGGGATGATAATGAACAATGCAAATCAAAAGGATGGTTGCGGCGTTTTTCGCCGCAATAACCCTGACCATAACCGCTTCGGCAAAAACGCTGGTGCCAGTAGGCCGGACGGTGGCTGTTAAGCTGCTCTCCGACGGAGTAATGGTCGTTGGGGTCGAGGATGGAATATCGTCGCAGCTTGAAAAGGGTGACATCATAACCCATATTAACGATACCGAAATAGATACGGTGGGGCAGCTCAGGCAGCTGATCGATTCCAGCGATGGGCAACAGCTGTGCATGACAGTGAACCGGGATGGGCAGCAGGTACAGATCAGCGTGACGCCCATATTGTCTCAGGGGTCATATAAGCTGGGCCTGTGGATAAGAGACAGCATGACAGGCATAGGCACCGTGACCTATTATGACCCGGAAACAGGAATGTTTGGCGCCCTGGGCCACGGCGTTAACGATGTGGACACAGGCAGGCTGCTGCCACTGGAAGAAGGAACCATAATGAGCGCCTCTGTAGCATCGGTGAAAAAGGGGAGCGCAGGCTCTCCCGGCCAGCTTGTTGGCGATTTTATGAACATGGAAGAAATCGGAACAGTTTTGAAAAATACCGACTATGGCATTTTTGGCTACCTTGATGCTGATGGAGATATCTCCACCGATGCAATCGCGATCGCTTCGCCGGACGAAGTGGAAAACGGGTCAGCGCAGATAATCTCAAATGTGGAAGGGGATAAGGCGGAGCTGTTTGACGTGGAGATAATCCGCCAGAATGATTCCCGGGATGACCGCAATATGCTTATCCGCGTGACCGATCAGAAGCTGCTGGAGCTGACCGGCGGAATAGTTCAGGGGATGTCCGGCAGCCCCATAATACAGAACGGTAAGCTGGTGGGTGCCGTGACCCATGTTCTTATAAACAATTCCGCAACCGGCTATGGTATTTATATCGAAAATATGCTGGATGCGGCAGAGCAGTAAAGAATACTCAGTGGGATAAGAAACTACCTGTTTTCAGCCCCACGATGGAAAATATTATAGAGCAACGGGATGTGATATTTGTGTCAAATTCAGGATAAAAGAAGGGAAACAACGATAAAATTGTCGAATTCTGAAACTTTTAGTCGAACGAAAAATGGAAAAAATCACCATTTAGGCATTGCAGAAAATGGTAATATATGGTAAATTATCACTGAAGCAAGGGCCTGATGACAATTACAGTCAATCAGCATAATAAATCAAAGCAAAATGAACAAACAGGAGGAAAAACAATGGACGATGTATTGAAGGTATTGCTGGCGGATTGCAATGGAGAGTTTTGCACCGAGTTGACAGAAGCTGTTGAAAGCGACGGAGAGTTCGAAATGATAGGAGTGACAGGCAGCGGGCGGCAGGCGGTTGAGCTTATTGAGCAGCTGAAACCGGACATCGTTGTTATGGATATGATACTCCAGGAAGCGGACGGGCTTGAAGTGCTCAGACGGGTTTCAGACATGAGCGACAAACCTGATTTTGTTATTGTTTCAAATTTTAAAAGTGAGTATTCCGTATCTCAGGCTTCGGAATTGGGCGCAAAATACTATCTGCTTAAGCCGTGCCCGGTCCAGACCGTGATCGAAAAGCTCTGTACTATCCGGGAAATGAGACAGGAACGCCCCGAAGAAACAAACAGGGATATAACCGTCGCCACTATGGTAACAGAGATGATCCACGAGATAGGTGTTCCTGCCCATATCAAGGGATATCAGTATCTGAGAGAGGCCATAATGATAGCTGTTGCTGACCGGGAGGTCATCCACGCCATAACAAAGGTCCTTTATCCTCAGGTGGCCAGAACTTATTCTACAACACCCTCCCGGGTGGAGCGGGCCATTCGTCATGCCATAGAGGTGGCATGGGACAGAGGAGATCTTGATACCTTGCAGCGGTTTTTCGGATATACCGTTTCAAACACCAAGGGCAAACCTACCAACAGCGAATTCATTGCCCTTATTGCAGACAAGCTTCAACTCCAGCTTAGAAAAGAGAACAATCTTCAATAACTATTTTCCCGCAAGAAAATCAATGGCATCGGATACGGCGGATATTTGTTCTTCGGTCAGGGGCTTACCGGCGCTTTGGTGGTCAAAGCTTCGGCAAAATGCTGTGACAGAGCTGGATATCCTGTCAAAATATGCTGACTCAAGGCGGCTCAGATCAGCCGACAGCTGGGAATATAGAGATTCGCTCAGCTCTTCCCTGGCTGCCTGCATCAGCTTGCCATAATGGGATAGGCAAATATACTCCTGAAGACGGAGCTTTTCACGAAAGGCTTCGTCTTTTTTGTACATAAAAATGAGGTTTGAAATATATTGTTTTTCAAACATGGCGGCTCTGGAGCAAACGTAGCAGCTGGAAGCGGCTGCCTGGATGCGCATTCCGGTGTCGTCGGTATCGTTTTTTCTGAACTTTGACAGTCTGCCGGTTTTGATCTCCGACGGAACCACCCGCTCTTTGACTGCCGCCAGACGGCTTTCCAGCATAAGCGCCAGACTGAGCCTGTTTTTCATGGCCAGCATCTTGTCATAGTGTCCCCGGCAAAAGCCCAGCCGGTTGGTTTCCATACGGACATCGGGTTCCATCATTGCAGCACCCATGATATATTCGAGACTGCTGTTTTCCAAATCGGCGGCAAGAGCGCAAAGAGGACAGCCGACTTTTTTGTCAAAGGCTTCGTTGATGGGTATGGTGTAGATTTTTTCCTCCATATTGAAAGTGGCCTCCCAAGTTGATATAATTAGGTCGTCAGAGGTTAGTGATCTGATGGACAACTGGATCACTGGACCATTGTATCAAAAAATCATCAGGGAATAAAGAGGAACAGCAAAAATGGCCCATTTTCACCATTGCTCAGAAGGTACAGTATCTGATAATAAAGCGTCAACACTTGTTTTTTCCATAAATGACGACCTTGTTCTGGACAAAATTTTCGGTTGCGGCCAGTGTTTTCGCTGGTCAAAGCAGCAGGATGGCTCATATATGGGAGCGACCGGCGGACGCGCTGCCAGAGTATCCATCAAGGAAGGTGCTTTGCATATTGACGGAAGTACCCCGGACGACCGGGCCTTCTGGAGGAATTATTTCGATATGGATACCGACTATGCCGCCATCAGGCAAAGGGTCGCTGTATGTGACTATATGACAAAGGCTGCGGATTTTGGAGCGGGCATACGCATATTGAAACAAAACAGGTGGGAAACCCTGTGTTCCTTCATTTTTTCCCAATGTAATAACATCACAAGGATCACGGGAATTATCGAGCGCTTCTGCGACCTTTATGGCAGACCGATCCCATTTGAGGGTGGTGTTATTTTTGACTTTCCGTCGCCGGAGACAGTGGCAGGACTGACCGAAGCCCAGCTTGCTCCGCTGAAAAGCGGTTATCGCGCGCCATATGTTATAGAAGCTGCCAGACAGGTGGCCGACGGAAGGCTCGACCTGGACAAGCTGTCGCGCCTGCCCAGCCAACAGGCCAGGGAGAAGCTTAAAAAGCTTCCGGGAGTAGGGGACAAGGTGGCCAACTGCGTTTTGCTGTTTGGCCTGGAAAAGCGGGAGGCCTTTCCTGTTGACGTATGGATAAGGCGCGCGCTGAAAGAAAATTTCCCCCTGGACTTTGACCCGGCGGTGTTTGGACCCTATGGCGGAATAGCCCAGCAATACATATTCTATTACGCTAGAAGCAAAGGAAGTGCTGAACAATGAAAAACGGTTACGAACTGAAAACCCAAATCGAATCCGGACCGGTGACATCCCAGCAGATAATGAGCGTTCTTGAATCGACCGCAGGAGGCGATACCGAAAGATGGAACCTTTCCTCTCAGGATCTGGCTCAACGCTATAACGCAATGTGGATGCTGGCCCGGTGTGTGGTAAATCTTGAAAAGCCTGTTGTTGGCCCCGGTGAGCTGCTGTGTCAAACCTGCCACAGAGATTTTAACGGTATTTTGTTTTACCGGGATTTTGACCTGTATCTTAACGGTCAAAAGTTGGGTGAGGCTGTTCAGGCATGGATAGTATCCGACATAACCAGCCGAAAAATGCTTAAGCTCAATGATATGCCGGGGTTTGAAATGCCGCCCTGTCAGCAGCCTCGCGAGACTCAGATAGCAAAGCTGAAAACTCCCCGGGAACTGGTGGAAGCCGGAACATATGAGGTGACCCGGGATGATATCGACATCAATGGCCATATGAATAACTCGCGCTATCTCAGCGCCGCTCAAAGTGTGCTGGACAGGGACTTTCCTGTCAGAAATTTCCAGACAGGCTTTTTGAAAGAAACCCGTCTGGGTCAACGCATAAACCTGTTGAAAGCTGACACTGACAAGGGGATCCATGTCCGGGGCATCCATGATAACGGAGCTGCCTGCTTTGACGTTTTGTTTTTCAAATAAAATGGGGATATATGACCAAAAAATGATGGGATATTGGCCAGTTTTTCTATTTGACAATATCAGACAATATGTATTATCATATTCATTAATATAATTTTTAGTTCAAAGGAGATTTGGGTCCTATGGTAAATGATAACGCTGCCGAAAAATTCCTTAAAGAAGGCTTGACCTTTGACGATGTGCTTCTTCTTCCGGGAGCCAGCGAGGTCGTCCCTACCGATATCAACCTTTCTACCCAGCTTACCGAAGCTATTAAGCTTAATATCCCCCTTTTAAGCTCCGCAATGGACACCGTTACCGAATATCGTATGGCGATCGCTATTGCCCGTGAAGGAGGTATCGGCATCATCCATAAGAATATGACTATTGACCAGCAGATCGAGCAGGTCGATATGGTAAAACGCTCTGAAAACGGCGTTATCACCAATCCCTTCTATCTGGCTGCTGACAACACGCTCCAGGACGCTGACGAGCTGATGGGCAAGTATCGGATCTCCGGCGTACCTATTTGTGACAACGGCAGACTCATTGGTATCATCACCAACCGTGACATGAAATTCGAAGAGGATTATAGCCGCCCGATCTACGAAGTAATGACCAAAGAGGGGCTTGTGACTGCCAGAGAAGGCACGACCCTTGAAGAAGCAAGGGAGATCCTTCGCCGACACAAGATCGAAAAGCTTCCCATAGTTGACGATGAATTCAGGCTCAAGGGCCTTATCACCATCAAGGATATCGAAAAAGCCGTCATGTATCCCAACTCTGCCAGAGACTCCGGCGGCCGTCTTATCTGCGGCGCTGCCATCGGCGCTACTGCCGACGTCCTTGAACGGGCAGAGGGTCTGCTGGCTGCCAATGTGGATGTTCTTGCGCTGGACTCTGCCCACGGGCATTCCAGAAACATCATCAATTGTGTCAAAAAGCTTCGCAATGCCTTCCCTCACGCGCAGATAATTGCCGGTAATGTTGCCACCGGTGAAGGTACTGTCGCTCTTATCGAAGCCGGTGCTAACTGTGTCAAGGTCGGTATCGGCCCCGGCTCCATCTGCACCACCCGTGTGGTGTCCGGTATTGGTGTACCTCAGATAACCGCTGTTTATGACGCTGCCTGCGCCGCTAAGAAATATAACGTCCCCGTCATTGCCGACGGCGGCATCAAATATTCCGGCGATATCGTAAAAGCTTTGGCCGCAGGAGCCAACACCGTTATGCTGGGTTCGCTGCTGGCGGGCTGCGAGGAAAGCCCCGGCGATACCGAGATATATCAGGGCCGCTCCTTCAAGGTATACCGCGGTATGGGCAGCCTTGCCGCCATGAATAAGGGCAGCCGCGACAGATACTTCCAGGAAGGCAACGGCAAGCTGGTACCCGAAGGCGTCGAAGGCCGTGTTCCTTTCAAAGGTTCCCTTTCAGACACTGTTTATCAGCTTATGGGCGGTCTGCGCTCCGGCATGGGCTATTGCGGGACCCCCAACATTCCTGATCTTCAGGCCAGAGGACGCTTTATCCGCATAACCA
>CAYLKH010000064.1:0-12263 GCA_964384255.1 uncultured Oscillospiraceae bacterium | reverse complement strand
ATCGGCGACAACTGGATGATCGAGTCCGACGCCAACGGCTGGGAAACCTATTCCGAGCTGCCCCGTCAGCGTTTCGAGCATCAGTACTTTGATGACACCAACCTCATCAAGAACATGGTATTCGACCTTGACGTTCCCACCATCGGCGCAATGCCCGGCCCCGGCTTCCACTGGGATTCCGCTATGCTTTGCGACGTTACCATCGTAACCGAAGACACCAGGATCGAAGTTCCCCACGCTCAGGGCGGTCTGGTTCCCGGCGACGGCATGGGTCTGATGTTCCAGCATTATCTGGGTACCAAGAAGGGCAACTACTACATGATGACCACCCGTCAGGTCAACGCTCAGCAGATGCTGGAGTGGGGCCTTTGCTCCGAAGTCGTACCCAAGGGCAAGGCTGTTGAAAGAGCTTGGGAAATCGCTCGTATGTGGAAGCGTATGTCCTACGAAAACCGCTGCATCATGTCCGACCTGGCAAAGCGTCCTCTCCAGAAGCTGCTTGTTCAGGACCTCAAGCTGCACACCGTTTCCGAGCAGTACGGCTCCATGCTCCGCGTCGCCGCTGGCGAACTGGGCGACGAGAACTCCGCTCAGCAGGACGAAAAGTACATCAGCCGCGTAAACGACTGGCGTTATGCTACCGAGGAAATGATGAAGCCCCAGACTTTCGAATCCTGGGATTCCATGCCTCACAATGCTGGCGAATGGTTCAAGAAGGTCGAAGCTGGCGAACTCGAGAACCCCTATGTTTTCGAACACAGCAACGAGCCCGACTGGTACAACGCTTTCTAATTATCACCTATCCAAAAGCTGCAAAGACGCTCTGCGTTTTTGCAGCTTTTTCTTTACAGTTGTCATGGTCGATGGTACAATTGCATTGAGGTGATGCCATGAAGCGTTGGATATCAGCAACTGTTTTCATTATCGCCAGCCTGCTGAGTTTATTTGTTGGAAATATGCTAAACCGTTCGATAAGCTATTATGACATAGACTCTTTGGGTTACTTTTGCGGTGTTTTGGTGGATGACCCAGATGAACGGTATTATTATCATTACCGCTCACAGCTGGAGAAGCTGGAGATCATCCCGGTGATCCATGGCGATTTTACCTGCAAGGTGTTGTTTTCCGGCAATGAAGCTTATGAAATGTACTGCACCTGGCAGGATACGGACGGCAAAAAGGTCACTGTCACCATGTCTCCCTACGAGGATATGGATCTTCAACCTCAATACAGCAGCCATTACTTTCAAAAAGGCTGGCTGAAAGCCTTCAGTATTACCGGGTTTGACCAGGCCGATAATTATGCCTACATATTCGAAACTGATGATATGAATTATCTTGTTTCCTCTGTTGGCTATTCATCTGATGAAGCTAAAGAGATTTTTTGCCGTATTATAAAGCTTCGGCCCGATTTTTCCATTCTTTCGCCAGACGACGGTATGCACCCGGTTCAATGGTACACCGAGTATGAAACCCTTGACCAGGCTGTGACTGACGAGACGTTTGGGCCATATGTTCCATCGATTCCGCTGGAATTCGTGTCCGGAGAACGGGAATACAGCGTGTTAGACTGCACAAACGGTTGGTTTATTGACGATATGTTTCTCAACTTTCAGTCCGCCGAAAAGGAATGTAACGTGCATATTTCATGGCGGTCGACGTGGGGAAAGAACGGCTTTGCCGGTTCTGTTATTGAAGCGGATATGCTTGACCTTGATGCCGTCAAGGCTCATATTGAAACCAACACAAAGGGTACAAGGCAATGGATAGACCTTGGGGTATATTCTGGCGAAGTGTTTGTTTATATCCATGCAGAAGGTTTTGAACCGGAGGATATTTTGGATATGTTGCTATCTGTACCGCAATAAAAAACCGGATGGGGTTATCCATCCGGTTTTTTCATTGTTCGGTCAGTTTCTTTCAAAGAAGACCTTTGCGCCCTTGAAGTTCATATAAGCATCCATCTTGGCGATAACTTCCCAGGGAGCGTGCATGGAAAATACAGGAACGCCTACGTCGACGGTGTCGATGTTGCGGTTTGCCATGATCATTGCAACGGTACCGCCACCGCCCTGATCGACCTTACCCAGCTCGCCGGTCTGCCAATAAACATCGTTGTCGTCAAACAGTCTGCGAATCTGGGCCATAAGCTCAGCAGACGCGTCGGAGGATCCGGATTTACCGCGAGCTCCGGTATATTTACAGACGCAGATACCATAGTTGGCCTTGGAATTGTTGCGCCGGTCAGAAACCTCGGGATAGTTGGGGTCATAAGCGTTGGTCACGTCGCAGGACAGGCAGGTAGACTTGCGCAGGCAATGGGCAGCGTTTACGCCCTGAGCATTGCAAATATCCTCCATAAAGGTATCGAATTCTCTACTTTCCATACCGCTGACGCCCATGGAGCCGATTTCTTCCTTATCTGCCAGAGTAACAACGGCAGTCTTCTCGGGAGTGCCGATATCCAGCAGGCCCTCAAGGGCTGCATAGGCGCAAACACGGTCGTCGTGACCATATGCGCCTATGAAGGAACCGTCAAAGCCAACTGCTCTGGCCTCGAATGCAGGCACCAGAGTAAGCTCGGCAGAGAGGAAATCTTCCTCGACGATGCCATACTTCTTGTTAAGGATGCTCATGACAGCCAGCTTGACCCGGTCAGAGCCTTCCCCATCAACAGGCACGGAGCCGAGCAATACATTAAGCGCTTCGCCGGCAATGCCTTCTGACAAAGGCTTTTTCATCTGATCTCCCGCAAGATGGACCAGCAGATCGGTTATGACCAGCACAGGCTCATTTTTGTCTGCTCCGAAGGAAACATCAATAACGCTGCCATCTTTCAAGGCCACAACGCCCCGAAGCTCCAGAGGTACGGTGGGCCACTGATATTTCTTGATGCCGCCGTAATAATGGGTTTTGAAAAAAGCCATTTCGCTGTCTTCATAAAGAGGATTGGGTTTCAGGTCAAGACGGGGGGAATCGATGTGAGAGGCAACTATATTAACTCCTTCGGCAGCGCTCTTTTCGCCGATTACCGCCAGAGTAACGGCCTTGCCCCGGTTGTTTCTATAGATCTTTGTTCCGGGCTTAAGCTCCATTCCGTCTTCAAACGGGACAAACCCAGCCGCTTCGGCCATTTTGATCGTCTGGGCAACGCAATCACGCTCGGTCTTGGAATTGTTCATAAAATCAATATATCTGGAGCTATACTCTTCCAACTGGGCCATTTCTTCCCTGGGCAGCCGGTCGTAGCCGTTTTTCTGATTGTAAAACAGCTTTTCCTTCATCAATTCAAGTTCGCTTTTTTCGCTCATTGTCATTTTTCCTTTCTAAAATCAGTATTGTGTTACAGCAATTTGGCAAACAGCTGCTGGCATTTGCTGTGAAACTCGCTTAAATCATTATTGCAGTTTTCGAGAATATAGTCGCAATTCTGTTCAAAATATTCGTTAGGCTTCTGGGCAGAGATACGAAGTCTGGCATATTCTTCGCTTATCCCCTCTCGAGCCATAAGACGACTCACACGCAGTTCGGTAGGAGCGACAACGCCTACCACAAACCGGCACTGGTCCTTCAATCCACCCTCTAACAGGGCTATGGCATCGATAGCGCATATGCCCCGCCCTGTAGCCTCCTGCGCATCCAGCTGAGATTTTACCTCCTGCTGAATATAACGGTGGGTGATCTCATTGAGCTTTGCAAGGGCGTTTTCGTCACTGAACACAACAGCTCCAAGAGCCTTTCTATCAAGCTTCCCATTTGATACAACTCCGGGAAAACTGCTGTCAAGCTCGGATATCAGAGCCTTATTTTCCTCAAGTAGCCGGTGATAAACAGCATCGCAGTCGATGACGTATGCACCAAGCCCTTTCAGGTAATCCAACACAGTGGTCTTGCCTGTGCCTGTTCCTCCGGTAATGCCGATTATTATCATATTATACCACCTTTAAACCTTAACAACTGTAAATCCGGCAGCCTTTTTCAGCCGATTGGCCACCGCGCTGTCCAGTCCCCGTTCTTCGGGACACTGGGCAAAAATACGTTCAACGCTCATGCTGTCGAAGCTTCGCAAAGCGTCAAACACGCGTCGAGCATGTTCTCCGCTGTTGGAAACCGGACCCAGTGTATTTACCTTTTGCCCGTCAAACATATCCGCAAATTCGTTAAAGCAAATCACTCCGTCACCATCGACGCAATGAGAGCGGATATAACTCGCCGATTCAGCTGGATCTCCGGTTACAACAGTTACGGGGGCCTCAGGCGCGTAGTGACGGTATTTCATCCCCGGCGCCCTGACCTTTTCGCCTTCACTTATCTGAGAACTCACAGCCTTGTCCCTGATAACGGGTCCGATGACGGATTCAATTTTCTCTACAGGCAGTCCACCCGGCCGCAGGAGCCGCGGTTCATCTCCACTGAGGTCGATTATGGTCGATTCGACCCCCACAGAACACGGGCCATTATCTATCACTGCGTCGATCTTGCCCCACATATCCTCCAGCACGTGGGCCGCGCTGGTTGGGCTGGGACGCCCCGATGTATTGGCTGAGGGCGCTGCAATAGGGACTCCCGCCATTCTTATCATCTGACGGGTAATTGCGCAATCAGGGCAGCGCACACCAACTGTATCCAGCCCCGCAGTCGTTTGACGCGGGACAATATCACGGGCCTTTAAAACCATTGTCAAGGGACCCGGCCAAAACAGCTTTGCCAGCCGGTGAGCCATGTCGGGGACATCATGGCAGTAATTATCAATTTCGTCCCCGTCGGACAGGTGCAGAATAAGGGGATTATCCTGTGGCCGCCCTTTGGCGAGAAAAATCTTAAGCACAGCGTCTTTGTCAAGTCCGTTAGCTCCCAGACCGTAAACCGTCTCGGTAGGAATCGCCACCAGTCCACCGGCTTTAATTATTTCGGCGCACCTTTGGGCAGCAACATCATCGGGGGAAAAAACCAGAGTTTTTATCATTCCTCTTCCCCTGCTCTCAGCTTTTCTGCCTGATATGCAGTCACCAGGCTGTCGATTATTTCGTCAAGGTCGCCGTTCATTATCTGCTCGATTTTGTAAAGGGTCAATCCGATGCGATGGTCGGTTACGCGGCCCTGGGGAAAATTGTAGGTACGGATACGTTCGCTGCGGTCGCCGGTACCGACCTGACTTTTACGTTCACTGGCCTGAGCCGCCAGCTGCTTCTGCTGCTCAGCCTCATAAAGCCGGGAAACAAGTATCTTCATCGCCCGGTCACGGTTTTTGTGCTGACTGCGTTCGTCCTGACATTCAACTACCGTACCCGTTGGCAGATGAGTTATACGAATAGCGCTTTCAGTTTTGTTAACGTGCTGACCACCGGCACCGGAACTGCGGAAGGTATCGATTTGAAGGTCAGCAGGATTTATCTGAAAGTCAAGCTCTTCCATTTCGGGCAAAACAGCCACAGTTACGGTAGATGTATGGATGCGGCCGGAAGCTTCAGTTTCGGGTACGCGCTGGACGCGATGGACGCCGCTTTCAAATTTCAGTCTTGAATATGCTCCTTCACCGGAGATAAGGAAGCTTATCTCCTTAATGCCCCCAAGCTCAGTCTCGTTAAGGTTCATAACCTCGACTTTCCAGCGTTTAGTCTCAGCATACATGCTGTACATCCGATAAAGGGAATTTGCAAACAGCGATGCCTCTTCCCCACCGGCACCGCCGCGGATCTCAACAATAACGTTTTTGCTGTCGTTGGGATCTACGGGCAAAAGCAGGATCTTGATTTTCTGTTCCAGCTGCTCCAGCTGCTCTTTAATGGCTGCAAACTCTTCCTGGACCAGCTCGCGCATATCTGAGTCCAGCTGGGAATCCAGCATTTCTCTCAGATCGTCCTTTTCCCGGATAGCGGCGGAATACTGGCGATAAGCTTCGATTATGGGTTCAAGCTCTTTTTGCTCCTTCAGAGTCTTTGCGGCAGCCTTTGGGTCGGAATAGAAATCCGGCTGTTGGCTTTTTTCTTCCAGGGTCAGATATTTCTGTTCCAGAAGTTTCAGCTTGTCAAGCATTGGTTCTTCTCCTTGTTAACAACTCAATTTCAATTAATTATGATAACATAATTGGCTGATTCTGTAAAGTTCATCCGGAACGTTCAACACGGCAAGCCGGAACACTGTTTCCCCTCACGCCAGAAAATCGGTCGCTTTATGTTGATTTTGTGTTGTTTGACATAATTCATTACAACTCCTTGACATCGTCAACGTATATTTTGTATAATATAATCCGTTATTAATGCTGGCAGCTTTTGTCAGCGCTTAGTTTTTAGGAGGAAAGTTATGGAAGAAAAGTACGGAAAACTGCATGACAAAATTGATTCTGTCCCCTTTACCGTTCTCGGTCAGCTGGCTATCGGCGTTTTCTGCTGCCTGGGCGGCGGTTTGACCATCGCTAACGGTATTTCTGCCCTGTCTATTATTCTGATAGTGGTGGGCATTGCTCTCATTGTCTACGGCATCCGCGGCATGTTTATTGCAAAGATCTATCTTTATGACGACGCTGTTGTTATCGTCGAAGCTTTGAAGAAGACCGTTATCATGCGTGAAGACCTTTACGCAATTTACTGGTCCTATGCAGGAGCTAACGAAGTCAACTCCCGCGCTGCCAACAAGAACGTCAACACTGCCGAATTTCTGGCCAAAGGCGGCCGCGCTATCTGCAAGGTTTCCGACGGCGTTTGGAAAGATATGATGACCAAGCTTGGTGCATGGCAGGACGAGTACAAGATCCCCAGAGACGTATAATCACATACCAGAATCAAAGCAGACTGTCAGGGCCGTTCCCTTTCAGTCTGCTTTTTGCTATTCTATTTCAGTTTCAACACAAGCTCGCTCTTTTCCGGCACCAGCTGACGGAATTTTACTCCTGCGGATGTCAGCATGGACTTTGACGCGATAGTAGCGTCCGTTGCCGCATATTTATCGGAAAGATAGATTATCTCCGTTATGCCGCATTGGATAATCGCTTTTGCACATTCGTTGCACGGAAACAGGGCAACATATATTCTCGCGTCCTTAAGGCTCCTGCCCCCGGAGTTTAAAATAGCATTAAGCTCCGCGTGAACAACATAAGGGTACTTAGTCTCGTTGTCAGCCCCGTCCCTTACCCAGGGATATTCGTCGTCTGAGCAGCCTTTGGGAAACCCGTTATACCCGGTCGACAGGATTATATTGTCCCGGCTGACAATACACGCCCCCACCTGAGTGTTGGGGTCCTTGCTGCGCATGGAGGCCAGCAGGGCTATACCCATAAAATATTCGTCCCAGCTTATGTAATCTTGTCTTTTCATGCGTTATTCTCCTCGGTCGTTACCATTTGTTTTTAACCTTTTCTGCAAATCCCATAAAATCAGCTATTTCGATCTCTGTTCCGTCGTCAAGAATGGCCTTACCGGAATACAGGCCAAACACCTGATGCTGGTCGCTGCCAAGAACAACAAAATCTGTGTTGGCAGCCCTGTCAATGATCGGGAGAAAATCCATCTCAAATCGCCCGTCACTGGACGTAAAGGTCCAGGGTGACATGAAATCGTCTTTCCCTTCGGCCTGGGGAATATTGAAGCAAACGTTTTCCAGCTTATGCGCCCTGCCATCATAAAACAGCATATTCTCGCTGGCAGCAGAGGTATCGCCAAAGCCATAACCAATATTGAACCCAAAACGTTTACCATTCGCCATGCCCGAGGCGCTTCCCCAATACCATGTGTTTTTGTATGTCCATACTCCCCTGCCCCAGTCAAGGGTACCAAAGGAGCTGTTGGGCGAAAAGAGATATTCTGTGTCTCCCAGACTTACCTTACCCGCAGCAGGCATACAGTTGATTTTCTGGTTATAATAAAAATGATCCTTCTTTTTGGCAAAAGGTGTTGCAATTACGATAGATTCATCATTAAGCTTTTCCAGCGAGATGCTGCCGTCGATAGGCTTTCCGTCAATAAAGCTGTCCATATGGAATGACAGGCGGCGAAATCTGGAGCCGTTTTCAAAAACTATGCCATACCCCTTTCCCGAAACTGCCATATCTCCGGTTTCCGAGCTTGATGGCAGGCCGGTTTTTCCCATGGTGACCCATCGCATGGGACTGACCGTCTTTTCCCATTTCTCTTCAAAATTGATAAAGGAAATGCTATCCAGGCCCATGTATGAATTATCGTCAATAGTCAAAGCGACGGCAAAGCTTTTGTTATATACCAGGTAATAATCCCATTCCTTGATTCGGATTCCTCTGGCCTTGATATCTTTTCGATCATAGCTGAGGATAAGGTTTTTGGCATATCCCTTCTGGGCAAGGCTTCCATCGGGAGCAAGGAGTTTACCAGGGGTTTTGATCTCATTTTGCATTGATCGAACTTCCTTTACAATATTCTGCTTAAATTTTACCACCCGTGGGTTTTATTGTAAAGCAATTTATAATAAGCTCAGCTTAATTCCATTGACATTTTTATAGAGATTATTTATAATCTAATAGAAAAAATAAATCAATAAGGGGATATGCGATTTGGCAAACAAATTTCAACCCGACCAGTCAAATATTATCAGCTTCAGCCTCATGGGGCCGGAAAGCGGCGCTCCCTGCCAGGTTGACTCCAACGGCGATAAAATAACCAGGATCCGCCCATATTTTTATGACAAGGAATATACCGATAAACACTGCAATCCCTGGAAGATCGAAGCCAGAGGCAGTACATTTCAGGCTCCCGACCGAGTCACCATCACTCCCTTCGGCCTTGGATATAAGGCAAGGGTTTACTCCCCGAACCGGGTAATGTATCCCCTCAAACGGGTAGACTGGGATCCCAAGGGCGAACGCAACCCCCAAAACCGGGGCAAATCCGGATATGTACGCATATCGTGGGACGAAGCTGCCGAGATCGTCGCCGACGAGCTGAAACGTATTAAGGAACAGTACGGGCCGGAAGCAGTGCTTTGTCAGGCAGATATGCATGGCGAGGGCAAAAACGTTGCCCCCAGCCACGGTTGTCCTAACCGGCTGTTGAGCCTTATGGGCGGCTATACCCTGCAAATGCGCAATATGGACAGCTGGGAAGGCTGGTTCTGGGGCGCAAAATATGTTTGGGGCTGCGAGCCTGTTGGGGAAATGGCTCCTCAGACTAACCTTTATCCCGACATTGCCAACAACTCGGATATGCTCCTGTTCTGGGGCTGCGATCCCGAAACGACTCCTTTAGGCGTTGTAAGTCATATGCCCAGCCGTCTTTGCTACTGGCTGTCCGAAATTGGCATAAAAAGCGTTTATGTGTGTCCCGATCTGAACTATGGCGCTGCCGTTCATGCCGATAAATGGATACCGATTTTGCCCAACACCGATGCGGCGTTGCAGTTGGCTATCGCATACACCTGGATAACCGAAGACCTGTACGACAAAGAGTATATTGCCAGCCACGCCTATGGTTTTGACAAATTTGAAGATTATGTCCTCGGTCGGGAAGACGGTGTTCCCAAAACTCCCGCCTGGGCCAGTGAAAAATGCGGCGTTAAAGAATGGACCATCAAGGCTCTTGCCCGGGACTGGGCCAAAAAAACCGTCAGCATTATCCACGGCAATGGCGGATGCTACATCCGCGGGCCATACTCCTCTGAGCCTGCACGGCTTGAGGTTATGCTGCTGGGTATGCAGGGGCTTGGCCGTCCCGGTGTCCATCAGGCAAAAATGATCGAATGGAGCCTTTGGAACAGGGACTATCCTGTTCCCTATCAGGGGCAGTTCACTCCCAAGATGCCCCATATCTGCGATGCTCTCCGACCGGTAGACGGAGACGTTGACGAAAAGATAAACATGAAGCGCTTTGTGCTGAACAACAAGCAGAAAAAGGACGCGCCCCAGCTGATCGAGCTTTTTAAAGAGCTTCCCGCGCCTAAGCAGTTCATTCCCAGGACCCTTATCCACAAAGCGATCCTTGAGGGTCAGGCTCAGTGGCGTGGTCTGCAATGCTTCAGCTCCAGTCAGCAGCCCGATGCCAACAACTATCGCCACCCCACCCAGCAATATCAATTTGAAAAGATGCAATACCCCCGTCCGGGTATGTCCAAGGTACACATGATTTGGACCGATGCTCCATGCCAGGTCACCTGCTGGAACAACGGAAACCTGACCGCCAAAGCCATGCAGCATGAATCGATCGAAACGATAGTGGCTCAGCATCCATGGCTGGAAAACGACTGCTATTTTGCCGATATCATTTTCCCTGTAGTCACCAAGCACGAGATGAACGATCTGGGCAACGATATGTCCAGCGGAAACTTTGTTTCCGTTTACCTTGAGCAGCCCTGCTGTCCTCCGGTCGGCGAATCGGTTTCCGACTTTGATGTCTGCGCAAAAGTCGCCGAAAAGCTGGGTCCCGAGTATTATCAGGCTTATACCGGCGGCCTGACCGAGGAAGAGCGTGTACGATTCTTCTACGCCGCCACCGGCTGCGAGGATTATATGACCTGGGAAGAATTTAAAAAGAGAAAAATATACGTCGTCCCCTGCAAAACCCAGGAAGAGCTGGACAAGCTTCCTGCCGGTCTTATCGATTTTTATAACGACCCGGATAGCAATCCTCTGTCCACCCCCACCGGAAAGCTGGAATTTTTCTCCACAGAAATACATGAGAATACACCAAACGATCCCGAGCGTATGCCCGTCCCTCACTGGGTCGAAAAGAGCGAAAGCCACGACGAGCGGCTTTCCAGCCAGCGGGCAGAAAAATATCCCCTGCTTTGTATGTCCAACCATGGTCGCTGGCGTATGCACGCCCAGTGCGATGACATTATCTGGAACCGTGAGGTTGAAACTATGAAAATCAGGGGCAAGGACGGCTATCAGTATGAACCCGTCTGGCTCCACACCTCCGAAGCCGAAAAGCGCGGCATAAGACATGGCGACATAGTTAAGGTTTTCAACGAGCGCGGCATCGTCCTCTGTGGCGCATATGTTACCGAACGGCTTATACCTCAGACCTGCTATGTCGACCACGGCGCACGACTGGACCCCATTATTCCCGGCTGGCTGGATCGTGGCGGCGCAATTAACACCATAACCCCAACCTCACAAACCTCCAAAAACGCCACCGGCATGGCGGTAAGCGGCTTCTTGTGTCAGGTAGAAAAGGTCACTGACGAGGAAATGGAAGGCTGGAAACAGGATTATCCCGAAGCCTTTGCCAGAAAAATCGACCCCGATGCCGGGGTGTGCCTTGAAGGATGGCTTATTGGCGACGAAAGGAAGGAAAGTGTAAATGGCTAAAGCATTCGTTATCGACATAGCAAAATGCAGCGGCTGCTACAACTGTCAGCTTGCCTGCAAGGACGAGCATTGCGGCAATGACTGGACACCATACGCAAAGCCCCAGCCCATGACCGGTCAGTTCTGGTGCAAGGTTCAGGACAATGTCCGCGGAACTATTCCCAAGGTAAAAATACACTATATTTCCCAGCTGTGCGGCCACTGCCGCAATGCAGCCTGTATGGATACCTGCCAATATGACGCTATTTATCGCAGGGACGACGGGTTTGTAATTATCGACCCAGAAAAATGTACCGGCTGCAAGGAATGTCAGGCCACCTGTCCTTACGATGCCATCTATTTCAACGAGGAACTGGGCATTGCTCAGAAGTGTACCGGCTGCGCTCACTTGCTGGATAATGGATACAAGCAGCCCAGATGCTCCGAAGCCTGTCCAACCGACGCAATGGTATTTGGCGAAGAAGAAGAATTGGCCGAGCTTATTAAAGACGCTGTGGTGTTGAAGCCCGAAGCCGGACTGGCTCCCAGAGTCTATTACAAAAATATCCCCGGAAGGTTTATTGGCGCGACCATATACGACCCGGTGGAGAAAGAAGTCGTTATCGGCGCAAAATGTCAGCTGACAGGAAGCGGAAAAAGCTATGTGACAGAAACTGACAGCTATGGCGATTTCTGGTTCAGAGACTTGCCCGAGGAAGTTTTTGAATTGACGATAACCGCCGAAGGATTTAAGCCATTGGAATTCCATAAGCTGGACACCCACAACGATATAAACCTTGGTGACGTACCCATGTCGCATTAATCGCACAACGTCGCGCAACCACCCGTAGGGGTCGCAAAAAATTGCTTCGCAATTTTTTGCGACCCCTACGGCGCAATACGCAATGTTGTACGCACGGCGCAACTACGTGGCGGTTTCCCACACATTCGCGCCTTTGGCGCGAATGAAAATCGCGGAGCGATTTTCCGGGACGCCGAGTGACGCTAACGT
>CAYLKH010000063.1:0-12370 GCA_964384255.1 uncultured Oscillospiraceae bacterium | reverse complement strand
GACGATAAAGCTGTCTTGCTTTTCGGCGGTGATGCCGGTCATGGGCTGGAACCAGGGGGTAAAATGAGTTGCGCCCTTTTCGAGCGCCCATTCTTTCATAGCAGCGGCGATGGAATTTGCCAAAGCGGTGTCAAGCTCCCGGCCCTCGTCAATAGTCAGATGCAGGGCGTTATAAACATCCTTGGGCAGGCGGCTCCGCATGGCTTCGTCGTTAAACACCATGCTGCCAAACATCTCGGGAACACTGGTTTTGTTCATGGTCAGCCTCCAAAAGTTTTATTGCACTATAATTGTAAATAGGAACAGTTTTTCTGTCAACCGAAAATTTAACTTAAGACAGGAAATATCAAAGCCCAGCCAAAGGCAAACAGCCGCTGCACCTGCCCATATCTGCAAAACCCGACCCATGACCCGAAAAACTCCCTGATGAAACTGCGTCAGTTTCGTCAGGGAGCTACAGCGTGTCAAAATAGTCCGATGGACTATTTTGACACGGGATTTTGCGGCCTTCGGCAGCGCACTCAAAAGGTCGCAAGCTCCCTTTTTCGCACGTTTGAAGGCCGAGCGGAGAAATTTCCGACGTTCACGCCGCCGAAAATTTCATATGTGAATTTATTCGCCGCCAATGCGGCGAACTCTACGAGGTTTTTTGACAGTCTCAAACTCCCTGATGAAACTGCGTCAGTTTCGTCAGGGAGTTATCAGATCACCGGGTGATTTCTCCTACCCAGGTCAGGAAGTCATCGTCATCGTCAGTTTCGCAGTGGCCGCCATCCCACACAAGGCGGCAGTTAACGTCCTTACCGGCGTTTTCCGCAGCGGTCGCCAGCAACACCGCCGGAGGTACGGCCAGGCAGGAATCGCAGGCTCCGTGACGTATCCACCAGTGGGGCGCCACGTCGGAATGCTTTCTCAGAATATGCCAGGTGGGGTTCTGGCTGGTGACGATATCCTTCAAAGGCTGGGGCGCCCGGGCGCTGCTGTCGCCGGTAGCCAGCTGGATGGAATAATCCGTAAAGTTGCGGCTGTCCACATTCTCGTCGCCATAAAGGTTCGGGCTGGGCTGAGACAGCTCCAGATCGTCGAAGGACGGCACGTTGGCGTTACGGGTGGCGTAAAGGCCAAAATCCTCGAACCGGAATGTGGCCATCTCGCCGTCGAAGCTTATCCATGGATGCTCAGTCAGATATTTCGCCCGGGCCTGACTGTCAAGCTTTTTCAAATAACGGGCAGCGTCGGGGCCAAGATATTCCCTGACGATATATTCTCCCAGATTGTCAATAGTCAGGCGGCCAAAGCCGTCTTTTCCAACAAACTCTTCTGTTTCCAGATATTGAGCAAACAGTTCTGCCCAGTGGTCGGACACCGCTTTCTTCCGGGGATCGGTTATGAGGCCGCCGCCCTGCCATTCGATAGCGCCGTCAGCGTTTTCGTGGTCGATAATAGGGCTGGTGGAGAAGGACGCAAAAACGTCATCCCGTTCGTCGGCTGCGCCGATAGCTTCCAGATATGGCCTGAACCAGTCGCAGTTACCTGATGCGGCCACAAGGGTAGACTGCCAACCGCCGCCGGAGCCGCCGGTAGTGATGATCTTTTCCACATCGCCGGGGACGACACCCCGATTGTGGCGCAGATATCTAATAGCCGCCTTCAGGTCGGTAACGGCGGCAGGAGCTTTGCCATAATTTTTGCCGTCAGGCCATTTGTTTTCACGACCGCGGCAGCCCACCTCTACAAGAACATATCCCAGCGCCAGCTTACACCAGCGGTCACCGTCAGGCCCGCCACCGCCGGGGCCTGCCGGGCCGCCGGGCATATGGTCAGCCTTGAAACTTCCCAGCACGGGAACGCCCATGATGCCGGGGCCGGCATGGCCTTCGCCCCCAGCCATAGCTTCCCATTCTGCGCTGCTGGTTATTTCGGACGCAGCTCTGGGGGGCATACCGGGCATACCACCGGGACCACCGGGGCCATCAGGACCGCCGGGAGCGTCAAAAGCGCCTTCGCTGGACGCTGTGGAAGAAAGGAAACCGGCGCAGCCGATGCAGAAGAATATGGGTGCATTTGATGCGTCCACAGGCTTGCCGCCGATAGACACCGGCTCTTTGAGGTTAAAGGTCTGATAGGTAACGTCTACCGGTTTTTCGCAGTAAACGATGTTTTCATAGTGGCGATAGACTATCTCGGTGCCGTTATAGTCGTGAGTTTTCAGGGTAAAGTTGTCTTTGTCAAAGCGCAGCTTGTCCATATTGTCACCTCGTTGCAGTTGTTAAAGATATAATGTCGATTGCGGGTACTGATCTCAGGGATCACTATCCTTTTATCCCTAAAATACTATCAACGATTTGCCTTGTCAAACAGGATTTTTGTTTATGATATCAGGCTCAAGCCTTCAACTGCGCTTGAAATACTTCCGGGTCAGGGCTATAAAACCCTGGGCGGCTGCGGACAGTGTATCGTCATTGCGGTAGCATATGTAACCGGTGGGAATAGCATCGGGTACGCCCTTCAATATATACGGCTCAGCAGACGTGATGACGGTTTGAGCCTGCTTTAGAAAGGTTATCATCGCCGCCTGCCCTGCGGCGCACAGCTGGGAAAGCACGCTGGGGGTCCCCATGACCGGCAAATAAGTGGGGACAAAATCGTTCTGGGTGAAAACCAGATCAGACAGTGCTTCCAGCGGAGTGTTCCTGTGCATAACGAAGGGACACCTCTCCAACGCGTGAAGATCCCCCTGCTCCAGGCGAAGCTTCCTGAGCTTCCAATCCTCCGGATACAGTTTTTTCAGCAGCTGATCGCTGACGCAGACTGACAGCCTGTCGGAAAACAGTATCTCGCACCTGAAGCTGCTGCCCAGCTCCCGGGCGCTGATAAACAGCGAAATATCGTCGGGTATCGGTTCTCCGCCGGGTATCTCGCGGGTGATTATCATAACATTAGGCTCCTGTTTTAAATACAGGTCCAGCAGCGGCGGGATAAAATCCGGCGTGCCATAATCCAGCATACCTATAGTCAGCTCCTGAGCGGCGCTGCCCTTCAAATCGGCCAGCTCACGTTGCAGCCTGTCCATGGTAGAAAGGATGTCGGCAGCGGCGGTTTTAAACGATCTGCCTGCATCGGTCAGGGTCAGGGGGTTGTCACGATGGAAAAGCTGAGCATCCAGCTCTTCTTCCAGCCTGCGAATATGCTGACTGAGAGACTGGGGCGAAATATACAGTTTGCGTGCCGCGGCGTTGATAGTCCCCATTTCGCACACGGTCAAAAAATATTTGCAGCTTCTGAAATTCATCTGTCATCCCTCCTGAAATAACTATAACGTTAACGACCGGGTATATCAAGTTTTTTGTTTATCAGTAAATCGTTTTTGGTGTTTGCCCCGGGAAAATTCAGGTGGTATGCTATAAGCGGAAAATAATATTCAGGAGGATACATCATGCCCAGCAAGGAGTTTTTAAACCGAAAGGGAAGCATCTGGGAACGCACCGATTTTGAAGGAAAGAGCTTTCCCCAGCTTCGGGAAGAAATGGAAACCGGAGTTATGGCCCAGTTGAAGGAATATAGCGACGTAACATGGCGCGAGAGCTTTGCCGGGAGCATCTCCGGCAAGTGGATAACGCCCAAAAGCAGGAGCCACAGGCTTATATACTATATCCATGGCGGCGGATTCACCCTGGGGTCGTCGGGTATACCCATGCCGTTTTTGATGGAACTGAGCCACAGGCTGCAAATCAACTGCTTCTCCGCGGATTATCGGCTTGCGCCGGAGCATCGGTTCCCGGCTGCGCCCGAAGATGCTTTTCAGGGATACAAGGCCCTGTTGGAAATGGGTTTTGACAGCAAAAACATTTTCGTTTCCGGCGAATCTGCCGGGGCCACACTGGCACTGGTTTTGCCACTGATGGCAAAAAAAGAGGGGATACCCGCTCCCCGGGGCATCATTGCGCTGTCGCCATTGACCGATGCCACGACCCCGGTAAAGGGAGTTGTGCTGGAAGGGCTGGACAGCGCCGGAGAAACCGTTGACCTGTATGCCCCCGGTGTTCCCAGGGATGACCCCATGATATCCCCATATTTTGGCGACCTGACAGGCTTTCCAGACGTGTTCCTTTCTGAAGGCGGGGACGAAGCTTTGGGCGGCAACGCAATAAAATTCGCCGAAAAAGCGGCCACCAGCGGGGCAGATGTTCATCTGCATATTGGCAGGGATATGATCCATACATATCCTCTTGACCTTTGGGATTATCCCGAAGCTATGGAAGCTTTTGAAGAAATTGAACTTTTTATCCGTCAACGTAGCTGAAGTGACCGCCGTTTTCTATCGCCGGTTTCATGGATTCCGCTTTGGAATCGTTGGGCATCAGGTTTAGAATCGGCCACAGCTTGCAATCTGGTTTGTCAAAGGGTAGGATATAAGTATAGGGGTTAGTGATCAGCAATTTAGTAAAGCAAGCGTAAGTTTGTGCGTTTTGTCGATACTGCTCTATAACACAGGTAGCCCACTAATTACTATTCCCTGACCCCTGAGCATAAAAGAAAGGAACCAAAACAATGAAGCGGTTTACCAAAACTGTGACCCTTCTGCTGGCGGCGGCAATGCTGCTGGCTGTCGGCGCATCGGCGGCAACCTTTACCGATATGCGCGAAAGCGGCCACTGGGCTGCTCCCGCTCTGAACGCCGCCATAGAGAGCGGACTGCTGACCGGCTATGGCGACGGGACCATACGTCCGGAGGCTTCCATAACCCGCGCCGAAGCTGCGGCCATCATATCCCGCGTGCTGTCGCTGGAAGGCGGCGGCGATGTGAGCTTCAGCGACGTTGAGCCGGAGGACTGGTTTTATTCCGCCGTGGCAAATGTGACCGCCGCCGGAATATTCAACGGCGTGGGCAACGGAAAATTTGCTCCCAACGACCCTATCACCCGCCAGGAGCTGTTCACCGTCGTGGCCCGGGTACTGGGGCTGGCCGATGGAAGCACATCAACTCTCAACAGCTTTAAAGACGGCAGTACTGTTGCCCCATGGGCAAAAGGCGCCGTTGCCGCCATGGTGGAAAAGGGCTACGTCTCCGGTTCAAACGGTAAACTGGACCCGGAAAGCCATATTTCCCGGGAGGAATTGGCTCAGGTCCTGTATAATCTGGATTCTGCCCGGGGCCAATGGACCCGCCAGTCATACAAAGGGACCGAATATATGGCCCTGACCGGGATAGTCTACTGCGCCGACCCGGTGGACACCGATTATGAGACGCTGAACATCTACGCTCCCGTGGAATATATTAACGCAGACGGCAGCGTCAATACCTCAGTCGTAGTCAATGGCTACATTTCCGAAACCGCCCCTGTGATTTTCCGCAACAACGTAGGGGGGTATGCTCCCGCTTCCGCCGGAGGCTTTATTTCCGAATATGTCCAGTATATTGAAAACGGATATGTGATAGTAGCTCCCGGTTGCCGGGGAAAATCCTCCACAGCTGAGGACGGAAGCTATAACGGCAAGGCTCCTGCCGCCATCGTTGACCTGAAGGCCGCTGTTCGCTGGCTCAAGGCTAACGACAGCCAGATCCCCGGCAGCAGTGACAAAATAGTTTCCGTTGGTGTCAGTGCCGGGGGCGCATTGTCCAGCCTGCTGGGCGCTACCGGCAACAGCGACGACTATTTCCCTTATCTCGAAGCCATTGGCGCCGACATGACCGTTACTGACGACGTTTACGCCGCCATGTGCTATTGCCCCATCACGGACCTTGACAACGCCGACGCCGCCTACGCATGGCAGTTCGGCCCGGGGGACGATCTGTCGGATTTCCGTACCGAGCTGGCGACCGCTCTGGCAGGCAGCTATGTGGACTATGTCAACGGCCTTGAGCTGACTGATAAAGACGGAGACGCCCTTACTCTGGAAGGTTTGCGGGAAGGCAGCTATTGCGAATATCTGCTGACCGTTCTGGAGGAAAGTCTGGCGACTTATCTCGAAACCACCTATGGCAAGACCTCCACCGGTATGTCCAGCTATACCTACCTTGACCAGGACCTTTGCGACGAATTTGTGGCAAAGCTGAACGCCGACGGTCAATGGGTATCCATAAGCTACGAAATGTCTACCGCCTCCACCGGCCCCAGCCAGACGGCGACCTTCGCCAGCGGCGTAAAGGTGGAAATGACCTCCCTTGAAGATTTTCTCAATAACTGTCTCAGCGCCATGAAGACCACCACCTCCTTCGACAGCCTGACAAACTCTTCGTCTGAAAACCAGGTATTCGGCACCGAAGATAAAGACTATCGCCATTACAGCGACAGCGTTTTGGCCGCTGTCAGGTCCATCGGCGGCGAAAGCTGGAGCGAGGCTGACATCGAATACACCGGTTTTGAAAGCTATGATGCTCTTGTAGCCGCCTTTGAAGAAGACATCGACGCAATTTCCGGGTACGAAACCGATATCCGCGCCCTGATGAACCCCATGAATTATATCGGAACCGATAAAGAGTGCGACACCGCTCCCTGGTTCCGCATCCGGGTAGGCACGAAAGACAATCACACCGCCTTTACCGCAGGTATGAATCTCGCCCTCGCCCTGAATAAGGAGGACGTTTCTGTAAACTACGGTCTGGTATGGGGTCAGGGTCACGGCTCGGCCGACTATGACGGCCAGCTGGTCCAGTGGATCGAGCGCATATGCAAAACCGAGGCCCGGTTCACAGCAGAAGAGACTGCCGCTATCCTTAACGTTGCCAACAGCTCAGACCACAGCTGGGAAGCTGTGGATTCCGACAGGGACGGCATTGTGGACTGCTATAAGCTCAACAGGGTGGTCTGCGTTGCGTCGCCTGAGCTTGAGGACTATCAGGGCATATCCATAACCGTCCCCGCCGCCTATATGAACCCCGATCTTACCATCAACTATGACGGCACCGTTAACGGCTATACCGCCGCCACAGCTCCGATCATCCTCAACACCGGAGCCGCCGGTTACAGCGCATCCACTACCGGTACCGCCGGTACCGGATATCTCAGCAGCGGCTATATCAATGTCGCCTGCGGCAACCGGGGCAAATCCAACGTTGCCGTCAACGCTGAGGGGCAGCAGTATTATTGCGGCGACGCTCCCTATTGTCTGGTGGACCAGAAGGCCGCTGTACGCTGGCTGAAATACAACATCGCTCTGGGCAACGTTCCCGGCTGTGCCGACCGCATCGTGACCAAGGGCGGCTCCGGCGGCGGCGCTCACGCCATTATGATGGCCGCCATGGGCAATAATCCCGATTATTATCCCTATCTGGAAAAATCCGGAGCTATTATGGAATATGTGGACCCAAATGGCAATGCGGTCGCAATAAGCGACGGTGTGTTCGCCTGCGACCCCTTAAGCCCCATCACCAGTCTGGAAGAGGCAAACATGGCCTATGAATGGCAGTTTGAGCTGGCCACCGACGATGCTGTCAACGAAAAATACCTTTCCGATTTCCGCCATCAGCTGTCCCATATAATGGCGGCAGAGTATGTTGACTATATCAACGGACTTGGCCTTAAGGACGAGGACGGAACACCCCTGACCATTAACCGGGACGGCAAAACCGGCACCTATGTAGATTACTTTGAAGCCCGGCTTATTGAATCGCTGGAATGGTATCTGAACAATCTGGACGAAAGCTCCCTGACCTGGGTGCTGGAAGGCGACGAAAGCTACGCCGAAGCTTACGTCAACGGCCATTACAGCAAAACCAGCAGGGTCATGGGTCCCGGCTATGCTGACGGCACCGGCAACACCGATACCGGCAGCACCCTGACCGCCAACGGCACCGACCTCAGCTCCTGGGTGACCATCAGCCGTGACGAAAACGGCCTGTGGACTGCCGAATTCTCAATTTACGATTACTTTGTCTATTCCGGCCGTTCCAAGACCAACCCTTCCTTCGATGACGTGGACCTGGGTCAGGCAGAGAATCAGGAGTTCGGTGACTACGATCAGGACTACCGCCATTGGGACGAATATGTTCTGGCCGCCATGACCGGAGGCTATGACGAGCTGGCTGCCGCCTACAACGGTGAAGCCGACAGCGCCGCGACCTTTGAGCAGCTGTATCAGGCTTATGCCGCCAATATTGCCAAGGTTCAGGCAGGGGACGAATTTGGCAACAACATCGTTCATCTCTACAACCCCACACGATATATCGTCGACGGCGAGACTGAACTGCCCCAGCATGTGCGTATCGTCACCGGCACCAAGGATACGGATACGGCGCTGACCATTTCCCTCAACTGCTATATTATGTTCAGGATGATGGGTGTCGACACCGTTCTTGGCTGGTCCTGGGATCAGGGCCACTGCGGAAACGCGCCACTGAACACCTCCTTCACCGGATGGCTTGACGGTATCTGCAAATAAAACGTAACTCCCCCGGGACGCATCCCGGGGGTGTTGGAGGATTAGCGTATCAAAATAGTCCATTGGACTATTTTGATACGCTGAATCAGCCAGCGGCAGGTCATGCCGCTGGCTGATTTTGTATTGAGCTTACTTGCTGATGGCGATAACGCCTTCGTATTTTTTGCCAGCTTCGATAGCGATCTGCTTGCCGTCGATAGAAGCCTTGCCGTTGAAGGTGCAGCCTTCGCCAACGGTCAGAGCGGTGATGATGCCGTCGCCGGTGACGTTCCAGACAGCGCCGTCCTTCAGGACGACTTCGACTTTGTTGTCACCGTTGAAGAATACACGGTTGGCAACATGGCCAAGATAATAGAACTCTTTAATGGTAAAGTGGGTGTTCTGCTGTCCCTTTTCGTTGACGTGCATATACTCAGTAGCGGAAACAGCACCGTCGAGAACAGCGCCTGCGCCCAGGTTGACATACAGGGGCTTGGCGTCCTGACCGAAGTAGCCGGTGCCGTTGTAAAGGTCGCCCTTGAGAGCAACGTTGGTAGCGTTGAAGGTGTTCTTGTCGGTGGGATAATCCTTGTCGGGTTCCTTCATGCCGGGGCCAGGGCCGCCTTCGCCGCCGGGAGCGCCGGGCATTCCGCCGCCAGGACCGCCGGGGCCACCAGGACCGCCAGGGCCACCGGGACCACCAGGACCGCCGGGGCCGCCTGCGGGAGCTTTGGGCATCTTGGAGGAGATGAGGCCATTGTCAGAGGGCCAACCGGCCTGTTCGTTGAACTCAGTGTTGAAAGCGGGAGCGCCGCCGGAGAAGTTGGCACCGACCAGGGAATCGTCGTCGTCGATCATCTGAACCAGGATGCCGTCTTTGTTCTTAATAACGCAGCTGTCCAGATTCATGGTAACGCCGTTGGATTTCAGCAGGAACAGGGCGTTGTTGCATTCGACCTCGGTGCCGTCGATAACGGAGATAACGCCGTCGCCATGGGCCATATAGCCAAAAGCGTCAGAATAGATCCGGGTGTTGACGCCCTTACCTTCGCCTTCGTAAAGGACCTCGCCGGTAACGGGGGAGGTGACCTTCATAAGGCCCTTGGAGGACTGATATGTAGCCTTGCCGCCGCGGAGGATAGCGCCATAGGTGCCGACCTTCATATCAACGCCGAAGAATTCTTCGTGGGCGTTGCCGATGATGTAGGTGCCGTAGCCGGAGCCGTAGTTTACGCTGTAGGGGTCAAGAGTGTCGGATTCGGGAACATTCTTGCCCATAAGGGTCATCTTGGAGTCGATGACATAAAGCTGCATATTGGTGCCGGAGTCGGTGGAGAGAACGCCCCACTGATTGGCCTTGAAATCGGTGTTGACAACGGTAGCTGCACCGCGGTCGCCTTCGAGGTTGATGCCGCGGGCGTTGCCGCCGATACCCAGTACCCAGGGAGGAGCGACCATGGTCTTCTGGTCGGCAGAGTTGACGTAGCCTTCATACAGGCGGCCGCCACGAACTTCAACGTCGCAGTTGTTGAACAGGCAGTGGGACTGACCATCGGAGAACAGAGCGCACTTTGCAACGCCTTCGGAGACGATCTTGGAGTTCTCGACTACGAACTTGGAGCCTTTCAGAGCAGTGATAACAGAGCCATAGCCGGAGAAGTCGCAGATGAACTTACCGTCGGCCTTGGAGACGAAGTTGAACTCGGAATCCTTAATAGTGTAGGTTCCGCCAACACCCATCAGAGCGGTGAAGTTATCGCTGGTGGAATCGATCTTGATGCCGCAGGCTTCCTTCTCGCCGATCTCGCCCTTAACAGCGGCTTTAACGGACATATTGTCCGAAACGCCTTCGGGTCCTACAAAGATGGCTGCACGATAAGGCTCGATGCCTCTGGCGGTGAAGGAGCAGGGCTGCTCGGTCAGCTGATCAGTTTCAACATAAACTGCGCCGGGAACGTTGGGTTCGTAAGTCTTTTCAACGCCGTCTACCAGCATGGTGACCAGCTTGCCGTTTTCATTGACATAAGGTTTCATTAACAAAAATACCTCCTTTTAATACTTAGCTTTTTGATTTTAGCAGAAACCATATTTAAATTCAATTGCATTTCCGTGTTTAAATGTTTGTATTTTAACCTTTTTCACAAATGGCTCAAGAAAAACCGAACATTTGTTCGCAAAACTATTGACAAATCCATGTCATGATGGTATCATAAACGTAAATCGACCGTACATTTGTTCGCTTATTGCGAACACAAAAGGAAAGGAGCAGGCAGATTTATATGAACGAGGTTTTTGGTACCTACATCCGCCAGCGAAGAGAGTCTATGGGTCTGTCCCTCAGGCGGGTCGCCGCAGCCATTGGTATGGCCCCGGCCTATCTTAGCGACGTCGAGCGGGGCAACCGCTATGCTCCGCCGGACAAATTTCTGGCCGGCCTTGAGCAGGTGCTGGAAATAACCGGACCCGACCGGGACGTGTTTTACGACCTGGCGGGCAAATGCCGCAACGACGGATATCCCGACCTGCGGGATTATATCGACTCCACCGACATCGCACGGGTAGCTCTGCGCAAGGCCCGGGACTATAAGATCTCCGAACGCCAGTGGCAGGACTTTATCGACAGCATGGTAAAGCCCAATGACAACTGACCTTATCCCCCGGTTCAGCCGCCAGCGGCTCGACCGGATGGCTCTTGAGGCCCTTGACCAGCTGGTCCCGGGCAGCTCCTGCCAGGTCCGTCCTCTTGAGCTTTACCGTCTGGCAGACAATCTGGGTCTGCTGGTGCTTGAAGGTTACCTGTCGCCCCGGGGAGATATCCTTGGGATGACGGTTTTTGGTCCCGGAATAGTCGAATATGTCACTACCGGGCTGGAATATCGCCGGGAGGTAATGGACGAGGGGACTGTGCTTATATCCCCGGACCATCCTCTGCGCCAGCGATTTACTCTGGCCCACGAAATATCCCACTGGCTGCTTCACCGCCAGGTATTTTCCGGTGACCCCATGCGCTGCCTGTGCCGGGACATCGCTCCCGAATTTCAGGCAGATCCCAAAACTCCCGAGCATTGGCTGGAATGGCAGGCAAACTCCATGGCCAGCTGCCTTTTGATGCCCCTTCCGGCAGTGAGTCAGGCGGTTTACAGCGCCAATCCCCATTTTTCCGCCCGGCCATATCTGATCGAAGGGGAAGATTCAGCCTCCTGCAACAGGACCGTCAGCTACATAAGCAAAAGTTTTGAAGTTTCCCGGACTGCCGCCAGAATACGGCTGCGTCAGCTGGGGTTTATTCGCCGCGGATGAGGAACCGGCGGCTACAGATCCACCGGATATTTTGGCAACGGCCGGTCCCGTCCGCCACTCCTGCGGTCCGCCCCACGCTTTGCTGCGCCGTGTCCTTTTCTTCAACATTGTAAACACATATGCATACATCTTTATAATGAGGTGATACTATGACTCTGTATGAGATATCAATGGATTATTACAAAACCTGTCAGGGGCTTACGGCCCGTATCGAATCCCTGCGAAAAAACAGGGTCCCCGGCGACAAACTGACCGAAGAGAAGCTGAGGCACTATCTTAAGGTCAGGGGGGAGCTTCGCTCCCAGGCCAGGATGATGGAGCATTATTATGACCGGCCCCGGGGCGGGAAGGTGGGCGACCATGAGCGCTGAAAAAAGAGCGACCGTCGACAGCGTTTGCCGTTCGCTGCTGACACCGACACAGTATGAATATTATTGCCTTCATGCCCGGGGGCTGAACGGAGTGCAGATCGCAAGGATATGTAACGTAAGGCCCAGCACCGTCTGCCGGGGCCTTGCCCGGGCAAAACAGAAGGTAGCGGTTGCCCGCAAAGCCGCCACAGTTCTTTCTCAGGCTATGGCCGACCTGGAAGACGGATAAATCAGGCTGTAGACAAAGGTACGAAGGCCTTTCAGCGTGTCAAAATAGTCCGATGGACTATTTTGACACGGATTTTGCGGCCTTCGGCAGCGCACTCAAAAGGCCGCCA
>CAYLKH010000062.1:0-12896 GCA_964384255.1 uncultured Oscillospiraceae bacterium | reverse complement strand
AAGCTGCGCTTTGCCGGATGCTGTTTTTCCCGCAATGCCTGAGCGGGCATTGCGGATCTGATCACGTCCACCAGTTCAAGGGTGGTTTCTATTGGCTTTGATTCCCTGCGCTTTACAATAGCGTCAGCTATCTGAGGTGAGTAGCGCTCTTCGCCATACTCGTAAAGGATTCTTTTGAGTTCGTCTTTTGACCGGCAGTTAACTATTTCATAAGCCGAAAGGCTGGAAGTCCCATCCATGCGCATATCCAGCGGAGCATCCGCCATGTACGAAAACCCCCTGCTGCCATCGTCCAGCTGAGGCGACGACACTCCCAGGTCAAACAGCATACCGTCGACCCCGGAGATATTCATATCCCGGAGGATCTGAGCAACGTCTTTAAAGTTTCCGTGTACCAGCCTGACATTATACCCTTCGAGGCGCTGTGATGCCGCCTTCAAGGCAACGTTATCTCTGTCTATCCCTATGAGCAGGCCATTTTTCAGTCGTCCTGCTATTTGGCTGGAATGACCGGCCCCGCCAAGAGTGCCGTCAACATATATTCCATCCGGCTTGATATTCAGCCCCTGGATGCATTCATCCAGCAAAACAGATTCGTGTTTAAATTCCATTGTTGCTCCTGTTGACCGTTTAAAACTTTTTGATGGTCAGATGCCGTTAAAACAGCAGTTCCTCCATGACACCGGAAAGGTATTCAGGAGTGAGCATTTCTTCCTCCATCTGGCGGTAGGTGGCAGCATCCCAAATCTCGGCATGAGTCATGGTTCCTATGACCACCACATCCTTAGTCAGCCCGGCATAGCTACGCAGCTTGGCAGGCAGCAGGATGCGTCCCTGAGCATCAAGCTCGCACCGGTTAGCGTTGGCAAAAAACAGGCGCATGGCCCGGGCCTTTGCCAGGGGCAGCTCGCTGGTTTTGCGTTCGATCTCTGCCCACATTTTCTGAGGATAGACGGACAGGCATTTATCGATGCCCACAGTGACATAGAAGTAGTCTCCCAACTCTTCGCGAAGCCGGGCCGGGATAAACAGGCGACCCTTCGAATCAATGTTGTGCTGGTATTCACCTGTCATCGTCCTCACCTCGCTCCATTTTTATGGGAAAGAGTGCTACTTTCCACCACTTCGCCCCACTTATGCTATTAGTATAAAGGGACATCATAAAAAATGCAAGTAGAAATTTGAATATTTTGTGATAAAAACTGTGGCATTTTTGGCATTATTCTCAAAATCCCAGAACATCGAACGCTTGTTCGATTTATGTTAACAAATTATAAAAGCTCAGTAATAATACTGAGCTTTTTTGTTATCGTTTTTTAATCAATTCCGGTTTTGTCTGCTTCTTGACAGCAGGGTTTATTGTGATATTATGTAGCTGGATATTTGAACAATGAAAAGGAGGCTATAACATGAAACCTGTTGTGTATTTTTCCCCGGTCATAACTGCCGAAAAGGTTTTGGAGCTTTATCAGAAGCTTGATGCTCAGCTGGACGGCCGCATTGCCGTTAAGCTCCATTCCGGCGAAACCGGCAACCAGAATTTCCTTGGCCCTGACTTTTTCGGAACCATCATTAACCATGTGGGCGGAACCGTCGTTGAGTGCAACACAGCCTACGAAGGCACCCGTAATTCCACCGAAAAGCATTTGAAAACCCTCAGGGATCACGGCTGGAGCGAGCATTTCCCTGTCGATCTTTTGGACGCAGAGGGGCCGGACCTGGTCCTGGATATTGAAAACGGTAAGCGTATCAGCAAAAACTACGTGGGAAAGAATCTTGAAAATTATGACTCTCTGCTGGTTCTGTCCCATTTCAAGGGTCACCCCATGGGCGGTTACGGCGGTGCCTTGAAGCAGCTGTCCATAGGCATTGCATCCTCCTTTGGCAAAGCCTATATCCACGGAGCCGGAGAACCGGAAAAAATCTGGACCGCTGATCACGACTCTTTTTTGGAATCCATGGCCGACGCAGCCTCCTCTGTCGTTAAACACTTCGGCCCCAGGGCCGCATACATCAATGTTATGAAAAACATGTCTGTCGACTGCGACTGCTGCGCAGTAGCCGAGGATCCCTGCATGAAGGATATTGGCATTCTTGCATCTCTCGACCCCGTAGCCATTGACCAGGCGTGTATCGATCTGGTCTACGCCTCTGACGACCCTGGCCGCGACCACCTGGTTGAGCGGATCGAATCCCGCAACGGTACCCTCACCATTCAGGCATCTGCCGCATTGGGTATTGGCAGTCGGGAATATGAGCTTGTTGAACTCGCCTGATACCGAAACATCCCCGGATCTCCTGTTTTTCTCAGGTGATCCGGGGATATTATACAATTTGAACGCAATTGCCATATTTTTAAACAAATCTCGTTGACCCGCGGCAAACTAAGCGTTATAATATTAGCGATATCTTTACAGCTCTGCCATCTTCTCATCGCAGAGCTGTAACTATGCAATGAGAAAGGACGCTTTGTTATGCAGCAAAAAGGAAACGTAAAGGCCCTGCTCCCCATCGGTGTGTTTCTTGTGTTATACCTTGGTTTGGGTCTGATTTTTGAATACGTTTTAAAAATTCCCATGGGTTTTTATAATATCCCCATAGTCGTAGCTTTTCTGGTAGCTCTGCTTGTAGCCTGTATCCAGAACCCGGATCTTAAGTTTGACGACAAGCTTGAGGTAATGGGCAAAGGTGTTGGCGACAAAAACATCATAACCATGATACTTATTTTTATGATAGCCGGCATTTTTGTAGGCGTAGTTGGCCGCAGCAGCGCCAACAGCGTAGCCTATTTCCTGCTGTCCATTATTCCCACAAGGTTTGCGGTCGCGGTACTGTTTATCGTAAGCTGCTTTGTTTCCTGCGCTATGGGTACTTCTGTGGGTACCATAACTCTCATCACTCCCATTGGTGTTGCGGTTTCTGCCGCATCCGGTTTCAGTCTTCCCCTGTGCATCGGCTCTGTTATGGGTGGAGCCATGTTTGGGGATAATCTCTCTTTTATATCAGATACAACCATCGCCGCCTGCAACGGTCAGGGCTGTGCCATGAAGGACAAGTTCCGCGAAAACTTTGCCATCGCTCTGCCTGCCGCCATCGTTACTCTGGTCATCATCCTTGTTCTTTCTTTTAACTCCTATTCCGGTCAGATGGAGATCGAAGAATATAACCTCGTTCAGATCATTCCCTACATACTGGTCCTTATAGGCGGGATCATTGGCATCAATGTATTTGTCGTTTTGCTTATTGGTATTCTCTCCGGCTCCGTGATCATGCTGGCCACAGGAGCCACCGCCGCCACCGAGCTGCTTGCCAACATGGGAAGCGGCGTGTCGGGAATGTTTGAAACGACTATGGTCGCTATCCTGGTTTCAGCTCTGTGCGCTCTTATCAGGGAATACGGCGGTTTCATCGCGCTGCTTAATGGAATCAAAAGGCTGTTTAAGGGCAACAAGGCCGGTCAGCTGGGTATGGGCCTGCTGGTAGGCGCAATGGATATCGCCACTGCGAACAACACCGTTGCCATCGTTATAGCAAATCCCATAGCAAAAGAGATGGCGGAAGAATATGGTGTGTCCGGCAAAAAGACTGCTTCTATTCTCGACACATTTTCCTGCATTTTCCAGGGGATAATTCCTTACGGCGCTCAGATGCTTGTGGCCATTTCCGCCGCAACCGAGCTGGGATATGAAGTTTCAGCTTTTGAAATAATCCCCAATCTTTTCTATCCCTATATGCTGCTTATCAGCTCGCTGCTGTTTATCTTTGTCATTCCCGAAAGGAAGAAATAAATCTTTATGCGCCAACGTCTCAAATCAGCCATATCTTCTGTCGGTCTGATTTGAGACGTTTTATCTGTATATTGCAAACCCGGGCCGAAGCAGTTTCGGTCCGGGTTTATTCTGCGGCTGCAAGCAGCTGCCTTGTATAAGGATGCTGAGGGCAGCTAAACAGCTGCTCTGCCGTGTTCTGTTCAACTATTTCGCCGTCCTTCATAACAAGGACTCGGCTGCATATCTGATAAACCACATTCAAATCATGGCTGATAAACAGACAGCTCAGGTCATACCTTTTTTTCATATTCACTATAAGCTGGAGTATCTGGGCCTGAATAGTAACATCCAGCGCGCTGACCGGCTCGTCAGCAATAATTAATCCCGGCCCCGATATGACCGCCGACGCTATCGAAACTCTCTGCCGCTGCCCGCCGGACAGCGCCCACACACGGCGATCTGCATAGGTTTCGTCCAGTCCCACCTGCCGCAGCATATCAACAACCATCTCACGCCGAGCAGCAGAACTCATTCTCCGATGGATCCTCAGAGGTTCTTCCAGTATTCTTCCAACAGTAAATGCCGGATTCAGGCTGCTGAACGGGTCCTGAAACACCATCTGTGGCCGCTCGGTATGGTGAATTATCTCGCCGGTGTAATCATTATGCAGCCCCAGCAAAGTTTTGGCCAAAGTGGATTTTCCGCTGCCGCTTTCCCCCACCAGGCCGACAATTTCTCCTTCAAAAATCTCAAAGGAAACGTTCTTCAGAACCTGGCGGCGCCTGTTTTTTCCGCCAAACAGAGGGGTGCCGTCGGTATAGTAGCTGTTCAGGTTTTTGACCTCCAGTACCTGATTCACTGTTGTCGCCTCCTTCTGAGCTAAATAAGCCTGTGAGTTCTAGTGGGAATAGCTGCTATCAGCTTTTTGGTGTATTCATGCTGCTGGTCTTTGAATATGTTCTCCACCGGACGGTCCTCCACCAGTTTGCCCCTTTGCATGACCGCGACTCTGGAGCAAAGCTTGCGGACCACGTGAAGATCGTGGCTGATAAGGAGTATCGCCATGTTATACTCTTTGTTAAGGCGCTTTAGCAGGTCGAGGATCTCGGCCTGGATAGTTACATCAAGAGCGGTCGTCGGCTCGTCGGCCAGCAGCAGACGGGGATGGCTGATTATCGCGGCCGCGATCATTACCCGCTGGAGCATACCACCGGACAGCTCATGGGGATATTTTCCATATATCCTTTCAGGATCCGCCAGATCGACCATTCTCATCGCTTCAACGGCTCTGGCTCTGCGTTCTGATCGGGGCAGACCAGTATGTACCCTCAGACTTTCTTCTACCTGGGGTCCAATGCGCATCACTGGATCAAGACTGGTCATGGGTTCCTGAAAAACTATGCCCAGGTCCGTCCCCAGCATCGACCGCATTTCGGCTTCGGAGCATTGCAATATCTCTTTGCCACCCAGGGTTATGCTTCCGCTGATCTCAGCGTTGCCCCTGGGGAGCAGGCCGCTGATGCTCATGGCGGTAACTGTTTTTCCGCTGCCGCTTTCCCCCACCAGACCGACTATCTCCCCTTCGCTGACCGAAAGATCCAGTCCGTCAACAGCGAAGCGTTCTGCCGCAGCGTCTTTAAAATGGACACGAAGGTCCCTTACATTTAGTATTTCTGCCATATTTCAACCTCTGCGTCCCATTCGCTGCAAGCCCTCGCCCAACAGGCTGAATCCGAGAATAAGCAAAACCATAACGGCTCCGGTCCCGAGAGCATACCAGGGTGCGCTTCTGAGATAAGTTTGGCTGTCGCTGAGCATGGAACCCAGGCTTGCATAAGGCGGCTGAATGCCTATGCCCAAAAAGCTCATGCTGGCCTCGCTCAGCACAGCATTGTTGAATCCGATAGTCACCGCGCTCAAAAGCACAGGAACCGTATTGGGCAGAATGTGCCTGAACATTATGCGAAAATCCCCCGCCCCCATGATCCGGGCGCTTTTGATGTAGTTAAGCTCCCGGCATCGGGCGAACTCCGTCCGAACGATACGGGCAAAGCTCGGGATAAACAGTATCCCCAGGGCGATGATTATGTTAAAGGCCCCCCCGCCAGTCACCGACACTATCACCAGCGCAAGCAGGAAGGACGGAAACGCCGTTATCGAATCGCACACGCGGGTGAGGATAAGATCCGGCACCCCGCCATAATATCCGCAGAGGCTGCCGATAATGATGCCTGCCACACACCCAATAAGGACAACGCATATGGCAATAAAAAAAGTCGTTCCGGCGCCGTCGATAACGCGGCTGAAAATATCCCGTCCAAAATTGTCCGTTCCCAGTATATGTTCAAGACATGGCGCGAGAGATTTAGCCGACGGATCCATTTCAGTGACGCCATAGGGTGTCCAGAAATAACCCACAACTATTATGGCAGTAATAGCGGCAGCTATCGCTCCGCCTATGTATAAATAAAGATTTCCAGATTTCTTCATCGTCGCCGCCCCTCTCTATTTAAGCCGGATCCGGGGATCAACCAGCTGATAAAGCAGGTCGGCCACAAAATTCACAATAACGATCCATGCCGCCATGATGACAACTATCGCCTGCACAACAGGAAAATCCCGGTTGGAAATGCTGGCGATCAGCAGGCGGCTGATGCCGGGGATAGTGAATACCTGCTCGATTATTATGCTTCCGGTCATTATTTCGGCGGCAGAAACAGCCAGGAAAGTGATGACCGGCAGCAGGGCGTTTTTCAGAACATGGCCGAACATGATCGCGCTCCGTCGGTTCCCGCGGCTGTGGGCAGTGCGTACATAATCCTGCTCAAGCTGGGTCAGGATGGAGCTGCGCAGCATTTTCACTGTCATTGCGGTCCGGGGAATTGCAATAGATAGGGCAGGAAAAACCATATAAGCCAAGCATTGGCTCCAGCTTTCCCTGTAGGATACAAAGTTCCCGGGGATAAATAACGCAAACACGTTGCCAAACACAAAGCAGGCAATTATACCGATAAAAAACGGCGGGATGCTCATTATCACCTGATCGATAGCGGTAATAGCCACGTCCAGCGCTCGATTTTGAGTGCTGCCCGCAAGTATTCCAAGGGGTATCGACAAAACAACAGTGAACAGGAAGGACATTATTGTAAGGATAAAGGTCGTGGGGAGCTTGTCGGCCACCATTTCGCTGACAGGCATACGGTAGCTGTAGCTGGTACCCATGTCTCCTTTTAAGAAAGATATCAGCCAATCAAAGTATCTTACCATGACCGACCGATCCAATCCCAGTTCTGCTCTCAAAGCCTCACGGGCCTCGGCCGTGGCTTCGGTGCCAAGCAGCTCGGTGGTCGGGTCGCCGGGGATCACCTGAAACGCCAGGAAGGCAAGGAGAGATACTATGAACAATGTAATAATGAGAGTGCAGATCTTTTTCGCGGCATATTTCACTCTCCCCGCCTCCTTTCGCTGATAATACGATCAGGCTGTATACCCGATCAGAGACATATCGATCACATACAGAGGATAAAACTCAAAACCGTCCAAAGCAGGATTGATAGCCACAAAATCGGCCAGGTCCTGGAGATAAACGTTGGCAGCGGTGTCGCTGAGTATCTCAAGACATTCCTTGTACAGCCGGGTGCGTTCCTCGTCAGAGGTAGCGGCCTGTGCCGCTGCAAAGGTTTCGTCATACTGGGGGTTGTTGTAGTTTATCATGTTTTTGCCGTTATCGCTTACCCATCTGGCAAGCAAAGCGCTGGCGTTAAGGGTGCTGGCATCAAATCCACATACGGTGGCTTCAAAATCTCTTCCGCCGTACACATCGCTTACCCAGGTATTCCACTCCACCTGCTGGATATTGGCCGTTATGCCGGCAGCCTTAAGCTGCTCAACCAGAACGATGGTCGTATCCACATGGGGCTGATAGTTACTGGGTACAATAATAGTAAACTCGATACCGTCTTCATATCCCGCCTGGGCCAAAAGCTCCTTTGCCTTGTCAACATCATAGGGATAAGCCTCGGCCAGCTCGGGGTCAAAATACTTTTTAAACGCGGGATACATGGACGAACCGACTTTTGTGCCGTATCCATCGCTTGCCAACTCCATCATTGCGTCAACATCGACCGCATAGCACAGGGCTTTGCGCACCAGCTCGTTGTTAAAGGGTTCAACGGCATTGTTAAGATAAATGGCCTGGACCAGATTCATGGTCCCTTCAAATACGTTATAACCGATGGACAGGTTTCCCACCTGGTCACTGGTAAGATGAGCCACAAGATCCAGCGCTCCGCTTTCAAGGGCGGTGATCAGGGCGTTGGTATCCTCGTAGATCTTGTAGGTCACCCGATCGAGCCTGGCTCCCTGGCCGTAGTATTCCTCGTGGCGTTCGAGAATAATGTTCTCCTGAACGCTGCGGGAAACGAACTTAAACGGCCCGGTACCCACGGGCTGAGACACCTGACCGGTATAGTCATCAGGCACTATGTAAACGCTGGCTACATAGCTGATAAAATCAGGGTTAGCAGCGTCGAGAGTAATGACTACCCGATTTTCATCGGCAGTGATGTCGGTTATGGCAGAAAGCGCCGTTACCACGGCTGAAGTGACCGAGGTAGCGGCGCAGGTTTCAAAGGAATAGAGAACATCGTCTGTGGTGCAGGTTTTGCCATTATGGAAAACCACGTTGTCACGAAGGGTGAAGGAATACACCAGGCCGTCTTCCGAAACGGAGTAATCGGAAGCGACAGCGCAGACATAATTGCCTTCGGAGTCGGGCTTAACAAGCCCCTCAAAGACATTGAACATGACCTCTCTAGTTCCTGCGGCCGACATTTGGTACGGGTCAAGACTATCATCCAGGTCCTGAGCTATGCCAACAAATATTTCGTTGTTGGCTGCTCCGGAAGAATTCAAAGCTTCGTCGCTGGCAGAGCTGTCCACACCCGTTGTTCCTCCGCATCCGCAAAGTGAACACGCCAGGGCAGCTGCTGCCAGGAAAACTGCAAGGATCCTTTTTCGCATTGCTATTCTCCTTCCGCCGCAAGAGGTTCGCGGCGTTACAACAAATATAACTTAAATTCTCCCATTATTAAATTGTCGCGCATATTGTATATCATACTTTGTAAAATTACAAGTATTTATTTCGAGTTTTTGGTTCCGATCTTTTCATGTCTCAGCCTTATTTACAGGCCCCAAAAGTCTCGGCAACATCAAAACAGCCACCGCCCCAACCGCAACGCAGACCAGCTCGACTCTGGCAAGCAGCCTAATACAGGCTTCGGCAGCCCGCGAAGCTTCTGTTCCGGCGTTTATCAGCATATCTACCCGGTTTGTAAACATCGGCACCAGCACTGCCACCCCAAAAGGAGCCGCCAGATCTCGAAACAGTCCATAGGTGCCTGTACCAGCCCCGGCCTGCTCCGGTTCCAGTCCGGAAAGCACTACCTTCATAAAGACCGAGGCGTTCCCTCCCAGCCCAAAGCCGAGTATGCCCAGCGACAGCGCCAGCAGCAAAAACGGTACCTGCGCAGTAAAAAGCAGCATAAGCCCGCATCCCAGAGCGGTCGCACCAAAAGAACAGGTCAGCACGTATTTGGGTTCATATTTATCAGCCAGGGGGCCTATAATTACCGATCCCAGAGACATTCCAAGATACATTATGGAGATGGCATATCCTGAAACAAGTGTATTATCCGGCTGAGTATAGTTCATATAAACAATAACATTTGTCATGTTTGCCTGCATAAGTCCCTGTGTCAGGAAAAGCGCCGCAATGGATAAAACAAACACCCGTCTTTTGATAAACCCGCCGGGCAGTATCGGCCGCTCTGCCCGTTTTTCGGCAGCAACAAGGCCGCCAAAAGCAACCACAGCCGCTGCCAGTACGATCAGAAACTGCCATGAACTCCATCCGAAATTCTGTCCAAATGACGGCACGCACAGCAAAAGGCTGAAAAACGCAAGAACAAATCCCGCTCCCGTCCAGTCAAATTTTTCCATACTCTTTCTGCGCTGAGCAGTTTTTTCCCTGGACAGAAGACACAGCACCAGCACCAGCGCCGAAATCAGCACGCATACCCACATCATAGCCCGCCATCCGCGGGTTTGTGTCAGCCATGTTCCAACGGTGGGTCCAAACACTACCGCTGCGCTGGAGATAAGCATATAAAGGGAAAATCCTCTGGCCATAGTATCCCGGGGAAACTCCGTCACGATATACGCCATGACCACCGGCGATATGGCGGCAGAGCCAACGCCCACTATAAGCCTTGCCACCAGCATAAAAGGCAGCGAATTTGCGCAGGCAGTAAGCACATTGCCCAGCAGGAACACCCCTATACCCCACAGCAGAGTTTTTCTGCGGCCAAAGGCATCGCCCAGCTTACCTAACACAGGAGCGCAGGCCGATGTTGAAACCGCTGTTGCCAGGGATGTCCAGGCAGAATTGTTGTATGCGATACCCATAGCTTTAACAAAGGCCGGTCCAAGCCCTGTGGTAAATCCTCCCACGATCCCCACCATAAACGCCGCAAGAGCATATGGCGCAAAGCCCTTCATATACGTCTTATCCATTTTTAGTTCTCCACCAATTGCTTCATTTTTGCTCATTATTCCCCCTTTTGCTGCAAAATATAAATATCCGCTGACCGAACCACGTTCGATCAGCAGTCGCATAAACAGAGCGCTCCCCGCTATCAATATAGATAGCAGGGAGCATCCCTGTGTATTTAAACCCGCAAATAATGCTCATGTGTCGTAGTCCGTCACATCCATGAATACCTCGTCGATGGAGTAGACCACGATGTCCTCCTGCGCAACATACTTCATGTAGATGCTGTAAATCTGCGTACTTACTTCCATGTATCGAGCCATCTGAGGCGGTGCAATAATGAAGTCGATAGCAAGTTTCGGGTTGGCTTGCAGTTCTGAAAATAGATGCGATGAGCCTTCCAGATTCCGTCCCGGTGCATCGTGACTCCGTCCGGCGTTTGTCTCTTTGACACGCTGCTTGACTTCAAAAAGTCTGCCTCGTCCTGAGATGCCGTAACTCTTGAGAGAGGGCGTGACCGCAAGGCAGATGGTCTTGTCGGTACGGCTCTCATCCGCAACCACAAGGTTTGTGTCCAGAGGATCTAAGCCTCGATCACGACATTCCACGGAGGCATAGGAGCTCTTGAGGTCGATGGCGATGTAGGTGCGTTGTTTCATGCTCCGGTCTCCTCCTTTCAGATGGTTGATCTATTAAGCAATTTAGGATTATTCAAGATTTATTTCCATCTTTATTTCAAATACAGTTGTTCCTTCCGTATTCCAAGTATTGTTTTCTACGGACTCAACAGAATGGAATCCCAACTTTTCATACTGATGAATAGCAGCCGTCAGAGGGCTGGCTGTCCAAAGCATTAACTTCTTAAAACCAGCCTCTCTAACTTTTTTCATCAGGGCATCTGTTAGAGCTTTTCCAACTCCACACCCACGGCATTCTTTCTCAACTGCAAATAGACGCAACTGTCCCACTAAAGAGTTTTCTGTTTCACAGAGCATAATACAACCAATCAGTTTTCCTTCATATTCGGCTACAAACAGTTCCTCTCTATTGCTTTTTTCTTTCTCAGCAAACTCTAAGGCAATTTTTACTGCGTAGTCAATAAAATTCGGTCCCCAAGAATACTCTTCTGCGTAAAGTCTTCTGTGGATATCAGCCACATACTGTTCTTCTCCTTTATTGTATGGACGAATTATATATTCCATCTATCTTTATCCCTTCGTAATTTAATATTTAATGAACATTCACGCACCAAGCAAACTCTGATCGAACACAAACAGAGCCTCATTGATTTCAAAGACATTGTAGTTTTCATGCTCAATGAAATACTCAATGATGATGTCGAATTTATTCGAGTGAGAGAGTGCAAATCCAGCCTTCATGAGCATATCCTTGGTGTCTATATTCTTAACCGGTAGATGCTCCACTGGCCATTGGGGCAAAAAGCTGGACCCGGCAACCACCGGTCAGGTCATTGGTCGGTTAAAGCTCCATCAGGACCATTTCGTAATTCTTAACAAAGTACCTCACATTTTTGCGACCCTTTTGAATTATGGTATGACCTTCTGCTTCAAGCTTTTCCTTCTGTGCCAGTATCCCGCCGGGATACCTGGCGTTCAGCTCCCCGTCAGCCTTCAGCGTTCTCCAATACGGCGTTTCATCCCCTGACCGCTGATAGCTTGCCCAGGCCGCGATAGTCACAAACATTCCCGCCGTCATAGGCTCAGTAAAATCCGCATCGTTTTGCTTTGCAAAATATTCTCTTATCTTCCCCACTGTTATTACCTTACCCTGGGGGATTCTTTTCATCACTGCGTCATATTCCACAGGCGGGGCAAAGTACATTTTGCTGCCGCCATATTTTTCGATCGTTTTGGGATCAGTGACGATTTGTGTTTTGGGCATATCTCTGCTATCCAGCAGCATAGCGTTAAAGTCCTTCTTTGCTTCATTTGCCATTTTGGTTTCCTCCCGTTGAGAAAGCAATTGCGCTATTTGGTTTTGGACGCATCATCAGCACATTTTTAAAGATATAACACACCGATAGATACCCACATCCGATTATACAAAAAGCCTTGAGCTAACGCAACAGATCGTTTAAATTTTGCTTTGTTGTACTGTTGCGGTTCTTATCATCTGTTTTTGGGTTGTGCATAATTTGTACATAAAAATGTAATTTCTTTCCATTTTTTGCAAAAATAAAAACCCAGTGTAAAAGGCCGCAAAGCCTTGAAAACACTAGGTTTTTGACCATGGCACAAGTGAGATACAGAACTCAAAAGCTTAAAATGAGAAACCAAATCGAAGCCCAGCGTAAGCGGGTTCGATTTGGAAAGGAGGAGCAGCGGTATAAACTTGCAATTTTAAGTGAAATATCCCTCGGATATGAAATAATTCACTCCGGAAATTGTGAAATTTTCTGCTTTCGCAGAAAGTGAAATGAAATAAATCCCCCACGCCCGCAGGCATTTCACATGGCGCAGCCATATTTCACGCTCGCAGAGCATTTCACAAATCCCGCAAGGGATTTATTTCGTTGAAAAAAGCACGCCGAAGCGTGCTTTTTCTGGTCGGAGTAG
>CAYLKH010000061.1:0-12971 GCA_964384255.1 uncultured Oscillospiraceae bacterium | reverse complement strand
ATTGCCACGGCGGCAAGCCGCCTCGCAATGACAAAAGGGCCGCGCCCCTAATCCCTAAATCCTAACCCCTGCTATGAGATTGCCACGTCGCTTCGCTCCTCGCAATGACAGATGGGGTACAGCGCTCCTCGCAATGACAAAGAAGGAACTATCTGTTCTCTGTTCTCTGTTCTCTGTTCTCTGTTCTCTGTTCTCTGATTTTCAGCCTCTGATAAGCTCTTTTAATCCGGCTTCCAGCCCGGAGACTGACAGATGATACATGGGTACCACGTTTTTCACTATTTTAACAGTCTCGCTGCCATAGCCCCGTTCCCAATATTGGGGAGAGGTGGGATTGAGCCAGATCATGCTTTCGTAGCGGCTCCTGACCCGGCGTATCCAGTCGATACCCGGTTCTTTATTATAATGGTAATAATCGTTGCATCCCCCGGGAGACAGCAGCTCATAGGGAGCCATGGACGCATCGCCCACAACTATGACCTTATATTCCTGCTTGATATTGTCAAGCACCCACTCGGTGTTGACCGCATCGTAAGTATAGCAGCCGGGAGAGGTGTAAAGATAATCGTAAAAACAGTTGTGGAAATACCAGACCTTAAGGTCCTTAAAATGGTTGCTCTTAACAGCAGACTGGAACAGCTGAGCGCAAAGCTGGCTATAGGGCCACATGGAGCCGCCGGAATCGAACAGCATCAGCAGCTTGACCGTGTTCTTACGGGGTCTGCCGAACACCAGTGACAGGCTGCCTGCATTGTCGCAGGTTTCCCGGATAGTGGCGTCCAGATCCAGCACGTCCTTAGGCCCCGTATCCCTGGTGGAAAACTGGCGCAGACGGCGAAATGCCATCTGAAACTGCCGGGATTCCAGCGCACTGTCTTCCCGGAAATCCTTAAAGTTCCGCTCTGCCGCCACCTGTAGCGCGCTTTTTCGTGTGCTTTCGCCGCCGACACGGAAACCGTTGGGGTTATAGCCCGAGTTGCCGAACAGGGATGTCCCGCCGGTACCCACCCAGTGGTTGCCGCCGTCGTGACGCTCGGTCTGCTCCTTCATCCGCTGCTCAAGCATTTTGCGGATATCCTCCGGGTCCATGCCGCCAAAGGCTTCGTCCACGTCCTGCCTGTCATATTCCCGCTGCTCTTTGGGCCTGCTGAGCCAGTCCAGCAGCTCCGGCGGGATCTCCTTCTGCTCAACATCCCTGAAATATTCCAAAAACGTGCCGTCGAATTTGTCAAAATCCGCCTCGGTTTTTACCAGTATCGCCCGGGCGAGGTAATAAAATCCGGTAAGGGACGAGCCGTGAAGCCCTTTTTCCATGGCTTCCATCAGGGTCATCCATTCGTTAAGGGATACCTTTGATCCCCGAAGACGGAGAAGGTAGAAAAAATCTGTAAACATTACCAGGCCCTTTTGGCGGACTTTGTCCGGCTTTCCAAAGCGGCCAGATCTTCGTTCTTTTTCAGCAGGACACCGGCAAAGGGTATCTTGTCCTTAATAGTGTCCGGGTCTATCCCGCCGATCTGCAACGCCTGTATCCAGTCGATGACCTCGGAGGTGGAGGGCTTTTTCTGTATTCCGCGCATATCACGTATCATATAAAAGGTTTCCATCACCTGGCTGAGCAGATGGTCGTCCAGATGGTCAAAATGTACCCGGACGATTTTTTCCATGGTTTCCCGGTCTGGGAAGGCGATATAGTGGAAAATGCATCGGCGCAAAAACGCGTCGGGAAGCTCCTTTTCGGCGTTGGAGGTGATTATGACCACAGGGCGTTGCTTTGCGGCCACAGTCTCGCCGGTTTCAGGAATATAAAACTCCATCCTGTCCAGCTCCCAAAGCAGGTCGTTGGGAAATTCCAGGTCCGCCTTGCCGATCTCGTCGATAAGCAGTATGCACCGGCTGTCCTTCTTGAAGGCTTCGCCCAGCTTGCCCAGCTTGATATATTTTGCAATATCGTCGACCCCGGCCTGGCCGAACTGGCTGTCATAAAGCCGCTGGACCGTGTCGTAAACATAAAGGCCGTCCTGAGCCTTGGTGGTGGACTTGATGTTCCAGACAATAAGCTCCATGCCCAGGTCATCGGCTATGGCCTGAGCCAGCATTGTTTTTCCGGTACCCGGCTCGCCCTTGATAAGCAGGGGCTTTTCCAGAGCCATGGCTATATTGACGCTGCGCTTAAGCTCGTCAGATGCGACATAAACGCTGCTGCCGCTGAAATTTGTCATTGGTTTGCTCCTTCGTGGTTTTGATTATTTTATCATTATATCACAACAGCCCAGAATTGAAAATCAGCAATTGAAACTTGTAGACATAGGACCGATGGCCTTTGTCTACAGTCTGATCGTCATCTTTTCGGCTTCACCCAATCTACACATTTTGCGTAATAAAAATTACTTATGGTGAAAAATGTAAATCTAAATGTTGAAATTGTTAGCATTCTAAGTTATACTTATTTCAACACAGGGTGCAGCCCTGAGAAATAATAGAAAGGAAGACAAGAATGAAAAAACTGCTATCTCTGCTTCTGGCTGTAGCGATGCTGCTTTGCGTGTTTGCCGGCTGTTCCTCCAAGGAAGAGTCTGCCACGACCGAAGACTCTGCATCCCAGTCCGAACCGGCAGCCACCTCTGCCGAACCGGCTCCCGCCGCTTCCGTTGAACCCGAAGTGGTAAAAGAAGGCGACGAGCTGCTTGCCACCGAGGCCACCGGCGAAATGAAGGCCGGAGCCTCCCTTATCGAATATCCCCTTTATGACCCGGATGACCCCCTGGTCATCACCCAGTTCAACCCCTGGGTATCCATGTTCGACAACTATGGCGTATCCGACTGGAACGAGCTTCACTGCCTGGACGACATTCAGGAAGCCACCGGCGTCAAATATGAATTTGTATGCCCCTCCATGCAGGCTGCCACCGAACAGTTTAACCTTATGATCGCCTCCGGCGAAATGACCGACGTTTTCCGCTGCGCCGACTATTATACCAACGGTGTCCAGCAGGCGTATAACGAAGAGGTTATCATCGACCTGACCGACATGATCCCCGAATATGCCCCCAACTATTACAACCTGCTTATGAACACCAACGAAGCCACTATCGACGCTGTTACCGACGGCGGAATGTTCCTCAGCATGAACGTTCTTTATACCGACCCCTACAGCGACATGGGCAACGTCATCCGCCTGGACTGGCTGGAAGAGCTGGGTCTTGAGGTTCCCGACAGCTTCGACGAATTCGACACCGTTCTGCGGGCCTTCGCTTCGGAATACGATTCCCTCAAGGGCGCGTTCTATGTTGACAGCGACGGCAAAATCGATATGCTGAACAATATCTTTGACGTAGGTCTGTTTGACGTTTCCGGCGCTGCCACCTCCGTCCCCTTCACCCTTACGGACGGCGTTTACAGCTGCGACCTGGTTTCCGACAACTATCGCGATTATCTCGAATACTTCATCGGCCTGATCAAAGACGGCGTTATCGACGAAGATTTCTTCACCACCAACCTTTCCGATCTCGAAATGCCTGCTGCCGCCGCCAAGGGCGAATACGGCATCTGGTGGGGCCAGGCCGACAGCATCGATATGCCCGGCGAAATGAGCGAAGACAGCGACTTTGCTCTGGCTCCTCTGAATTACCTCTATAACGACGACGGCCAGTACACCTATGGCACCACCAACACCCTGGCCGACAACAAGGGCTATTCCATCTCCTCCACCGCCGAGGATCCCGAAGCCATCGTTTCTTTCTTCAACTATTTCTTCACTGAAGAAGGCTATCGTCTGGCCAACTTCGGTATCGAAAACGAAGCCCACTATGTTGACGAAAACGGTACCTATCACTTCACCGACCTTATCCTCAACAATCCCGACGGCGCTCCCTTCATGGTTGCCACCATCCTCTGGACCTTTGCCCAGGCTCCCATACTCCAGGACAACGGCAAAATGCTGGGCGATACCTATTCCAAGCTGGGTCTTGACTGCATCGACTGCTGGTCCAGCCGCGAAGGAGTTGTAGCTCTCCACGAGGTCCCCAAGGCCGCCAGCCTCAACTCCGACGAAACCAACGCTATCTCCACCTACACCAACGACATCTGCTCTTACGCTGCTGAGCAGATCCTGAAATTCATGACCAGCACCGAAGCTCTGACCGACGAATCCTGGGCCGCTTATTGCGCTCAGCTGGAGGTCCTGGGCCTCAGCGAGGTTCAGGCCGTTTATCAGAACGCCTATGACGAATACCTCAGCGGTACCCGCGTTGTTGTCTCCCAGCAGGCTCCTCCTGCCGGCGGTGACGGCGGCGACCCCAACGGTATGGACGGCGGCGATCCCAACGGCATGGATGCTCCTCCCGCAATGTAATTTCAATGTGATATAACCGCAGCCCCCGGAAGCTTTTCCGGGGGCTGTTATTTTGCCGTTGTCAAGCTGTCTGTTCTCTGTCCCTGCTGCAACCCCCCCACAGTCCGCAGACCGTGGGGGATCGAATTAATTCTTATTTTCCTTTGCGATCTCGAAAAACGCCTGATAATCGTTTTGGAACATTTTGTTGATGGCGGGAGAGTATCCCTCAACAAAGGGATGCTTGCAGGCGGCGATCTCAGAAAGTATCTGATTTATCTCGATCTTGGTGGCAACATGGACGCAATGGTAGCTCCGGTCCTGAGTAAACAGGGCCAGGGGCCATTTATACCTGCTGACCACCAGGGGATTGGCTTCGCAATAACCCCAGACTACCGACGCTGTGGGAACGGCAAAGCTCCGGGGGCCTTTGAAATACCAGATATATTTTTTGCCCACTATCACCTGCTCGTGAACAGAGGCGGCGGCAAAATCTTCTTCGGCAGCCCGGTCGCCGTCAATTACCCGGCTGACGGCTCTGCTGTAATATCCGGTTTTGATAAGTATCAGCAGCAAGGCGGCCACAAGAATAAGGGCAAGGGCCAACGCAGTAAAGATAATGCACCAGCTCTGAGGCAGCCACCCCACATAGCCCAGCTTGACTGTAACACCCACCACGTGTTCCTGAGCCTCCTCAGCCGTGTCGGCTCCGGGAATACCGATGCCGGTAATGCCGGATATGAGATAATCCTTAAGGTCGTCATCCAGCTTGACCACCGTACCCCTGAGCTGACCCAGAGAGCTGAGCTCAGTCAGATCCCCGAGATAATATTCCTGGCTCTGGTCAGAAGCCGCGTCAAGGACGTTATAATGATCGGAGCTGGCGGAGATGGATATATACTTATCGCCCCAGGTCAGGACATAATATTGCAGCTTGTTTGTGCTGGTTTCGGAATTGCCCAGGCTGGCATAGGCTGCAATGGACTGGCTGGCATCGAAGCTTACGTATTTGCCCAGCAGATCTTCGGCAGGAGTCTCGTCGGCAGTGGTGGGGCCAAGGATAAGGGAAAATATTCCAAATCTGGTGGCAAGAAGCAAAAGCACAGCCGCAGCAAAAAGCACGATCACTGTGGGCAGGATACGTTTCAGGCTGACTTTTTTCAAATAGTCGGTCATGGTCATTCCTCCGGTGTTTCCTTAGATAGGCTATATTTTACAACCAAAAGCCCCGAATGGCAAGCATAACAGCCAATTTTCACAATTTAGTCCCATTTCGCCGGGGAAATAAGTATCGAGACAAATATTTGAATATTATTCTTCGATAATTTCGCCGGGTTTTTATTGAATTTATTCGGAATAAATGTTAGAATCTGTGTAGAAGTATAAGTATAACTTGATAATCAGGAGGAATGCACCATGGTTAAGGTCATTATGGGACGGAAGGGTTCCGGCAAAACCAAAAAGCTTATCGACACTATGAACACCGCCATCCGAGACGAAACCGGAAACATGATCTGCATAGAACGCGGTACAAAACTGACTTTTGATCTGGACTATCGTGTCCGTCTCATAGAATCCAGCGAATACGATCTCGACAGCTACGAATTCCTGAAAGGCTTTGTCAGCGGACTTTATGCCGGCAACTACGACATTTCCCACATCTTTATCGACAGCCTTTACAAAATCGTCGGTTCCGACGATTCGGCCGAGGTCGAGGCCTTCCTTCAGTGGGCCGAGGATTTCAGCAAAACCAACAGCGTTAAGTTCACTATCACCATCAGCGCCGACGAAGAATCCGCTTCTGAAGGAATCAAAAAATTTCTGTAATCAAACCGAACGCAGGCCGCATAATCAGCGGCCTGCGCTTGAGACTGTCAAAAAACCTCGTAGAGTTCGTCGCGTAAGCGGCGAAGAAATTCACATAAGAAATTTCCGGCGGCAGTGTATAACGTCAATGCAAGCATTGACGTCCCGGAAATTTCACTACTCGGCCTTCAAACGTGCGAAAAAGGCCGAATGTCGGCCTTTTGAGTGCGCTGCCGAAGGCCGCAAAATTCCGTGTCAAAATAGTCCAACGGACTATTTTGACACGCTGAAACGCAGGCCGCATAATCAGCGGCCTGCGTTTTCTGTCGGGGGCGGTCTGTCAGGTCCTGACCCCTATTTAAACTTTTTGCTTTCTGCCACGGCAAGCTGGTCGCAACGGTTGTTATACTGGTTCTCGGCATGGCCCTTGACCCAGTTAAAGGTCACCTGATGGCGCTGGCACAGGTCAAGGAGCTTTTGCCACAGGTCAGGATTCAGCGCCGGGTCCTTTTTGTTGCGCATCCATCCGTTGGCCTGCCATTTTTTTGCCCAGCCCTGATTGATGGCGTTGACGATATATTGAGAATCGGTATAAAGCTGGACGGAGCATGGTTCGTTAAGGGCTTCCAGGGCGGTTATGGCTCCGGTCAGCTCCATGCGGTTATTGGTGGTGCTGGCTTCGCCGCCGGAAAGCTCTTTTTTATGCTTTCCATACTGCAAAATAGCTCCCCAGCCCCCGGGGCCGGGATTTCCGGAGCAGGCTCCGTCGGTGTAGATCGTTACTTCTTTCATGATTTATTCTATCCTGTCGGTATCGTCTATTGTATTTAGCGGTCCGTAATATGCGTCCTCATCCTGACAATAGAAGAAAACGCCAAACTGGGTATAGCTGTCGGCCCCCTGATATTCAAGCACATAGGTCAGGCAGTTTTTGTGGCCTATCAGGTCGTAAGTACCCCTATATCGGGCAGTGAGCTGGCTTTCTTCAAGGGTCAGGTCCAGCTGACGTTTGCCAAGAGAGATTATTTTATCCCCAACGGAGTTTATGGTATCGCTGTCCACGGCGGTATCATACATTCCGTTGTTATTTTCATCCCATTTTGCCCAGAGAGGGCCGGTGAAGTCCGCCACAGCGTTGGATGGTACCAGCGAGCCTTCAATATACTGGCTCACCTGACCATTCCGCATGACAAAAAGGTCTTCATATTCGTCCCCCGAAATGGAGTATCGAACCATAATATACAGCTCCTGCCCTGTGGGGGTCGCTCTGGATTCAATATTGCTGATGCTGTGAAACTCCATGGCGGAGGTCATGGCTTCTTCGATGGTTTCAGGGTCCACAGCCAGGTCAAAGACCAGCTGAGACTGGGTGCTTTTGTCATATATCCATGACCTGACTGTGCCAAAGCTGTTTTCCTCAGGCAGCTCCCGGCAGGTCAGGACTATGGAAAGATATTCCTCAGTCTCGCAGGGATATGCCACCACCTGACAGCTGGCGGTGCCAATATAGTCCGAATACTTTGCGTAATATTCGTCACCAATGGACCTGAGTTCCTGATTGATATCGTCAGCGGTGGGACTACTGTCAACTATCTGGGGAATTTCGATTATACTGCCGTTTTCAAAATAGTATTGCATATACATCTCAAAGGCATCGGTCAGGTGAACATTGTCCGAAACCTCGGGGGCTTCGGCGGTTTCTGAGCTTTCGGTGTCCTGATGGGTCAGGCTGTCACTATCGTCCGCCGGTTCCGGGTCGGTTTCCGGGACTGACGTTTCGGGAGTATCGGAAACCGGTTCCGGTTGTGCAGTGATTTCCGGCTGAGATACAGAGGCTTTGTTACATCCTGTGAACGCTATTGAAAAAATAATTATGATCGATAAAAACAGACTGAGCCTACGCACAGCAAACAACTCCTTTTTGGCCTCTGATTTATCAGGGCTTTCTTTTTATTTAAGCCTGCCGTTTCAGGCCCAGCTCAGGCTTGAGACGGCAGGCTTATATAATAAGACGGTTTATTGCTGGTTTTGTTCCTCGTCACGGTCCACAGTTTCCAGACCGATGACCCGGCTGCTATCCTCGAGACGCATCACTCTGACACCCTGGGTGGACCGGCCATAGATGCTTATGCCGTCGGCGGCCATGCGTATCATGGTTCCGTCGTCGCTGAGGAGCATAATGTCCTCGTCACCGGTGACCAGACCAACGGCCGCAACGGGGCCGGTCTTTTCGGTCACGTTATAGGCCCGCAGACCCTTACCGCCACGATGATGCAGCTCGCCACCTTCGTCAGGCAGGAATTCTTCGGCAGCGGTCCGCTTGCCAAAGCCCTTTTCGGTGACGGACAGCAGATAAGAATCCCTGACCGGCAGCACAGCGCCCACAACTCTGTCGCCCTCTGCAAGGCGGATACCTCTTACGCCGGATGCGTCACGACCCATGCAGCGGACATCGTTTTCGTCGAAGCAGGCGGCCTGACCGTTGGCAGTGGCAATAAGGATGGGGCTGTTGCCCTGGGTTTTCAATACGCTCATCAGCTCGTCCCCTTCTTCAAGGCTGAGGGCCCGGATACCGGCCTTGCGGGCGGTATGGAGACTGTTCAGCCGCAGACGCTTGACGGTACCCATTTTGGTAACGAACATCAGGCAGCTTTCGTCGAACTCACGCACAGGGAGCATGGCTGTGACCTTTTCGCCGGGGTCAAGGGGCAGGACGTTAACGATGGCCGTACCCTTGGCAGTGCGCCCGGCTTCGGGTATCTGATATCCCTTTTTGCGATGGACCTTGCCGGTGTTGGTGAAAAACAGCAGATAATCGTGGGTCGATGCCACAAACAGAGTTTTGACAAAATCTTCTTCTCTGGTTTGCATGGCGGTTATGCCCTTGCCGCCCCGCTTCTGGGTCTTATAGGTGCTGGCGGGCATACGCTTGATGTATCCGCCGTCGGTAAGGGTATAGCAGCAGTCCTCCTCTTCGATAAGGTCTTCCACATCTATTTCGTCTTCCAGCTCCGCAAGCTGAGTGCGGCGATCGTCGCCAAACTTGTCTCTTATTTCTTCCAGCTCGGAGATAAGCACGCTGTCCAGCAGCTCGGGGTCGGAAAGCAGGCGGTTGTAATATTTTATCTTTTCCATCAGGTCCTGATATTCGGCCTCGATCTTTTCCCGCTCAAGGCCCTGCAACCGGCGAAGCTGCATTTCAAGAATTGCCTGAGCCTGGATCTCGGACAGGCCAAACCGCTCCATCAGCCGTTCTCTGGCGTCGTTATAGCTGCTGCGGATGATCCTGATGATTTCGTCAATATTGTCGACCGCGATGCGATAGCCTTCCAGCAGATGGGCCCGCTCCTGAGCCTTGCGCAGATCGAATCTGGTCCGGCGGGTGATTATCTCCTTCTGGAATGCCACATATTCGTCAAGTATTTCCTTCAATGTCAGCAGCTTGGGCTGGGTCTGGTTGTTGACCAGGGCAATAAGCACCGCGGCGAAGGTGGTTTGCAGCTGAGTTGTGGCAAAGAGGCGGTTAAGGACCACCTGGGGATTTGCGTCCCGCTTAAGCTCGATAACGATACGCATACCCTCACGGTCGGATTCGTCACGAAGGCCGGATATGCCCTCGATCTTCTTATCCTTGACCTGCTCGGCAATGTTTTCTACCAAGCGGGATTTATTTACATTATATGGTATTTCCGTAACGATTATTGCGGTCCTGCCCTGGCCGAATTCTTCGAATTCGGTCTTAGCCCTGACCACAATGCGTCCCTTACCGGTGCCATAAGCCGAGCGGATACCGCTGCGGCCCATGATTATTCCGCCGGTGGGGAAGTCAGGCCCCTTGATATGCTCCATCAGGTCGTCAAGAGTAGCGTCAGGGTTTTTGATAACGCAGATAGTCGCGTCGATAGTTTCTCTCAGGTTGTGGGGCGGTACGTTGGTGGTCATACCGACGGCGATACCCATGGAGCCGTTGACCAGCAGATTGGGGAACCGTGACGTGATAACCACAGGCTCCTTGCGGGTTTCGTCGAAGTTGACGGTATAGTCGATGGTCTCCTTGTCGATATCCCTAAGCATCTCACTGGCCAGCTTGTCCAGACGGGCTTCGGTATAACGGTAAGCGGCGGCGGGGTCGCCGTCGATAGAGCCGAAGTTGCCCTTGCCGTCAACCAGAGGGTAACGCATGGAAAAATCCTGAGCAAGACGGACCATGGCATCATAAACCGAGGTGTCGCCGTGGGGATGGTAGTTACGAAGAACGGTACCAACGGTGGCAACGGATTTGGAATACTTTTTGTCAGAGGTCAGACCTTCCTCATACATGGTATAAAGGATGCGGCGGTGGACCGGTTTAAGGCCATCACGGACATCCGGCAGCGCACGGGCTACTATAACGCTCATGGCGTAGTCGATGAAGGCGGTCTTCATCTCGTTTTCCAGGTCGATATTTACTATTGTCTGGTCAGGAAAGGTAATATCCTGAGTGTCTCTTTTTTTAGCCATAATTTCCTCCAGCAGGACAGCTTATATATCAAGGTTTTGGACGTACTTGGCGTTGCGTTCGATATATTCTTTTCTGGGTTCGACCTTTTCGCCCATAAGGATGGTGAATATCTCATCAGCCCTGGCCGCGTCAGAAAGGGTGATACGCTTAAGGATACGGGTTTCGGGATTCATGGTGGTTTCCCACAGCTCGTGAAAATCCATTTCGCCAAGGCCCTTGTTCCGGCTGATGTCTATCTTACCCTTGCCGTCGGGGCCGCGCATTTCGGCGGATATTCTGTCACGTTCTTCGTCAGAATAGGCATATCTTACGGTTTTGCCCCGTTCCAGCTTAAACAGAGGCGGCTGGGCGGCATAGACATAACCGGCTTCGATCAGGGGCCGCATAAACCGGAAGAAGAAGGTCAGCAGCAGGGTCCGGATATGGCTGCCGTCAACGTCGGCATCGGCCATGATAATGACCTTGTGGTATCTCAGCTTGCTGATGTCAAAATCGTCGCCAATACCGGCGCCCAGAGCGGTTATGACCGGGGCCAGCTTGTCGTTGCCATATACCTTGTCTGCCCGGGATTTTTCAACGTTAAGCATTTTGCCCCACAGGGGGAGTATGGCCTGGAACCGGGAGTTTCTGCCCTGCTTTGCAGAGCCGCCTGCGGAGTCACCCTCGACGATATATATCTCGGTCAGGGCCGGATCTGCCTCGTTGCAGTCGGCCAGCTTGCCGGGAAGGGTCGTCCCCTCAAGGACATTTTTCCGTCTGGTCAGTTCTCTTGCTTTTTTGGCCGCTTCTCTGGCCCGGGATGCCAGGATGGCTTTTTCGATTATTACCTTGCCCACAGCAGGATTTTCTTCAAGGAAAGTACCCAGCCCGTCGGTCACCAGCTCACGTACAAGGGAGCGCATCTCGGCGTTGCCCAGCTTGGTTTTGGTCTGGCCCTCGAACTGAGCTTCTTCAAGCTTGACGGAAATGACCACCGTCAAGCCTTCACGGGCATCCTCGCCCGAAAGCTTTTCATCGTCCTTAAGGAGCTTTTTGCTGTGGCCATAATCGTTCAGGACTTTGGTCAGTGCTTCTTTAAACCCGGTTTCATGCATACCGCCGTCGGGAGTGTGGATATTGTTGGCAAAGGACAGCATAAGCTCGTTATAGCCGTCGTTATACTGCATGGCGATCTCGGCGGTGGAGGTCTGTTTATCAACAGACATATAGATTATCTGGTCGTGAACAGGAGTTTTGTTGCGGTTCTGATGGGCCACAAATTCCTTTATGCCGCCTTCGTAATGCATGGAAACTTCCTGCTCCATGCCCTCCCGTTCGTCCTTAAGGGTTATGCGAACACCGGCGTTAAGAAAAGCCTGTTCCCGAAGACGAGTCTCAAGAGTTTCGTAATTGAAGCTGACCTCGTCAAAAATCTCGTCATCAGCCAGAAAACTGATAGACGTACCCCGTTTGTCAGTATCGCCGATCACATGGACAGGCTCGGTCACCTCGCCCCGGGCAAAGGCCATACGGTGGACCTTGCTGCCGTCGTGGACCTCGACGCTCAGCCATTGGGACAGAGCGTTAACAACAGAAGCGCCAACACCATGGAGGCCGCCGGAGACTTTATAACCGCCGCCGCCGAATTTGCCACCGGCGTGCAAAACGGTGAAAACCACCTCCAGCGCATCCTTGCCGGAAGGGTGCATACCGGTGGGTATGCCGCGGCCGTTGTCGGTTACGGTTATGACCTCGCCCTTGCCAATGGTCACGTGGATATCGTTGCAGTAACCGGCCAGAGCTTCGTCAATAGCGTTGTCAACAATTTCATAAACAAGATGATGCAAACCGGCAGAGGATGTGGAGCCGATATACATACCCGGCCTTTTTCTCACAGCTTCAAGGCCCTCAAGGACCTGGATCTGTGTTGCGCCATATTCATGAGTGACCTTATCAGACATTTTATATTCCTCCTTGAGTATAGGGGTTGGTTGTTAGGGGTTAGGGGTTAGGATTTAGGATTTAGGATTTAGGATTTAGGGATTAGGGGCGCTCCCCACCTGTCATTGCGAGGAGCGAAGTACCCGTTTTGTCATTGCGAGGCGGCTTGCCGCCGTGGCAATCTCACCGGTTGCGGATTTGAGCTGTTGGGTCATGCGCACAGCGTCGCGCAACTGCCCGTAGGGGTCGGCGTCCTCGACGACCCGGAAAATCGCTCCGCGATTTTCATTCGTGCCAAAGGCGCGAAAGTGTGGGAAACCGGTGTGCTGTTGCATCATGCGTACAACCTTGCGTTTTGCGCCGTAGGGGTCGCAAAAAATTGCGAAGCAATTTTCGGACGTCAAGGCGAAG
>CAYLKH010000060.1:0-13014 GCA_964384255.1 uncultured Oscillospiraceae bacterium | reverse complement strand
AACAGCATCCGGCAAAGCGCAGCTTTCAGGCTATTCGCATAGCTGTCAACGAAGAGCTGGAGGCTGTGAGGGAAATGATGACCGCCGCGCCGGAACTGCTCAATCCCGGCGGCAGACTGGCGGTTATCACCTTCCATTCTCTTGAAGACAGGATCGTCAAGTCTGCTATGAAGGAGGCTGCCACGGGCTGCACCTGCCCGCCGGATTTCCCGGTTTGTGTGTGCGGCAAAAAGCCCAAGGTCAGGCTCATCACCAGAAAACCGATTACCGCTTCGGCCCAGGAGCTGGAGCGTAATCCCAGAGCCAGAAGCGCAAAGCTGCGAGTGGCTGAAAGGATATGACCATGGCGAATAATTTCTATTCTGATGGCAATGCCGCATATGATATACACAGCTACGGCGGAGTAAACGTTGTCAGAGAACGCGAATATCAGCTGCCTCAGGAGCCTGTTCATCAGCCTGAGCAGGGACAAAAGCCGTCTAAAGCCCGCAGCCAGGTGCCTGTAACGTCGGTTTTGGGCTTTATGGCGGCGGCAGCGCTGTTGGTTCTGGTAATTTTCAGCTATGTGCGTCTATATGAGATCACCTCTGCCAACGACGATCTGAGGGCCGAACTGGCAACGATCCAGCAGGAAAACGCAGAAATGGCCAACCGCTATACGGGCATAATCGACCTTAACGCCGTTGAACTTATTGCTACCAGTCAGCTGGGTATGCAAAGACCTGTTCAGGACCAGATAGTATATGTTGATCTTGGAAATTCTGATAAAGCTGTTATAATAGAATCTCAGGGCGAAAGCATCGTTTCTTCCGCCGCCAATGCGGTGGTCGATACCTTCAGATACATACTGGAATATTTCGGCTTTGCGTAAGCATATCCCTGTGTAAGACCCTTTCCCTTCAGGAGGCTGCGGAATGTCTGATAAGAACAATAGTTTATATAGAGCGAACAAATCAATAATGCGCCGCACACTGTCGCTGATGATAGTGTGTGGCATTGTTGCGTTTATAGTACTTATTTCAAAACTTTATCAGCTGCAAATCACCGACCATGAGAAGTATGAGAAAATGGCTGTCCAGAACCAGACCAAAACCACAGTAGTCTCAGCTTCACGCGGCGCAATCTATGACCGAAATATGGATGTCCTGGCTGCCAGTGCCAGCGTGTGCAATGTGTTCCTTGATCCTCAGCTTATCCACGAAAACCAGGAAGATATAAATACTATCGCTCTGGGGCTTTCGTCCATTTTGGGAGTCAATGCCGATAAAATACGGGAAATGGCTGCTGACACCACACAGCGCTATAAGGTGGTGTCCAGAAAGATCGACCAGGATAAGGCTGACGAGGTCAGGGAATTTCTTGACCTGAACGGAATAGAGGGAGTTGGAGTTGAGGCAGACCTTAAACGCTATTATCCAAACTCGACTCTTGCCGCTCAGGTGATCGGCTTCATGGGCGAAGACAACGGACTGTCTGGGCTTGAGTATTACTATAATGACTATCTTGAAGGCACGGCAGGAAAGATAATTACCGCAAAAAGCAACACCGGTGCGTCCATGCTGTTTAAATACGAAAAGTACTATGACGCATCAAACGGCGAAAGCCTGGTTCTTACAATAGACGCAACGGTTCAAAGCTATCTTGAAAAATGGATGCAGGAGGCTATTGAGCAATATGATGTTCAAAACGGAGCCTTTGGTATAGTTATGGAAGCCAAGACCGGAGCGGTCGTGGCTATGGCGACCCTTGGAAGCTATGACCCGAACAATTACAACACGGTTTATGACCAGGTCCTGGCGTCGGAAATAGCGTCTATTGCTGACTCCGAAGCCAGAAACGAAGCAACACTGAACGCTCTTATGAAGCAATGGCGCAATCGCACAGTATCCGATGGCTATGAACCCGGCTCGACCTTTAAGACCATAACGCTGGCGGCTGCCCTCGAGGAAGGTGCAGTTGATTTGAACACGACTTACAACTGTACTGGCGAGACTACCATTAAGGGCAGAGATGCCGACGACCCGCTCCATTGCTGGAAAGCGGTAGGCCACGGCGTGATCAATACGGCTCAGGCGCTTCAGGGGTCCTGCAACATAGCGTTTGCAACTATTGGTATCAGACTTGGAGCAGAAAAGTTTTACGAATATGTTCAGGCCTTTGGACTGATGGAAAAAACCAATATCGACCTTCCTGGTGAGGGGTCGGGCATTTTCTTTAACTATGACACTCTGGATGACCCAAACAGCTATGCGTCGTTGACATCAGCAGCCTTTGGTCAGACCTTTAAGGTCACGCCCATCCAGTTGGTTACGGCGATCTCTGCGGTGGTTAACGGCGGTTATCTGATGCAGCCATACGTGGTATCTCAGGTGCTGGACGATGAGGGCAACGTGGTCGAGGAGACTGTACCTACAGTTGTAAGGCAGGTAATAAGCGAAGAAACCAGCAAAACCATGTGCGAGATATTGGAAAGCGTTGTTGAGGAAGGCACAGCTTCCGGAGCCAAGGTGGTTGGCTACAGCATCGGGGGAAAAACCGGTACGTCAGAAAAAATCGACGAGTTCGACGAAAACGGTCAGCTGGTAGATGATAAAATAGTATCCTTTGTAGGCATTGCGCCTATGGAAGACCCCGAATATGTTGTTCTGGTAGCGCTGGATACCCCCAGCAATGAAACCGGACTTTATATTTCCGGCGGACAGATGGCTGCCCCGACAGTCAGAAAAATCATGAACGATATTTTGCCCTATCTGGGAGTTGAGGCCCACTACACCGAGGAAGAGCTGCAAAATGTTGATACCATCGTGCCGTACCTTAACGGGCTTACGGAGGACGAAGCGGCAAAGGTGCTTTCTAAAAAAGGGTTTGAATATACAACGGTTGGCGACGGAGTCACGGTGACGGATCAGATACCGGCAGCATCTTCGACCGTACCCAAAAGCGCGAAGATAGTTTTGTATATGGGCGAAGAGAAGCCTGTTGATACTGTGACCGTGCCTAATCTGGTGGGCTACACTATTGATGATGTTAAGTATATAATGAGCTTCAATACCGGGCTTTATTTAAAAACCGAAGGAGCTACCCACTCAAGCTCCTCCAGCTCAGCGATTTATTCGTCCAGCCAGTCTATTGATCCGGGAACAGAGGTTGACAGGGGTACAGTCATCACGGTAGAATTTATCGACACCACAGCTAACGACTGATATTTGCAGGTGATATTTATGAAACTGTCTGAGATACTTAAGGACATAAACGTATTGAAATTGCAGGCCGATCCGGAACTGGAAATAGACAACATCTGTGCCGATTCCAGAAAGGCTGTTCCGGGAGCGCTGTTTGTGGCTGTGACCGGATATGAAACTGACGGTCACAGGTATATTCCGGCGGCTGTGGCACAGGGAGCAACCTGCGTACTGTGCCAGCAGGAACCCGATGAAGACATTCCCTATGTTCTGGTAGAGAATACCCGCAAGGCGCTGGCTTTGGCTTCGGCGAACTTTTATGGCCGCCCCGCAGACAAAATGACCATGATAGGCATTACAGGAACTAACGGAAAAACGACCTCGACATACCTGCTGAAATCCATCCTTGAAGAGGGCGGAGCAAAGGTGGGCCTTATTGGCACCAATCAAAACATGATAGGTCAGCGTGTCCTTGACACTGAGCGTACAACACCGGAATCAAATGAGCTTCAGCAGCTGTTCAGCCAGATGTATGACGAAGGCTGCACCCATGTGGTGATGGAAGTTTCGTCCCACGCCCTTGAGCTTAGCAGAGTAGAAGGCGTACATTTTGCCGTGGGCGTATTTACAAATCTTACCCAGGATCATCTTGACTTCCATGATACTATGGATAAGTACATGATGGCTAAGGCAAAGCTGTTTTCCATGTGCGATGTTGGCGTTATCAACATTGACGATGAAGCAGGAAGAAAAATTGCTCAAACTGCCTCTTGCCGGGTATTTACCTATTCTGCCAGGTCTGACGAAGGGGATCTTGTGGCAAAAAACATTCGCCTGAAAAATGACAGCGTGAGCTTTGAAGCACTGATGACTGGACAGATCCGGCGTATTGAGCTTGGCATCCCCGGAGAGTTTACGGTTTATAACGCTTTGGGTGTCGTTGGCGCGGCTTTGAATCTGGGGATCGATCTTAAGCAGGCAGAGCGCGCTTTGAAAAATGCTTCGGGAGTAAAGGGTCGTGTTGAGGTCGTTCCAACGGGGACTGATTATACTATGATAATCGACTATGCCCACACTCCTGACGCGCTGGAAAACGTTCTGTCGGCGGTAAGAGGCTTTGCAAGAGGAAGAGTAGTCGTTCTGTTCGGATGCGGGGGCGACCGCGACGGTAAAAAACGTCCTATTATGGGAGCCATTGCCGCAAAAATGGCCGATTTTGTTATAGTAACATCAGACAATCCAAGAACAGAGGAGCCAAAAGCCATAATCGACCATATCCTTGAGGGAATGAAGGATACAACAACGCCTTTTACAGTTATTGAGGACCGGCGGAAGGCTATCAGATGGGCTATGGACAATGCCAGGGCGGATGATATAATAGTGCTGGCGGGAAAAGGACATGAAACCTATCAGATAATTGGAAAAACCAAAACCCATCTTGATGAGCGGGAAGAGATCGCCGCCCATCTTCAGGAGATGAGAAAAATATGAGACAAACGAGCCTTGGTCAGATCGCCAGCTGGTGTGATGGTATCTGCTCTGGTGATGCAACAGTGACCGGGATGTGCCTTGATTCAAGGACTGCTGCCCCGGGAGATCTGTTCTTTGCGGTGGAGGGTCAAAATGTTGACGGACACAGCTATATTGGGTCCGCCGCAGAAAACGGAGCTTCGGCGGCTGTGGTCAGCAAAGAAGGAAACTGGTGCCTGCCGACGGTGAGGGTCGAAAATACCGTCAATGCCGCAGCCCGGATAGCCGCAGCTTATAGAAAAACCCTTAAGGCAAAGGTGTGTGCCGTTACCGGAAGCGTTGGAAAAACCACTACCAAAGAGATGATCCACAAAGTGCTTTCGGCAAAATATAACACGGGGAAATCAACGAAAAATCATAACAATCTGCTGGGACTTTCCCTGTCTTTGATGGCTCAGGATGACGATCGTCAGGCTCTGGTACTGGAGCTTGGCATGAACCATTTTGGCGAACTCAGCCAGTTAACAGCCATTGCATTGCCGGATGTGGCGGTCATTACCAATATCGGGACCATGCACATCGAAAACCTTGGTTCCCGAGAAGGAATACTTAAGGCAAAACTGGAGATACTTGAAGGGCTGAACGGTATTGCTGTCCTTAATGGGGACGAACCCCTGTTGCGCGAGGCGGAGCTGGATCACAGAGTTTGCTGGTTCGGCTTTTCCGACCGGTGTCAGGTCAGGGGCGAGAATTATCAGGAAACCGAAAACGGCAGCTGCTTTGATGCCGTAATTTATGGCGTTCGTCAGCAGATCAGTCTGCCGGTCGAAGGCCGCCATAACGCTATGAATGCCCTGGCGGCATTGGCGGTGGGATACCATTATGAAGTTCCGGCAGATGCTATGGCAGATGCATTGACCGATTTTCAGAATACCGGGATGCGCCAGAATATCTACAGCGCAGGCGATTTTACCATAATCGAGGACTGCTACAATGCCGGACCGGAATCCACGGCTGCATCCTTGTCGGTTTTGGCATCGAAGCAGGGTAGACGTGTGGCTGTTTTGGGGACCATGCTGGAACTCGGCCGACACAGTCGGGCCGAGCATGAAAGAATTGGCCGTCTGGCCGCCGAACAGGCAGATATCCTGTTCGGGTATGGTCAGGATATGGCCTGGGGCGTTGAAGCAGCTAAAAGCCTGGGTATGGAAGCATACGGCTTTACGGACAGAGATGAGCTGACTGCATTACTTAAGCAAACAGCAAGACCGGGAGATACTATACTTTTTAAAGGAAGCCGGGGGATGAAAATGGAACAGATCCTGGAAAACTTCCTTAAGTAAGCTAAAGGATGATATAGAATGAAAACGATAATACTGACTGCTGCCATAGCTTTTGTTATCGGCATAGTTGCCGCAAAGATATGGATACCCGTACTCCGCCGTTTGAAGGCTGGAGGAAGTATAAGAGAAGAAGGACCCAAATGGCATATGTCCAAGCAGGGAACTCCCATAATGGGGGGACTTATATTTATCACTGCGCTTATTGCTGCGCTTGTGATAATTGCTGTTTCGGCTAATGGCGACGGAAGTATCCACATCAGCGCGCTGGTCGTGCTGACGGTGCTTAGCCTGATCAACGGAGCTATCGGGTTTATTGACGACTATGTTAAGGTGAAAAAACATCGTAACCTGGGACTTACCGCTATTCAGAAGCTGGCGCTGCAAATTGCAGCCTCCATATGCTTTTTGCTGCTGCTTAGAAATATGGGTTATTTAAGCGCCGGACTGTACATACCATTTGTTAAGGCGTGGATAAGCCTGCCCTGGATTGCTTATATGATAATTGGCGCGTTCATTATTGTCGGGTGCGTCAACGCGGTCAATCTTACAGACGGTATCGACGGCCTTGCAACGGGAGTTACCATGCCGGTGTGTGCGTTCTTTGTGGCAGCTGCTTTGACCCGTGAAAACCTGTCTGTCGCTGTGTTTGCTGCGGCATTGCTGGGGGGACTTGGGGCGTTCCTTGTGTTCAATTTCAATCCGGCAAAAATCTTTATGGGAGATACCGGTTCGCTGTTTTTGGGCGGAGCGGTGGCGGCGATGGCCTTCGCTCTGGATATGCCGGTGGTGCTTGTGCCTGTGGGAATAGTCTATATCTGCGAGGCTTTGTCCGTAATTATGCAGGTCACATATTTCAAAATAACTCACGGAAAGCGGATATTCAAAATGTCTCCTCTGCATCACCACTTTGAGATGTGTGGATGGAAGGAAAAAAAGGTCTTTGCAGTGTTTGCGGCGGTCAGCGCCCTGGGCTGCATCGTGGGATATCTGGGCATCTGATCATTAAAGGAGGGTTAACATGGCCCTTTTTAAAGCAAAAGGTAATAATAACTCCGCTGGCACAGAGGGAAACAGCGGCAGAGGTGTAGTTGACGCGCCGTTTCTGATACTTACGCTGCTGCTGGTGAGCATTGGCCTGATAATGATGTTTTCTGCAAGCTATGCGTCGGCATACGAAGAAACAGATAACGCTACATATTACTTTGTCCGTCAGCTGATCTTCTCGGCTGTTGGAATATTCTTTATGGTCGTCGTATCGAGGATACCTTATCAGCTGTTTCGCGCGGTGTCCTTTCCGGTTTTGATCATTGCGGTGGTCACCCTGGCCCTTGTTCCGCTGGTCGGCAGCACGGTCAACGGCGCAAGACGCTGGCTGGATCTGGGCTTTATCAGCTTTCAGCCGTCAGAGATCGCCAAGGCGGCGGTCGTGTTCACCTTTGCGGCTATGATATCTACCAGAAAAGAGAGCATCCGGGTAATTGACAAAAGCTTTATACCCTATGTTGTGATCCTACTGGTCTTTTGCATTTTGCTGATCCTTGAACCGCACCTTTCGGGTACGATAATAATCGTGGCTCTGGGCGCTGTTATGCTTTACCTTGGAGGCATGAGACTGGGCTGGTTCGTGGCTGGCGGAGGTATCGTTGCTGCTGCCGGTGTGCTGCTGATAAAGCTGCTTCCTTACGCGCAGGAGCGTATAGCCATGTATAATGACCCGTGGCTCGATCCCAGCGACAGTGGATATCAGATAATCCAGTCGATCTATGCAATTTCCTCCGGAGGACTTCTGGGACTTGGTCTGGGGAAAAGCCGCCAGAAATATCTGTATTTGCCCGAGGAACATAACGACTTTATCTTTGCCATAGTTTGCGAAGAGCTGGGATTTATTGGAGCCAGTCTGGTGCTGGTGCTGTTTGCTCTGCTGATAATCAGAGGATACTATCTTTCGCTTAACGCCTATGACCGGTTTGGTTCTTTGCTGATAGCCGGGTTTACGACCCTGCTGGCGCTTCAGGTGTTTTTAAACGTAGGTGTTGTGACAAAGCTGCTGCCTACCACCGGCATTTCCATGCCGTTTTTCAGCTATGGAGGAACGGCGCTGCTTATACAACTGGCGGAAATGGGAGTTATTCTAAGCGTTTCAAGAGATAACGGAGTTAAGAGGAAGGTGAAAAAATGAATATAATTTTCACCTGTGGCGGGACCGGAGGACATATCAATCCGGCGATCGCTGTTGCAAAACTGGTACAGAAAAGCAGACCTCAAAGCAGGATACTTTTTGTGGGTGCGGATGACGGTATGGAAACAGACCTGGTCCCGAGAGAGGGATTTGAGCTGGAAACTGTTAAAATATCAAATTTCCAGCGCAAACCGACCCCGGGAAATATTGTCCACAATGTCAAAACCGCAGTTAACATCGTGGGGAGCCTGCGCAAAGCCGACCGGATAATAAGCAGCTTTAAGCCCGATGTGATCATCGGTACCGGTGGATACGCCAGCTTCCCAATACTCAACCGCGGCGCAGCAAGGAAGATACCAACAGCCGTTCACGAGGCCAACGCGGTACCTGGACTGGCCACAAGGCTTGTGGCTGACAAGGTGGACAGGATCCTGGTGAATTTCAGCGAAAGCGCCGGAGCTTATAAGGATCCGTCAAAGGTGACCGCAGTTGGTATGCCCGTTAAAGAAGAATTTGTGTTTTCCAACAAGGCCGAGGCCAGACAAAAGCTTGGACTGGACCATAAGCCTCTGGTGGTTTCCTACTGGGGTTCTCTTGGGGCAAGAGAAATGAACAAGAAGATCTCGGATTTTATCAAGCTTGAATGCGAAACCGAACCCTTTAACCATATTCACGCCACCGGCAGTTTTGGCTGGCGATGGATGCCCGACAGGATAAGGGAGATGGGAGTTGACCTGTCTGCTCACAAATGTGTCGATATGCGGGAATATATTTATGATATGCCAACGGTGATGGCTGCGGCAGATATCGTTATCAGCAGAGCCGGAGCCGCTACCCTGAGCGAGATCACTGCATCGGGAAAAGCGTCTATAATCGTGCCGTCTCCCAATGTGACCGGTAACCATCAGGAGAAAAATGCCCGTATCCTTGAAAGCCGTGGCGCTGCGAAGGTAATGACGGAAGACCAGTGTACCGGTCAGGCGCTGTTCGATCTGGTAAACAGCCTGCTTGCCAACGAAAACGAAATGAAGGCCATGAGCCTGGCGGCCGCCCAGATGGCAGTTCCAGACTCTGCCGCAAAAATATATTCGGTCATTTGCCAATTGGCCGGAAATAACGGAAATTAACAAAAAACTCTCCCTCCGCATAGGATAGGCTGACTATCGAATGTGGAGGGACATTTATGTTTGTTGTAAGCGGAGGGAACAGGCTGCGGGGTTCGGTAAAGCTCAGCGGTGCAAAAAACAGTGTGCTTCCGATTTTGGCGGCATCGCTGCTCAATTGCGGAGTGAGCATGATAGAAAACTGCCCGGATCTCAGCGATGTCAGAGCATCGCTGGATATATTGAAGCATTTGGGCTGTACGGTGAAGAAAGAAGACGACACTGTTATCGTCGATTCTTCAACTATGGACCGGTGCAGTATACCTGACGAGCTGATGCGCAAAATGCGGTCATCAGTCATATTTCTTGGGCCGGTGCTGGCGAGGACCGGCTGCGCCGAAATGTGTATGCCCGGTGGATGCGAGCTTGGTAGCAGACCCATTGACCTGCACCTGTCAGGACTCGGAAAAATGGGCGCTGAGATACAGGTCAGCGGCGGTAGACTCAAATGCCGTGGGACGGGGCTTAGAGGCGCGGACATAAATCTTGCCTTTCCCAGCGTTGGGGCAACGGAAAACATTATGCTGGCTGCCTGCCTTGCTCAGGGCGAGACAATCATAACAAATGCTGCCTGCGAGCCTGAGATCGAAGATCTCCAGCGCTATTTGCGGGCCATGGGCGCCGACGTTAAGGGTGCGGGAACGTCCACAGTGGTTATCAATGGCGCTGAACCTCTGCACGACGTTGTACACAGGGTAGTACCTGACCGCATAGCTGCGGCTACATATATGTCGGCAGTTTGCTCAGCAGGAGGCAGGCTAAGCATCGAAAACGCCATACCGGCGCATTTGAAGGCTGTTACAGAGACGCTGCGGGCAGCAGGGTGCAGGATCAGGGAACTGCCTGTGGGGATAGAGATCGAATCGGAAGGACGGCCCGGGGCGGTCCCACATATCAGAACAGCGCCATATCCGGGATTTCCGACTGACGCTCAGGCGCCGGTAATGGCGGCGTTGCTGAAAGCCCGTGGAACGTCTGTCTTTGTGGAAACCATATTTGAAAACCGTTTTCGCCACGCCGGAGAGCTGATGCGTATGGGTGCAGATATCAGGATCGAAGGAAGGACAGCAGTGGTTTTTGGAGTCGATGCTCTAAACGGCGCATCGGTGGAGTGTACCGACCTGAGAGGAGGCGCAGCAATGGTGGTCGCAGCCCTTGGAGCCGAAGGAGAAAGCTGCATATCCGGCATCGAACATATCGACAGGGGATATGACCGGCTGGAAGAGGATATAAAAAATCTGGGTGGAAAAATAAAACGTGTGGAAATTTGAATAATAATGTTGTATAATGGACCGGTCAGGCAAGATCTGATTCTGGGAGGTGATAAAGCTTGAACAAAGAAACCGGCAGAAAACGCAAAAAGAGAACCGGGCTGGCCCCTTTGCAGAAGTTTATCACCGTCCTGCTGGCGGCATTGGCCGTGTCTTTCGCGACAATGGTATTCTTCAAGGTCGATACCTTCGTGGTCATTGGTAACAGCCAGTATACCGACGAAGAGATAATCGAAGCATCGTCAGTTTCGCTGGGAGATAACCTTATCCTCATCAACAAAGGAAAAACCGCAAACCTCATCCGGGGCCAGTTGAACTACATCACCGAGGTCAAGCTCCTGCGGGTTTTGCCGGGAACGCTCGAGATTTCGGTAAACGAGTCCGGTGCGGCTGCCTATGTGACCGATACTGTCGGCTCGTGCTGGTATATCGACAAAACCGGCAAGGTGCTTTCCAAAGCGGACCAGCCCAGCGGTATCCAGGTTACGGGCTTCACACCCGAGGGAGCAACGGCGGGCTATCAGCTGTCGGCTGCCGCCGAAGACAAAACCAGGCTCACTCAGCTGACCACCCTGCTTGAAGCGCTTGAACGCGTGGGGATCGCGTCAAATGTCAGCGTTATCGACCTGACCACCGACTATAATCCCAAACTTACCTACGACGAAAGGTTTGTGGTCGAGCTGGGATCGACCGACGATATCGATTATAAGCTCGAATACCTTATTGCTGTCCGCCAGCTGCTGACTGACAGCCAATCCGGCACTATTGACCTTACCCTCGATTCGGATTCCATGGCCCATTTCAGGCCAAACGCGGCATCCGACACAACATACGGTGAAAACTGAGTATAATTTGCGAAAATTGGTCAACAAATTGTGCCTAAACTATTGACCTTTGGACATTTTCGATATATTATATTATGTAAAGAAATAGGCTTATCAGGGAATTGATTTTCCATTTTACACATAGGAGGAAGCAACCATGGCATATGAACTGGACACAGGATCACAGAACGTTGTTAATATAAGAGTAGTCGGTATCGGCGGTGCTGGCAACAACGTCGTAAACAGGATGGTTCAAGCCGGTATTCAGGGAGTCGAATTCATTGCCATCAATACGGACAAACAGGTCCTTATGGAATCGGCAGCGACCCAGAAGATCCAAATCGGCGAAAAGCTGACTTCCGGTATGGGTGCCGGATCCAAACCCGAAATTGGTAAGAAATCTGCCGAAGAGAGCCGCAGCGCTATCTCCAAAGCTCTCGAAGGCAGCGATATGGTGTTTATCACCGCTGGTATGGGCGGCGGCACCGGCACCGGCGGAGCGCCCGTCGTTGCCGAGATCGCTCGTGAACTGGGCGCCCTGACTGTCGGCGTCGTGACTAAGCCCTTCAAATTTGAAGGCTCCCGCCGCATGAAGCAGGCAGAATCCGGTATCGACGAGCTTTGCGAGGCTGTCGACTCGCTCATTATCATCCCTAACGAGCGCCTTTCCGAGGTCACCGACCAGAAAATAACTCTGGCCAACGCCTTTGAGATCGCTGACGACGTATTGAAAGAAGCTGTTACCAGCATTTCCGACCTTATTAAGAACACCGGCTTTATCAACCTCGACTTTGCCGACGTGACCGCGATCATGAAAGATGCTGGCCATGCTCATATGGGCGTTGGCCGCGCCGAAGGCAAGAACAAGGCAGAAGAAGCCGCTATGATGGCCGTCCAGTCCCCGCTGCTGGAAACCTCTATCGATGGCGCCCGGGGCGTTCTGGTCAACATTACCGGCTCTGTTGATATTGCTCTTGAAGAGGTTTATGCCGCTGCCGACCTTATCGAAGAAAAGGCCAATCAGGATGCCAACATCATCTTCGGCGCCGCTTTCGACGAAACCATGCAGGACGAAATGCGTGTTATCGTCATCGCTACCGGCTTCGATACCGAAAAGGGTCCCGTTATGGCTCCTGCTGCCGGAGTATTCTCTGACGGAGCAGCATCGACCGCTCCCATCTTCGAGGAAAAATCCTCCGAACCCGATCCCTTCGACGATATTTACAAAATTTTCAACAAATAATCAGATTTTCCGTCCCGCCCTGATTTCTTCAGGGCGGGATTTTTCTTTGCCATTCATTTGCACAGCGTTGCGGATTTGAGCTGTTGAGTAGAGCGAACGACCCCCTTGCCTGTCATTGCGAGGAGCGCAGAACCCCCTATGTCATTGTGAGGAGGTTTGCCCACAAACTGTCATTGCGAGGAGGCCGAAGGCCGACGTGGCAATCTCATAGTAGGGGTTAGGATTTAGGATTTAGGGATTAGGGGCGCGACCCACCTGTCATTGTGAGGAGGTTTGCCCACAAACTGTCATTGCGAGGAGGCCGAAGGCCGACGTGGCAATCTCATAGTAGGGGTTAGG
>CAYLKH010000059.1:0-13555 GCA_964384255.1 uncultured Oscillospiraceae bacterium | reverse complement strand
CCTGGTTTGCAACACTGTTGTCCAGATCATGCAGCCCTTCGACTGGAGCTTCCAGGTCGCTGCCTCTGCCGATTCTTCTATCCTTGCTTCCATCGCAAATCCCTTCGCTTATCTGCTTATCCCCATTGTCGGTGTTGCTTCCTGGCAGCTGGCTGCCGCCGCTATCACCGGCTTCATCGCAAAGGAAAACGTTGTTGGTACTCTGGCCGTTTGCTTTGTTGGCCTTGAGAACCTTATCGACACTGAGGAACTGGCTCTTATGGAAGGTGCCGGTGCCGAGGTCGCTGCCGTATTCGCCATCACCAAGGTCGCTGCTCTGGCTTACCTGATGTTCAACCTTTACACTCCCCCCTGCTTCGCCGCTCTGGGCGCTATGCACTCCGAGATCAGCGACCGCAAGTGGTTCTGGGGCGGTGTTGGGCTCCAGTTCGCTACCGGATATACCATCGCGTTCCTGGTATTCCAGATCGGTACTCTGATCACCTCCGGCAAGTTCGGCGCCGGTTTCCTGCCCGGTCTGATCGTCGTTGTCGTTATTGTTGCATTCGTTGTTTACCTGTGCGTCAACTCTGACAAGAAGATCAAGGCAGAGTACGCTCTCAGCGGAAAGGCTTCCAAATAATTCAAGGTGTTTCGTTATGGATAATCTTATCGTTATTGCAATTGTTCTGGCAATTGTTGGGCTTGCCGCCCGATACATATACAAGGAAAAGAAAAGCGGCAAGGTTTGTGTCGGCTGCCCTTACGGCGATGCCGGTTGCAGCGCTAAAGGCGGTTGCAGCGGCTGCTCAGGCGGTGGTACCAAATGACTGACATTGTTATAATCGCCATTCTGGTGGTCATACTGGCCTTTGGCCTTCGGTCGACTATCAAGCATTTCAAAGGCAAAAGCGGCTGCTGCGGCAGCGGTACCTACAAGGCTCGGCCTAAAAAGCTCAGCAGCGTTGTTGGGAAAAAGACCTTCCATGTTGATGGTATGAGCTGTCAGCATTGCGTCAACCGGGTCATGGAAGCTGTCAACTCTATCGACGGCGCTTCCGGCAGCGTGCATTTGAAAAAGGGTACCGTAGATATATCCATGGATCGGCCCATTGACGACAGGGTTTTTATCTCTGCGATCGAAAACGCCGGATATAAAACCAGAATTTAACTCGCTTTTTAGTTTATTTCATCTCCTTAAATGTGACTCCCTCCATTTCTCGCTCCGGGAGCTGATGCCCATGTGGCTTTGAAGCAGCCTTATCCCTGGGTTGGCCCTGCTCCCAAAACGGCAGACTGAACTCTGCCACCAAAAAGCGCCCCCAGAGTCCAGACCTTCTCCTGGACCCTGGGGGCGTGATCTGTTTATCCCAAAGCTCCTAACCTGAAAACCTAATAAGTTTTCCATTCTGAGCACGAAAAAAGTCTATCTCGCCGAAAAAACGAGATAGACTGATTTCAAATGGAGCTGGTGGGGTGACTTGAACACCTGACCTGCTGATTACGAATCAGCTGCTCTACCGACTGAGCTACACCAGCAGACAACAGGATCGCCTGTTCAGCCTTACTATTTTATCATATGACTCGATTCAAGTCAATGGATTTTTACCCAAAGCATCATCATTTGTTGCGGCTCACCAACTATTGAATACAGTCTGTAATAATGAACTGAAATGATTGCAAAGCGTCAAAATCAGCTTTCATAAATTCGGCATAATTCTCCAGGCAGTCAGAATCCCTCGACATTAACTGCGAAAAAGCAATGTTCTTCTTGTTTAATCTTGATGCGATTTGTGACTATATTTAGGGTCGAAAATCATCTGAAAGCATATAATATCAGTTTACATAATTTTTCGAAATAACAATCAATACGGATAGTTATACACATTTTCCACAGAGTTTTCCACCGGTCATATTTTACTATATTTCGTGATAATTTTAAATTTTACCTTTTTTTGTAAAGCCTGCAATCCTAATTTGCCAGGTTTTTTCCACGGCTAAAAAGGTTAACATAAGCAAGAATTTTGGATATATCTGACAATTTGGATATTATCCAATTACAATTTGCAGGAACGGCTTGCAAAATTGCAGATATGAGAAAAAACGTGCGGGAACAAACAGGTTTTGTTCTTTCCCGCACGTTTGGTCAATCCTCAACGCTCAACGTTGCAATCGCATTCAGCTCCGGGCCTGCGACCCTGCCGCTTAAATACTCATAGTATGCCTGCGCCCCGATCATCGCTCCATTATCGCCGCAAAGGCTGAGGGGGGGAGCGTATAACCTTACCCCCGCTCTGGCCGTCGCTGATTCAAAATCTGCCCGTATTCGTGAGTTTGCCGCAACGCCTCCGGCTATTACCAGATCGGTATATCCCGTTTGATCCAGAGCGTCCATGACTCTTGGCACCAGAGTATCGCTGACCGCCGCCTGGAACGCGGCGCATAACGACGGCCTGTCCACCGGTTGCCCCTTCTGCTCAGCATTATGAAGGGTGTTCAGTACCGCCGTTTTCAGCCCGGAAAAGGACATATCCAGCGGTGCGCCGTCGATTTTGCTGCGGGGCAGAATGTACCTTGTCTCATCTCCGGTTTTGGCCAATGCATCCAGAGCCTTGCCTCCGGGATATCCCATCCCCATGACCCGAGCCACCTTGTCAAAGCATTCTCCAGCCGCATCGTCTCTGGTGCTGCCCATGACCTTCATTCTGGTATAATCCTGAACGTCCACTATGAGGCTATGGCCGCCGGATACAACAAGCGCGAGAAAAGGCGGCTTTAAGTCAGGAAAGGCGATATAGTTGGCGGCAATATGCCCCCGAATGTGGTGGACAGGTATCAGCGGCAGCTCAAGAGCCATAGCAGCAGCCTTGGCAAAGCCTACCCCCACCAGCAGCGCACCAATAAGCCCCGGAGCATAGGTAACAGCTATGGCATCAATATCCCCTTTAGTCAATCCCGCCTGAGCCAGCGACGAATCGGCCAGAGAATAAACAGCTTCAACATGCTTTCGAGAAGCTATCTCCGGTACCACTCCCCCATATATCTCGTGCATATCGGCCTGGGAAAGTATTGCATCAGCCAGCACAGTTCTGCCGTCTCTGACAATGGCGACGGCTGTTTCGTCGCAGGAGCTTTCAACAGCGAGTATGTTCATTACCGTTCCTCCGTAAAGAATAAAGTCATTATAAGCGCGTCCTCTCTGGGATCGGTGTAATAATTTCTGCGCCGCCCCACCTGGACAAAACCAAAGGAGCCGTAAAGCCCCAACGCCGGTCGATTGCTTTCCCTGACCTCAAGTGTCAGCAGAGAGCAGCCATCAGCAACGCAGTGGTCAATAAGTGCCTGCATCAGCTGCCGGGCTGTTCCCCTGCCTCTGAACCCGGGATGGACAGCAATATTCATCACACATGCCTCGCCCAGCACAGTCTGGCTTCCGATATACCCGGCAACAGTTTCGCCCTCCACGGCCACAAAATAGGCAGCCAGCGGGTTTTCCAGTTCGTCGAGGATCTGCTTTTCAGTCCACGGAGTCGAAAAGCAGAGTTTCTCAATTTCCTCCAACCGGCTGCTGTGTTCAGCCAGCATCGGTACGATCTTTATCATCTTCCTGCTCCTTTAAACCAAGCAGCAGCTTCTTAACAGCTGCTATGATCTGGGTCGCCGCCAATTCATAGTCCCCAACGCCGCCGCCATAAGGATCGGCAATGCCGTCATCATCCAACAGGGCCACGTCACCAGTATAATCCGGAAACATGGCTCTGACCGCCGCCGCAACCGATGCAGTCATGCAATAAACGCTGTCGGCATCTTTGATAATATCCCAGGTCAGCTGTCTGGATATATGCTTTGTTATGTCAACCCCGTAGCTATCCATCACCTGGATCGAGAGTTTTGATGCCCTGTCGGGTACATATACTGCTACTCCGGCCGATTCGGCCACAGCATCCACCGGCAGCTGAGGAGCCAGCTCGTTAAACACCGCCTCTGCCATCGGGCTGCGACAGGTATTGCCCGAACAGACAAAAATAATTCTTTTCATTTTAAGTTTCACCACATTATGTCAACTTATTTCGCATCGTACCAGCTGCTTCCCGTCTTCGCCTCTGCCGTCAGCGGAGCTTTGAGCATTGCCACGTTGTTCATATTCTCGGTCAGTATCCCAACCACTGCTTCGGCTTCATTAAGGGGCGCTTCGACAATAAGTTCGTCATGGACCTGAAGGACCAATCGCGCCTTGAGTCCGCGGTCTTTCAATGCCTGACGGACGGCTATCATCGCCAGCTTGATAATATCTGCCGCCGTCCCCTGAATAGGGCTGTTCATAGCCATGCGTTCGGCGGCACTTCGAATATTGAAGTTGCTGGATCTCAGCTCCGGCAGCCAGCGCTTACGGCCAAATAAGGTAGAAACATAGCCGTCCTCCCGAGCCTGAGACACGACATTTTTCATAAATGCCGCGACGCTGGAGTAGTTTTTAAGATAGCTTTCTATATATTCTCTGGCTTCGGCTATGGATACACCCAGATCCTCAGACAGAGAATAATCTGAAATACCATAAACGATTCCAAAATTGACCGCCTTGGCGCTTCGTCTCATCTGGCTCGTGACCTCATGGGGAGCGACACCAAATACCTGAGCCGCAGTAGCCCTGTGTATGTCCTCGCCGGAGTTGAAGGCAGCTATCATGTTTTCGTCATCCGCTATATGGGCCAAAACCCGAAGCTCAATTTGAGAATAGTCGGCGTCAACCAGCACATGGCCGGGAGCCGCGATAAACATTTTTCTCAGCTCTGCACCCAACTCGGTTCTTACGGGAATATTCTGAAGATTCGGCTCTGTAGAACTGAGCCGCCCGGTAGCTGTGGCTGTCATGTTAAAACTGGTGTGGATACGACCATCATCAGCGATTACCTTTAAAAGGCCGTCCGCATAAGTGGATTTGAGCTTGGTCAATGTTCGATATTCAAGGATAAGGTCAATTATCGGGTGTTTGCCCCTGAGTTTGTTAAGCACATCAACATTTGTGGAATAACCGGTTTTGGTTTTCTTAACAACGGGCAGTCCCAGCTGTTCAAACAAAACTGTACCCAGCTGCTTTGTGGAATTGATATTAAAGCTTTCGCCAGCATATTCCCAAATTGAGTTTTGCAGGCCGTCGATCCGTATGGACAACGCCTGTCCAAAGGCAATAAGCTCAGCCCTGTCAACGAGAACTCCGTCGTTTTCCATTTCTGCCAGCACGGGACAAAGCGGAAGCTCCACCGTTTCAAAAAGCTTGAGCATCCCTTCTTTTTCAAGAGCTGCTTTTAACCTCTCGGTCAGCAGGTCGATGACGCATACATGGCTGGAAAGCGCCTTAAGCATAGCTGACCGGTCAGTCAGCAATGAAGTAGTCTGTTGTTGAGTATAATCCTTTTCAGGGGGGATTTCAGTCTTCAAAAAAGACATGGCCAGCTTTTCCAGAGAATAATTGTTGGCCGAAGGATCCACCAGATATGCAGCCAGCGCCGTATCAAACACAAATCCGTCAGCCGGAAGTCCCCTTTCAATAAGCCGTCTTATGAGATTTTTAACGTCATAGCTGTTCTTCTTTATAGGTTCCGAGAATAATTGGGTCAGGAACTTTTCATACCCGTTTTGAAGATCATTGGCCGAAATCAGCCAAATATTATACTTATGACACAGCGCCACCATCTCAAAATCAGCAGTGACGAGAACTGATACCGAATCCAGCTCTTCCAGCTTTTTCAAAAGCTCATATGCTCTCTGCTCGCTGCTTATTTCTTCCGAAACTATCTTTGCCGAATATATGGGCTGTTCATCGACAGAGGTATCGTCAGCGCTCAGGCCATACTTTTCTATCATCTTTGAAAATTCCAGCTGCATAAACAGCTGATACAGCGCTTTTTTGTCAATGGTTCGCGACACAGTGTCATCTATGTTGAATTCCAATGGTGCGTCAGAGCATATTTCTGCCAGTTCATAAGATAAATATGCGCTGTCTTTGTTGGCAGCCAGCTTTTTTCTTATGGATTCTTTGATCTCTCCGCTGTCCAGGCTGTTATATACCGCATCCAGGGAGCCAAAGGTCCCCATAAGCGCTTTGGCCGTTTTTTCGCCCACTCCGGCTACGCCCGGAATATTGTCAGAGCTGTCGCCCATCAGAGCTTTAAGATCTACCAGTCCTTTAGGTCCGAACCCATACTCCTCTTCAAACCGCTGAGGGTCGTAAAGCTCGGTCAGCGTTTGGCTCCCCTTTGTCCTTACCAGCAGCACCGATGTCATATCGGTTATCAGCTGCAAGCTGTCCCGGTCGCCAGTGACAGCAACGCATTGGTTACCATCGGCTTCACATTTGCGGCTGATGGTCCCAATCAGGTCATCAGCCTCATAGCCGGCCAACTCATAAACCGGGATACCCATGGCAGCAAGGACCTGCTTCATCACAGGCATCTGGACAGCCAGCTCGTCCGGCATACCGCTGCGAGTCGCTTTGTAGCCATCATATCGCTTATGCCGGAATGTCGGCTCTCTGCGGTCAAAGGTCACGCAAAGCCCGTCAGGCTTCTGCTCGTCCAGCAGCCGATGCATAATGGTCAAAAAACCATATATCCCGTTGGTATAAAGCCCATCTTTGGTCGAAAGCAGCCTTATGCCATAAAATGCCCGGTTGATGATGCTGTTTCCGTCGATCACCATTATTTTCATTAGCCGACCTCCATCGTCTCCTGTCGTTCAAGGGATCTCATTTCTCTCCACACGGTAAAATACATGGTCACGGCGCAGGCAGTGCTTCCCACAAGGTCAGAGACGACCTCTGCCAGAAACACTCCGTTTACCCCAAATCCCACCCTCGGAAGGATGAGAGTCAGCGGGGCAACAATGAATGTTTTCCTCAGCATAGAAAAGAAAATAGCCTGCTTCGATCTGCCCAGAGATACAAAGGCCGATTGTCCGCCGATTTGCAGCCCCATCATAAAAAACGCGCAGAAATACAGCCGCATGGCTGGAACACCGGCAGCAAGAATATGTTCTTCGCTGTTATATATCCTTATCATGGGTTCAGGGAATATCAGTGCGACCGCCGTAACCACGATTGAAAAAACCATACTGACCACGAGCATAAATCCTATACCCTGCCGAACCCGCCGATATTCCTTTGCGCCGTAATTATAACCTATAACCGGCTCAGCACCGCCGGATATTCCCTGCATAGGCAGCATAAATACCTCACGCACCGAGCTGATTATGGTCATAACTCCAACGTAAAGGTCACCACCAAACAGTTGCAAAGTTGTGTTTGCCACAGTTTGAACAATGCTGTTGGTAAGCGCCATGCAAAATCCCATGGCCCCCATGGACAGTATTTTGCCCGCTCTTTTCATATCCAACACCATATTTTTCAGCCGGATACGCAAAATAGTCTTTTTCCCAAGCAAAAACGCCATTACCCAAACAGCGGAACAAAACTGAGCAATAACCGTCGCAATAGCCGCCCCTTTGACTCCCATATCAAGAACAAATATAAAAATCGGGTCTAGTATTATGTTAACCACTGCCCCCAGCATGGTGGTCATCATCCCTGTCTTGCCAAAGCCCTGGCAATTGATATATCCATTCAGGCCAAGGCTGAGCATAACAAAAACAGTTCCCACAAGGTAAATGGAAATATAGTCCATCGCATAAGTAATGGTCACATCGCTGGCGCCGAAGAAATAAAGCAGCGGCTTTTTGAACATCAGCCCCAGCACAGTAATAACGACTGCTGATATCAACAGCATCGTGACTGAATGGCCGATTATCGCCTCGGCCTCGTCGTCGTTACCCATTCCCCGCTGAATCGAACACAGCGGGACTCCGCCCAGCCCACAAAGCCGGGCAAAGGCGGTGATAAGGGTTATAAGGGGCAGAGTTATCCCAACTCCGGTAAGGGCCAGGCTGCCGACCTGGGGCATACGCCCCAGGAACATACGGTCAACCAGGTTATAAAGAATATTCACAAGCTGGGCAAGCATCATTGGGACACCGATAGACAGTATGTTCCCGGGGATGCTCCCCTTTGAAAAATCGTTCTGCTTTATGCTTTTTTCCATTTCACACCCTGAGGAGTATCCTCAAGAATAATATTCATTGCCTTCAATTCGTCTCTTATGCGGTCTGCTTCGGCAAAGTTTTTAGCTTTTCTTGCTTCCTGACGCGCCTGGATCATAGCTTCGACCTTTTCGTCAAGGCTCTCCTCCTCCTGAGCGGCAGAGAGGATGCCCAGAATGTCCGACAGCTCCATCAGTCTGTCGTGGCAGGCCATTGCCAGAGCCTTTGTCGGATGCTCGGTGATCATTGTATTGATCTTTCTGACCATTTCAAACAGCGCCCCGATGGCATCGGCGGTGTTAAAATCATCGTCCATGGCTTCGATAAACTTGTCACGGTAGATATCAAGCTCTTTCTTGCCGCTGTCAGATCCGTCTTCACCGTTTTTGATAAGGAATTCAAGATTGCTTTTTGCTGTGTACAGCCGGTCAAGAGCAGCCTTTGCCTGAATAAGAGAATCTTCAGAGTAATTCAGAGGGCTGCGATAATGGGCAGAAATAAGGAACATTCTAAGAGTTTCATAACCATAGGCAGCGGCAGCATCCCGTATAAGGGTAAAATTGCCCAGCGATTTGGACATCTTTACATTGTCAACGCTGAGAAATCCGTTGTGTACCCAGTAATTGACAAACTTGCATCCGTTAGCGCATTCCGACTGAGCGATCTCGTTTTCGTGGTGGGGGAATGTCAGGTCCTGGCCGCCGCCATGAATATCGATAGTCTTGCCCAGATGCTTAACGCTCATGGCAGAGCATTCAATGTGCCAGCCGGGACGTCCCTTGCCCCAGGGCGATTCCCAGTAAGGTTCGCCGGGCTTTGCAGCCTTCCACAGAGCAAAGTCCACAGGCGATTCCTTAACATCGCTGACATCAACTCGCGCTCCGGCCTCAAGCTCTTCCAGAGGCAGCTTGGAAAGGCTGCCGTACTGAGGATAGGTGTGGGTGCGAAAATATACGTCGCCCCCAACCTCGTAAGCGTGTCCCTTTTCAATAAGGGTGCTTACCATGTCGATAATTTCGCCGATCGTCTCCGTCGCCTTAGGATGAACGTCGGCATCTCTCACTCCCAGTCCATGAGCATCGGTAAAGTATTCTTCAATGTATTTTCTGGCGATCTCTTCTGATGTCACGCCTTCCTGGCGGGCTTTGTTGATTATCTTATCATCCACATCCGTAAAGTTCTGGACAAATTTTACATTATATCCCCGGTATTCAAGGTAACGGCGAATAACGTCAAAGGCAACTATTTGTCGGCCATTACCTACGTGGATAAAGTTATAGACCGTCGGTCCGCAGGCATACATTTTGATTTCGCCGGGGTTAATGGGGACGAACTCTTCTTTTTTGTTAGTCATGCTGTTATAGATCTGCATAAAATAATTCTCCTTATTATAGGCATGGATTTTAAATACAGTTGTCGGTCTGCATATGGTGTGGCAGGGCCGCACGGGTCAAAAGCCCGCCTCGCACATATACAGATCGCATACGCAAGAGGCGGGCAATTTAAGCTCGCGGTTCCACTCTCATTTATCACTCGTTACCGGGGTCCCCGGGAAGTACGGCTCCGGGACGCACTTTGCCCCCGATCCCGCAGGCTTGCTTACAGCCAATGTCAAGCCCTCTCTGGACGGTCACGTTTGGGGTTACTCTTTCCCTTCATCGCTTGTATTAAGTTAGTCAAAACAGACGCCAGTCTGCAAACCGCAGACATCACGCGCTTTTAACTCTTCGTCTGTTCGGGCAACCGATGGTCAAATCAGCCGCTGCTTAAATAGTATCACACGGTGTTTTAGGTGTCAACCCAGGTTAAGTACGTCAATGTTTTTAACAAAATATTCCACGCCTGACCAGACTGTGGTTATTACCATGACCGCAACACAAAGCCAGTTCATGTCAACAGGTCCAAGGGCTATGGCGCCCACATCGGTTAACATAATGCATATGCACACCATTGACGAAAAGGTTTTTACCTTGCCGGACATTCCGGCCGCGATGACCCGATTTTGACCCACAGCCACTAGACGCAGACCGGTGACAGCGAATTCACGGGTAAGAATGATCATTGCTGCCCAGGCTGGCATAAGCCCGGTTTGAACAAATATCAGCAGCGCCGCAAAAACCAGCAGCTTATCTGCCAGCGGGTCGATAAATTTGCCAAAATCGGTCACCTGATCGTAGTGACGGGCAATATATCCGTCTATAAAGTCGGTTATGCTGGCAGCGATAAAAATCGCCAGGGATATATAGTTGGCGTATGCCAGATCGGACAGCAAAACCGCCATAAAAACCGGGACCAGAATCACTCTGATAACCGTTATTTTACTTGCTGTTGTCATAGTTCAGTCCTCAAAAACCGCTTCGCCCACCAGATCACCGTCAAGAGTGTCGGATATAAGTACGTTGACAAACTGACCCTCCCGGAGCTTCTCTTCACTGGTGAAAAAAACCTTTCCGTCAACATCGGGAGAATCGGCATAGGTCCTGCCGAAATAACACTCGGCATAGCGGTCAAATCCTTCGCACAGCACTTCCATAACAGTATCGATCCTCGAATCGTTATAGTCGTCCATGATACGGGATTGGATGTCAGTAATTATGTCAACTCGTCGCATAGCTTCCTCGCTGTCGCACCCGGGTTCCATCTCGGCAGCAGGAGTCCCTTCCTCAGGGGAAAACGCAAAAACACCAACCCTTTCGAGCCTGTGCTTGCGAAGGAACTGGCAAAGCTCTTCAAACTCAGCCTCGCCCTCTCCGGGAAGGCCGCAGATAAGGCTGGTTCGCAGCACAAGTCCGGGGATACGCTGGCGGAGCGTGGTAAACAGCTTTTCCAAAACCTCTTTGTTGCCGCGGCGGTTCATGGCTTTGAGAATATTATCGTTAGCGTGCTGGATAGGAATATCCAGGTATTTAACTATTTTTTCCTCAGTGGCCAAAACGTCGATAAGCTCGTCGGAGATTTCGTCAGGGTACATATAATGGACCCTGACCCATCGGATACCGCTGATCTCGCAGAGCTGGCGAAGCAGCTGAGCAAGCTTCCGTTCGCCGTACAGGTCCAAACCATACCGGCTGGTATCCTGAGCTACAACAATAAGCTCCTTTACGCCCATCTGGGCCAGTTCTCTGGCCTCGGCTACTATCTCTTCCATCTTGCGGCTTCTGTATCTGCCGCGAAGGGATGGGATCACGCAATAGGAACAGCGGTTGTCGCAGCCTTCCGCGATTTTAAGGTAGGCGTAGTATTCCGGTGTAGTAAGCACACGGCTGATCTCAGGAAGTTCGGCATTGATATCCCCCATAGCTACGGGATTCTCACCACCCAGGGTATCCTCTACAACGCCGACTATTTCCTGATAACTGCCGCAGCCGACCACTGCGTCCACCTCAGGAAGCTCTTCCCGCAGTTCGCTGGCATATCGCTGAGCTAGGCAACCGGTCACGATTATCTTGCCGATTTTGCCTTCGTCCTTAAGAGCAGCCAGTTCAAGTATCTCTGCAATAGCCTCGCTCTTGGCGCTTTCAATAAAGCCGCAGGTATTGACAATAACGGCATCGGTGTTTTCCACGTTAGTGGTTATTTCGTATCCGCTGGTATGCAGCTGATATAACATCTGTTCACTGTTTACCTGGTTTTTGGCGCAGCCCAGTGAAACCATTCCTATTTTTTGAGACATATTATGTTAACCTCAGTTCACGTTGAATATTACATTTATTCTTCGACCTCAAGCTCATATCTTTGCAGGGCCGAACGGATATCATCCCATCCGAATCCCCGTCGATAAAGAGCGTCGGTCACCTTTTTCAGTTGCTTCTGATCCGGTTCTTTCCCGTCCAGCTTTGAGTGCAGAAATCGGTCGATCATTTCTCCCGGGTCATCCAGCGTATCCAGCGCATCATCCCAGAATTCTCTGGGTACTCCCCTGGAATAAAGCTCGTTTTTGATCCTTGAGCGGCCGTATCCTTTTTCGCTGTATTTTCTGACCAGGTATTCAGCATATTGAGCATCGTTGATAAACCCCAGCTGCTCCATTTTTTCTGCCGCATCGACTGCATTTTCCGACGATTCGCCTTTTTCCTTCAGCTTTTTGACCAGTTCTTTTTTTGACAGCGGGCGACGTCCGATCATGTTGGCTGCGCGCTGATTTGTCCGCGCCACGGCCACCCGCTGCAAAAGCTGCTCATATTCCTGTTCCGTCAGTTCCATCCCGGAAAACAGGCCCATATCGGCCACAACAGTCGATGTGGTCCTGACCGCAGTTCCGTCGCTGAAGCTCAGGCGAAATCCGCCATACTGCATGGGTTCAAGCTTTATAAGCTTCATTCGTCATCAAAATCTTCCGCGCTGACATCAACCGCCCTGGTGGCGGCAGCAGCTGTAGAGGTCTTTTTGATGGGGTTCAGCTTTGACATATTTTCTCTGATATCCGCTTCCAGCTTGGCATAAGCCTCGGGATTTTCCATAAGGTAGGTTTTGACGCTGTCTCGGCCCTGGCCGATCCGGGTGTCTCCTATAGAGAACCAGGATCCGCTCTTTTCCACCAGGTCAAGCTTAACGCCCAGGTCGACCATTTCGCCCAGCTTGGAAATGCCTTCGCCATACATTATGTCAAACTCAGCTTCTCTAAAGGGGGGAGCTACCTTATTTTTTATGACCTTGGCTCTTGTCCTGTTGCCAACCACTTCGCCGCCCTGCTTGATGGATTCTATCCTTCTGATATCTATCCTGACAGACGCATAAAACTTCAGCGCCCGACCGCCGGTGGTCGTCTCGCTGCTGCCGTATACAACGCCTATCTTGTCGCGTATCTGGTTGATGAATATGACGATACAGTTGGTTTTGGATATAGATCCTGCCAGCTTTCTCAACGCCTGAGACATAAGGCGGGCGTGAACTCCCATAAAGCTGTCACCCATATCCCCTTCGATCTCTGCCCGGGGTACAAGCGCTGCTACAGAGTCAACTACCACCGCATCGATCGCGCCGGAGCGCACCAGCGCCTCGGTTATTTCCAGCGCCTGCTCGCCGGTATCCGGCTGAGAAACCAGAAGCTCGTCAATGTTTACGCCAAGATTGGCAGCATACTGAGGGTCAAGAGCGTGTTCAGCATCTACAAAAGCCACTTCGCCGCCCTGCTTCTGGGCTTCGGCCAGAACATGCAGAGCCAGAGTCGTTTTGCCGGAGGATTCCGGCCCATATATTTCGATTATTCGTCCCTTGGGCAGGCCGCCTATGCCAAGTGCGATATCCAGGGAAAGGGAGCCGGTGGATATGCTCTCAACTTTTATCCCGCTGTTTTCGCCAAGGCGCATAATAGAGCCTTTGCCAAAGTCCTTTTCTATCTGGGACAGTGCAGTTTCCAGCGCTTTTTTCTTGTCGCTGGCAGGAGCTGCCGGGGCAACGGTGCTGTTTTTCTTCTTATCCATTTATTTCCGCTCCTTGTATTATAGAGTAGTAGTTATTAGTGTCCCTCTCCAAGGACATGTGC
>CAYLKH010000058.1:0-14597 GCA_964384255.1 uncultured Oscillospiraceae bacterium | reverse complement strand
GCCGGTTCCACCAGGCCAGAACAATGCCCACGATTATCCCCGGCGCCAGGGCAGATACAAGCGGCTGAACAATTTCCCACATAATTTTTCTCCTTCGTTTTTCCTCGCTATTTAGTCGGCGGTCACATATTCTGAACACCCTGCACCTGTTTTTCTGCTACCCCCACCTGTTTTCCGTTACCCCACACCTGTTTTTCTGCTACCCCCACCCCCTTTCCCGGCAGGGGAATTCGCTGAGCTGTTGCTCCTTCCTGTATCATCCTCATAGCATCCTTGTAGCATCCTTATAGCATTTCTATGGCGTTTCAGCGTATGCCTTTGCACCGCGATTCCCATACAAACTGACAATTATGGACGTGTGCCTTTTACAGGTTTTTATGGACGTGTGTATATAGGACGTAGCGCTCGCGCGAATCCGCCGCCACTTTTCCGGGCAGGGGGGCATTAGCCCCCCAGGGTATCCCCCAACGTTAAAAGGCCATAGGGTACGGAACCCCCTGCACCACATCCGAAAAAACTACAGCATTGCTTATGAAGCCACGCATCCCTCCGCCCAAAGTACCCGCAAAAGTACACAACAGCTAATCGAACCCCTTATCCCCCAGCTTTCCAAAGCTGATTTTAATCTCGCTCAAGTTAACATCAGTTGTCTTCGTGTCCGAAAAACCACCATACCAAGGTTGTTTCTTATTGAAAATCTTGTCAGTTGAATTGTTCCCGCTCCAAAGATTACTCGTTTCCAACTGTGCAATTATCCTCGTCCTTGCCTTTTTTAACAGCCGAATTCTCCCATTCTCCTCAACGCTGTTGTCTTTAGAGGTTTGACAGCTGTCAAGGAAATACTTTTTCAGGACTTCTCCATCAACGCCCAGGTATTCGGCCAGTGCGTACAATCCCCACCTTTTGTCCGAGTTCTCAGTAAAATAACCGTTGATTTTAGCTTCAAGCTCATCAACAGTATACGGAATATCGGGAATTCTCAAAAAACTCGCCTCCCAAAGAAAGAATAGATTTATACAAAAAGGGGATGCATCACGCTAGCGTGTGCATCCCTTTTTGTATAAATATTATCGTTTAAATTGCCGTCGAGGTCAAGCAAAAAACGCTAAATTAAGCGAGGGGAAAGATTTTTAAAAAATCTGCATTTTGCACAAATTCAGCTGCAAAATTTTGTGCAAAAATACTTCCCCAGTCCCCCTTTAGGGGGGACTGGGGAACGGTTTTGGGGGTATTGACGGCGGGAAATTCCGCTGCTATCATTCGGGCCAAGCGGACGGCCCAGCGGCCAACGCCCAGCGAACCGCCGAAGCGCGGCGACCAGAAAGGGGAGGTGAACATGACCACGCCCACCGCGAGCGAATTGCTTGTACAGCAGACCCAAAAGGCCGAACGGCTCCAGCTCCTGCTACTCGCTGACGAGTGCAAGGACCTTGACGAGTTCCGGCAGCGGCTGCGCGACCTGCTGAACAAGTAAAGCGCCGGGCCACCCCCAGCAAGGCACGGCTCGACGCTCACAACACGGGAAACCGGGCGAGTTCGCCGCCCGGCTCCCACGGTTAAAGCATACCACACCGAACGCAAAAAATCAATGCCATATGAGATTTAAAAGAACACAAAAGGAGAATCACCATGACAAACAACGAAATCATTTTTGAAGCAGTCCGCAGCACCTTCACCCCCGCCCAGCTTGCCGAGCTGGTTGACTCTATCTACACCGCCGAGCAGATCAGCGCCCGCCGCGCCAACCTCACGATCACCATTGACGAGAACAGCGCCGACACCGCCGAGGAACTGTTTATCGCTGAACTGGCCGCCGAATCTTTCCACACGTTCGCCGAGTGGAAACGCAAGGGGTACAGCGTGAAAAAGGGCCAGAAGGCCGCGTTGTCCTGCCAGCTCTGGAAGTACACCGACAAACCCGGCAGGGCCGCCCGCGAGGCCGCCGCTGCCGCCGGAGCTGATGCCCCGGAGACTGACCCGCACTTCTACATGACCAACGCCCATTTATTCCATGCCCTTCAGGTCGGCCCGCTAAAGTCCGCCGCTAATGGCGAATCCGAGATTATTCCGCTGTTTTGACAGCTCGTGGGAGCAACCCCCATCGATTTTATTGCGATGGGGGTTTTGCTTATGCCGTCAAAACCGTTTCAATAAACGTCAGCCCGACGGCATACGCCTGCCAGATATCGGCCTTGAATCCGTGGAAGAAATCAGGGTTTCGGCTTGTGCCTTTGCCGTTTTTGAAATCAAAGCTGCAAAACCTGTCAATAAGCGCCCGACGGATATTGGCATCACCGGCGCGGCTATCGTGACAGATATGCATTTTCTCGTCGATACGGTAAACAAGTTTTGCATCCACTCCAGCCCCGGCGAATTGCTCCACAAACCGGCCAACCCAGAGCGCCGTTTCCAAAACATCCCGGCCAATCAAGTTCCCATAGCTTTGCAGCATCTCCACCGCCGCAGCGTCCCCGGTATTTGGCGAAAGTCCGTTTATGTATTGCCTTATGCACTCATTTTCCGCTTTAATAAATGACATTGGCTTTAAAGTCTCGCTGTTGATTATACAGATGGCCGATTCACGACACCCAGGATCAATTGCAAACACCCTCACTTTTGCCACCCCCGGAATTGCTATTGCCGGAATCGGAATAGACCGGTTTAGGCACCAGCATGATTATTCTGCCGAATTTCTCCAGCTGCTTTCGCCGGAATTGATCAACTTCCGGATGCCACCCGCACAGGCAGCAGAATCGCACATCGCACTCCACCCCGGAATTGTAAATGCACGGGTTGAAGACATCCCCTTTTGGTTTTGCCACCTACTCCACCTCCTTTTCCCGAAGCTTTTGAAGCCGCATCACAGCGTCCTTTTCGTGCTGGCCTGCTCCACCATTTGCACCAGCCGAAGCCGCTGTATTGGCCGTTCTGGGGGCTGTTGAAGCGTTGTCCAGCCTAGCGTTGTCCAGCCTGTCGAAGATAATGCCCTGCCAATTGTTGGCCATACACTTGAGGATCAGCGCAGCCACGGCGCTTTCCCCGTACTTGTCGGCGTTGCTTTTAATCTCCGAAACCAGCGCTTTTAGTCCCGTCGGCGTGTAATCCTGCTTTTTCTCGTGCTTGTACGTTAGCCATGACGAAACAGCCGCAGCCAATTCATCGCCGAATTGGGCGGCAGCGAGGGGTTCACCCTCTTTGGATTCGGATTCGGATTTGGATTCGGATTTGGTTTCGGATTCGGATTTGGTTTCGGATTCGGATTTGGTTTCGGATTCGGATTTGGTTTTGCTTTTTTGGGTTTCTGAAAAAACCGGTGGGTTTTTTGGGTTTTTTAAAAACCCGTTGCTTTTTTGGCTTTTTTGAAAAGCCATGGCTTTTTCGGCTTCTTTCTTGGGTCTACCGCCCTTTCTACCGTTTTCACTCTGCACGCGGCAGGCTGTTTCGTAGTTGTTTCTGGCCTGGTCTATGTCGTACGCTATAAATTCAAAGGCCATTGCCTCACGTCCGTTGAGTTGCGGCACAATATCCGGCTCCTCCGCATATTGCATAAGAGCCCTCCAAAGTCGCCCTAGCTCGCCATCTGAAAGGGTTTTGGTCTTCTGGTTATAGCTGAAATAACAAGGCCAATATTCCAGCGCCATAGAGTCACTCCTTATTCGGTTTTAATTGACGGTCGACGTCAGCCGCGCTCCGCACACGTCGACCGCCGGATCAGTCTGTGAAAAGGAGAATCAATTAAAGGGTTTATAACAAGGCCGTGGCGCGGCTTGATAGCCCTGTTGACTGAGGTTTAAAAGGGTAGAACTTCTTCGTCTACCAACTCGACAAGTTGGCCGGCGTTATTGCCCTGGCCGCCGTTATCGTTTTTGCTTCCGCAAAAATCCACTGATTGAACAGACAGCTTTATTTCATACCGCTTGTCCCCGTTTTGAGTCTCCCAGTTGTTTGGGACCAGCTCGCCATAGGCGATCAGCTCGCTGCCCTTGCGGAAATAGGATTTGATAAGCTCGGCAGTTTTTTGCCATGCCGTGCAATTGATAAACAAAGTAGATTTTGAACTGCCATAACCACAATCCACTGCCAATCGAAACGAAGCCACCATTTGACCCGATCCGGTCGACCGCAACACCGGGTCACTTGTCAGTCTCCCATGAATAATGCAATAGCTTTTCAACCCTGTGCCGCCTTTCTTCTTGTTGAACAATCCCAGCAAAGGGGGACCCCATAACTATTAACGGTGTTAAGCACAATATCCTGCACGGAATACTCCTTACCTTTGAAGCTCCGGGGCAATACCAGCGTGCCGCAATCAGTGCAGCACACCGCAGCAGGCAAATCATTTTGTTCTACATCCTTCTGGTTTTTTGTGCTGCTTTTGCTGTCCTTATCGTGGGTATTGGTTGCGTCGCTGTCCCTCGTGTCGTCGATACAAAGCAGACCATTCAACGCATATTTCCTTGCATAAGAGCTGGCCGCACCGCTGACCTGTGACGCATCCATTCCCTTCTTGTTGTCTTCCTCACGAGCTGACGATTTGACTGTTAAACTCTCCCCGGTTTCGCAGTCCACAAAAGATACCGCCGCTTCAATATAATGCCTGTCGCCGTGATCCTGAACGCTGTCACTTATGTATATGGCTGATTTGTTTTTTCCCAGTATGGGCTTTACAGCTTCCAATATATCCTCGCAGGACCTGTATTTGTATTTGCCAAAATTGTTATACTGCCCCTTTGGTGCTTTAAGCTCCTGCTGCACCGCCAAAAGCTTTTCGTAGATGTTCACTACTTACCTCCTGATTAAAAAATGTAATTGCACTGCTAAACTTTGCCATTCGCTCGATATTGCTTTGCCATTTGCTTTTTAATGATTTTTTGCCATCGCTCCGCCCTGCAAATCTAAGCCCTTGCGTTACGAAGCCACGCTTTGCCCTGGCTAAAATTTCAGCGCGTCCATCAGGGGAATGTCTTCTTCGCTCAGTATCTCATATTTAAAACGTCCCTTGCCGGAATTGCGCCACTGACCGATACCTTTTGCCTGCCCATAATCCATCCATTCGCGGAAAAGGCCATAGTGGCTGTTTTCCAACAGCACAACCGTAAATTCACAGGCCGTCCCCGCCGGGAGTGTTTCGGAATTGGCCAACGCCACCCGCTCCCCCTGCGGAGTCGACGCTCTCAGGGGTCTTTGGCAACTGCCAATTGCCGTTGCTGACCCCAGCTTGATTTTGCGGGGGTACACGAAAACGTTTCCATCAATGACTTTCTTGTACGCCTTCAACTTGGAACTTTCACTCGCCTTTATCCTCGCCAGAGCAGAACAGCTATCCTTAAAGAATCCCTTGATCTGGTAGTCATACAAAACAGGGTTGCCGTTTTCACCCCTCGGAAAAATAGTCTTGCGCTTATTTTCGTCGACACCGTCTATTGCGTCCATTTCATCGTTAAAAGTCTTCATGTCCGGTGCATTGGCTGCAATGTAGTTCTCGGCGATGTTTTCATCAGACGGCCATGTACCCAGTAGCTCCTCTGTAAAAGTCAGCCTGCATTTTATCCTTTTGCTCATAATATTCTCCTTTACTGGTTGTTCGTTTTCTGGTATACTATAAGCAGCTCAATTCTTATCCTTTGGGGCAGTTCCGGATTTTCCCGGAACTGCCTTTTTACTATTCCTTCCCCAGTAGCCGACATATCTCTGCCCAGCTGGTTATGACCTCAACGCATTCCTCGCATCGCAGCTCACCGTCTACTCTGTATATTGTCTCCGGGCTGTTGGCTCCACAATGGGGACAGTAGACCTCTGGTTCTGTCTCGTCAGGCTCATACCATCGGTCGTCATGGCCGAAATACAAATCACTCGTCAAGTCTATATCTCCTTCCGTACCTTCCGGCAAAGCTCCAAAGCGTCAGCCCTGTAGCTAATGGCAACGCACCTATTGCTGCTCCCATAAAGGCCAGAATAACGCCTGTCATCAAGTTAGCGTAACCAGCTATCAGGGCAGCTTCATAGATCCTGACACGTCTCAAATAGTTCCGTTTTGCTACTCGCATACCGTCTCTCCTCCGCCATCTTCAAAAAGTATAGCGTGGCATCTTTTGCCATGGTTTCCCTGTTCCGCCATACAGGTTTTTTCAAAGCTATTCCTGTCATAAACGAAGGCGCAGCGCAGTATTCCCTTGCGGTTGCTGGGAAACGCCTTTTCAAAAGTCTTCTCCGCCGATGGTCTGTCACCGGCCATGACTTTTACCCATCCACCCTCAAAAGGCTGGGTGTCGCTCAGGCCAAAGGTAAAATAGTATTCATTCATTGACGCACATCCCTTTCTTTTTCTGGTGCTTTTCCTCGCATTCGGGGCATTTATACCACCCCCGATACTCCACCGTCCTGGGTACATTCCACAGCCGCCTGCACCATTGGCAGCGTTGATATTTAAACCCGCTCATGTTGTTAATATGCCTGGAGTATTATGCTCGGATGTTCACACCAGCCCTCGTCCTCGTCGGTGCTATGCTTGATTGTTAAAATGGTGATGCTGTCCGGACGGACGCCTTCGTATCCAGCGTTCGTGCCAATACACACCAGGCATTCATCGTCGTAATCTTCTGTCATGTCTCTAAATTTTCCCAGCGTCATCTATTCCCATCCTTTCCATGACGCGGCGGATAACGTCGCCGCCGTAGCTGTTTTGGGTCAGTTCAACAAATTCCTCGACCGTCATCATGTCGGAATCCAGGTCGATTTCATGGGCGTTGGCGAACTCGCGTCGGCCAAGTTCACAGCTCCCGGTCAATACGTGGTGCCATTTGAAGAACTCTATAACCGGATACTTTTTGCCGGGTTCGAATTCCGCCCAGAATGCCTCAATGCGCTCATCCTCACTCATGCCGTCAAGCAGCTTCTCCCTGAGCGCGGATCTGGCCTCGGCCAATGTTTTCCCGTGCGCAAATTGGCCATCCCCCTCAACAACAAAGCAAGGAGACAGTTGCAAGTCGTTCTTCAAAATGAAGCCTTTGGCGAAATTTCCAATAACAGCAGTAATTAACGTGGGGATTCCGTCAATGTCAAAGACCTCGCAGTCGTTGTACTTTTTGATGCCGTAGCCGTCGCCGCTGCCGTAGCCGTCGCCGTCGCCGTAGCCGTTGCCGTCGCCGCTGCCGTCGCCGCTGCCGTTGCCGTTGCCGTTGCCGTTGCCGTTGCCGTTGCCGTAGCCGTAGCCGTTGCCGTCGCCGTAGCCGTTGCCGTAGCCGTAGCCGTAGCCGTTGCCGTTGCCGTCGCCGTCGCCGCTGAGCGCTTCTGAGCCTTCGGCAAATGCCTTTATCTTCATATCTTCCATCCAGGCACCGCCTTGATATTCTCGACCGCCGCGTCGGTGCATGGCAGGATCTCGCACACACCCAGAATCATGATCTCGTCAACAGCCATCGTGAACATGCAGTCGTCAGGATATTTAACGCCCTCGTTCGCCAACTGGTTCAGGCTCGCAGCCCCGGACCAGTACCACAGGCATCGAGCGTCGGTCATGGTGACCTCTGCACCGTCCCTCTCTTTAATGTGGCCGAAGAACACCCCCGCGTCGCAGCTTCGGACTATGTAGTATTTGTTATCCATTATTGTCTTTTCCATTTGTCATCATCCCTTCTTTTTAATAGTTCTTAGCGGTACCAGACCGCCGTTTTCTGGAAAAATCTCATTCAGTCTGTCATGCTCAATGCCAAACAGATTCATGACCTTGTACATTTCCGTCAGTCTCCACGCCATTTTTCCGCAGAGCCTTTCGGAAATTGAGCTTGCCGACAGATCCAGCGCCAACCCCAAACGGTAGTTGTCGTAATCCCTGGCTGCCATCAGCCCACGCAGCTGCGCAAACGCTCGTGCCATATCTCCACCCCCTTTTTAATTGTTATCCATCCAATATTCGGGTTTCATCTGTTTACCCCCCACTTGGGAAAGGTGGGAAAGGGAAGATTGATTTCTCATTAGAGGTGGCAGTCTTGGGGGCAAGCTGCATTCCAGCAATTACGCCCTTAACCTGAAGCCGATCTTCCTCAGGAAGATTTTTCAGTAGAATTGCCAAATCATTAGAATCCTGCTTTCGCTGATTACTCATGTTGTCCACCTCCTTTCTGGTTATTGATTTCAGGATTATAATACATCGCAAATCAATATTATCAAGTACTATTTTGTTGATTTTAGGATTTTTTGTGGTACCATTAGTAACAGAGAGGAGGTGTAACCATTGACTTTAGGAGAACGCATAAAAAAAGTGCGTAAGGCTTTTGACCTTACGCAACAAGAATTTGCAGACAGAGTAGGAATGAAACAAAATAGTATTGCACTAATCGAAGGTGGTCGCAACACGTCCGACCAAACCATAATTCTAATCTGTCGAGAATTTTACGTCTCTGAAGAATGGCTTAGAACGGGGAATGGCGAAATGTTTCTTCCGTCACCGGAAGAGAGTGTGGATGACCTGATTAAACATCACGGACTGGATGACCTAGACAAGCAGATTATTACAGAATTCATCAAGTTGAGTGCCGCAGATCGGGAAGCTGTCAAAACTTATGTCCGTAATTTGGCCAAGCGCATCCCCAAAACCATTGAGCAGGAAGCAGATGAGTTTGCGGCCATGGCACGGGAACGGTTCCTTGCCGAAAAGAAACAGGAATCACAAGCCTCATCTGTGAACGAATCCGGCGTGGGTTGATCTAATTAAATGTAAAGAGGGGTGAACCATATGAACTTCAAAAAGCTCATTCCCGCCCTGTTGGCTTTAATGTTGATAACATCCGCAGCCGTCCCCCACGCCAGCGCCCAGCAAACAGCAGCGCAGCAGGAAGAAACTACTACTCAATATGCCAACAAATGGGAAGAACACCTTGCCCGAGTGGAAGCTGAGTTGCAGCAGGAAGAAGCCCGCAAGGCCGCCATGCGAGAGACAGAAGAATACGCCCTTGGTTATGAAGAAGGTTACGAAGAAGGATATGAAGAGGGCGAATCAAATCCATACAGCAGCACTATAACTTCCGCTCGCGCGGCCGGATATGCCAACGGTTATAACGTCGGCTACGAAGAAGGTTATAACGTCGGCTACGAAGAAGGGCAGGCCGAAGGATACGATACCGGATATCTCGAAGGATACGAAACCGCCCAGACCAAAGGCCGCGCCACAATCATTATTATATCTGCCGTTTTCGCCGTCGTCGTCATAGCTCTTTTTGCCCAACTGCTGAAACTTTTCACCGGAGCTAATGCCGCAGCGGCAAAGAAGGTCCTTAAGCTACTTGCCGCCTTTGTCGTCGGCACCATTGCCTATATTGTAGGTGGGCTTCTTGGCAGGCTCCTGTTCGTTCTGTCGAACCTGCTGTTGAATCTGGTGCTTGCCCTGATGGGGCGTTCATTGGAGCTTATGCAGTCCGCCCTCGCCGCAGAGGCATTAGGAGCCAATTTCCTTGGTATGTACGTTTTTCAGTGTCTTGACAAAAACGCTTACCATTTCATAGCTTTTTCCATATGGCTGATAGTGATGGCCGCCATGTATCTGGCCTTGTGCCTGTTTACATCCGCTTGGGATCTTTTGTGGTACCCCATATTGTCAATACTGATAAACGGCTTCGCGATCTACACCACCATCAACGTCGTGAAGGTCAGGGAAACCACAGCAGAATAAAAACCGCCCCGGACGCACCGGAGCAGAAAAAGGGATGTGAAGCAGAAAAATTTTTACGATTTTCAAAAATTTAATATATTTATCCCCGTTTTAGTGTGGTACAATGTATACAATAAGCGTTGCATTTGAGTATAATATAAAACAAGTATAATAGGGAGTGAGACTGTGGCAACAAAAGGTATATTGCGTCCCGTAAGCTTCAGAGACAAAATCTTATGCCGTGGTTTTGTCAGAGCTTTGGAACACGCCGAAGAAAAGAAAAGCAAAAAGGTTGTTATTTCCAAAACATACGAATATGTACCACCTGAGAAAATCAAGGATTTTTTTGGAGATAAGAAATGACCGGATATTCAATTTTATCGCTGAAAGATGTTATCGACCAAAAAGGGGAAGAATTCTGTTACGAGATTCTTTCCTCTTTTTTATGTCCTGCAAACCCCGACGTTGAGAAATTTCTCACCAACCGCAGCGCTGTAGAATTCGCAAAGCAGGGCATAGCGCAAACCTTTCTTGTATACGCATCCTTCAAAAAGGAGCCTGTACTTTGTGGGTATTTCACTATAGCCAGCAAGTATATAACAGTTCCCAGACGTTCTGTGAGCAAAAGCGTCGGCAAACGACTTGCCAGATTTGCGCAATCCAGCACCAAAGACGCATACATACTTGCAGCGCCGTTGCTTGCTCAGCTTGGAAAAAACTTTGTTAATAATTACAACGAACTTATTACCGGCGATGAGCTGTTAAAGTTCGCATTGGACAAAATCGGCGAAGCTCAGGCAATAATCGGCGGCAGGTTTCTGTATGTCGAGTGCGAGGATAAGCCGAAACTGATAAACTTCTATGAAGATAACGGTTTTGTAGCTTTTGGCAAAAGGAGCCTGGACAAGGAAGAAGAAGCTGATATGTCCGGCAAATACCTGATACAGTTATGGAAATATTTAAAGTAATAAAAAACCGCCCCGGTGCAGCGACACCGGAGCGGGAAAAGGGATGTGCTAGTTCACCAACTATCACATCTCCTATTATAACATAGGAGGTATAAATATGTCCACCAGAAAAAACGAAGCGAAATGGATAGAAAGCCGTCAACGATGGCAAATCAACGTGCAATCCGAAGGAGTTCGGCGCACCTTCACCAGCTCCACCCCCGGGCGAAAGGGCAAAATCGAAGCTGAACGAAAAGCCGACCGTTGGCTTGAAGAAACCCTGGTCAGCGAAAATACCCGGTGTGAGATAATGCTTGACAAGTGGCTGGACAAGCTTCAACTCAGCACCAGCCGCAGCAATTGGCTGCCAGTCCAGGGCCGCATTAATAAGTGGATAAAACCGGTCATTGGCTCAATACGCATAAGCCGCCTGACCCAGAACGACCTGCAAGCGGTAATCGACAACGCCTACAGCACCGGCGATTTGGCGGCAAAGACTTTGAAGAATCTTCGTGGTGACCTGATGGCCTTCATGAAGTTTTGCCGCGGCGCAAAGATAACCGCCTACCACCCGGAAGACCTGACCATACCGGCCAGCGCCAGACGCAGCAACAAAAGCATCGTGGAATCTGCTGATATCCAGACCCTGTTCAGCTCCAGCGAAAGCACGTGGAAAAGCACAGTGGTGGAAGACTTTTTTATAAACGCCTATCGGTTCCAGTTGGTGACCGGTCTTCGTCCCGGCGAGCTGATAGGTCTTCGATGGGAAGATATCGACGGCAGCAAGGTGACCTTGTCCCGCTCCATCAACCACTTGGGCGAATCGACCCAGGGCAAAAACGACAACGCCGCCAGAACATTTATAGTAGGCACCGTAGGCCAACGCATTTTGAAAGATCAGCAAAATATGTTAGCTAGCTACCATCTTATTTCACCATACGTTTTCCCCGACCGTGACGGCGACTTCATCGACCAGCGAGTGTACCGCAGCGCATGGAAACGGTATTGCAGGCATAACAACATGGCCGAAACCACCCCTTATGAACTGCGCCATACCTTCGTGTCGGTCAACTACGAAATGCCGGAAGGCTTAAAGAAAATGGTCATCGGCCACAGCGAAAGCATGGACACCGAAGGCATCTACGGTCACCGCAAAACCGGCGACATGGAACTTGCCGCCGACTACATTAACCTCGCCTTCGATAACATTCTAAATCAAAAGTGTGTACTTTAGTGTGTACTTCAAAAAATAAAAAGCCCTGTAAACCTGGTGTTTACAGGGCTTTCCACTGGTGGGAATAGGGGGACTCGAACCCTCGACCTCACGGATGTGAACCGTGCGCTCTAACCAGCTGAGCTATATTCCCATATGGCACTCCCGGCGGGATTCGAACCCACGACCTTCCGCTTAGGAGGCGGACGCTCTATCCAGCTGAGCTACGGAAGCATATCGATCGTACCTGCCAGGTGCTTACGCAATAGCAAAAGCGACCCCTCGGCCTCATAATCTGTCTGGGATTATACCACATTCATCTCCGCATTTCAAGCTTTTAGTTCAGTCAGTTGCAGGTTTTTTGTTTTTCCCTCGGCATTATGGCATAACCATCCCGACAAAAGATTGAAAAATTCGGATAACATATAGTATAATTGCACCGATCTTATAATAAAGGAAGCTTTCGCTGGTCGAAGGCTGCGGTATTTTGATTATGGCAAAGAAACTGATAGCACTGATTTATGTTTGTTCACTGCTCACCGGCTGCGCATCTCAGTCCGGTTCCGCTCCGACTCCCTCCGAAACCCCGTCGGCATCCATCTCCTCTGCCGAACCGACCCAATACACAGCTCAGCCTTCGCCCGAGGAGCCTGACGATGATAGCCAGGTTGACATAATGCATATATTGACTGAGGCTAAAACCACCCAGTTTACAACCGGCGAAACTGTAAGCAGTGATGACCTGGAAACCATTTTATCCGCCGGTCTGAACGCCCCCAGCGCGGTCAACTATCAGCCCTGGCATTTTTCTGTCATCACAGACCAGGAGATTATAAAGCAGCTGGGAGACGAGGTTTTGAAAATCTATCAATACGGGACCTACGCCCAGCGCTTCAACCTCTGGAACGCCAATACCGCCATATTGATATCTGCCGACGAAAGCCCGTATAACCCCGATTTCGACTGCGGCCTCGCCGCCGAAGCCATGAGCATAACCGCCCAATATCTGGGCTATGGCACAAAATTTCTGGCCCATCCCAACGCTGTTTTAAACGGCGAAAACAGCCAGTATTACAAAGATCTGCTCCAGATACCCGACGATCATTATGCCGTGGCGATCCTGCTTATCGGCGTTGCCGAAGACAGTGCTGACGCTGTGTCATCCGCATCAGTCAGGGCCGATATCAGCGAAAAAGTAAGCTTTATTAACTGAATTGTTGCGGCGCAGAAATAATCGTGATATAATTTTATCCAGTATCAATTACCGAAACACCGAATTTGAAAGGAAGTAAGCTAATGGACATTTTTAACAAGCCCGATCCCACCGCTCCCGAACCTGAAGTTGAACAGCGCATGACGGATTGCTCCGCTTATGTGGCCATAGGCGACGAGATCATCGACCGCAGAGAGGATAAATCCGTCTTTGCGTCCACCGCTGTTGCCGGTTCTTCCGCCATCTACGCCAAAGACGGCGGAACACTGTACCTTGAACACCCCGAGATCCATGGCTACAGCGCCCTGACCGACGAAGATCTTCGCAACGAGCTGGCCAGCAAATATGGCTTTGCCGCCGCTGTTCTGGCCAACTGCAAAACCAGCCACGTCACCCTTATCGAACCCAGGATCGTTTGTCACGAAGGCTCCAACGCCAACGGCGCTTACGCCATCTTCCACGGCGCTGTTGTAATCAAGGGCGGCAGCATCGACACCAACTGCCGTCTCGGCCACGGTGTCGACTGCTCCTACGGTGGCCACATCTACTGCGACGGAACCGTTATCCACACTGCCGGCGGCAACTCCGGCGCTCTGGCTACCGACTTCCAGGGCGGCTACATAACCGTCCGCAATATCGACGCCACTACCGAATTCCCCGGCTCTCCCGGTATCTACACCGCCGGTAAGTCCATCATCTCCGCCTACGATTCCAAGTTCGTTTCCAAAGGCTGCGAAGCCGTTATGATTGCCCACACTCTGGGCCACACCTATCTTTACGGCTGCGACGTGACCGGCACCGTCGGTCTGAACAGCCACAACGGCATGGGCGACGGATATTCCTATCTGCATATGTACGGCGGCAGACTGACCGCTACCGACGGCGCGCTGCTTATGAGCGAGGAAGGCCGCGCTATTATGGATCTCGACGGCGTTGAGATCGGCGGCATGAACGGCAAGGTCATGGACTGCACCTGGGGCGGCAAACTGATAGTCAATATCAGGAATATGGCTCTGGTCGGTGTCGTAGACCGCCAGGACAAGAGCTATACCGAGCTGAATCTCCAGGCCGCGTCTCTTGAAGGCCCCGCTGACGCAACCGTTATTTCCCTTGACTCTGCCTCCACCTGGAAGGTGGCTGGCGACAGCAGGGCGGCTGTGCTGTCCATCGCCCAGGGTGCCAGGGTCTTCGCCGATTCCCCCGTGACCATCACTTATGGCAAGCTGGCCGAAGGCACCGCCCTGCCCGAAGCCACTAACGTGACCTTTGTTCAGGACGAATCCGTCCGTGACGATTTTGAGGTCAAACCCATGGGACCTCCTCCCGGAATGGAAATGCCCGGTGGTCCCGGTGGCCCCGGCGGTCCCGGCCCCATGCCCATGTAACCTGATGCATATCCCCCTTGCCAGAGAATAATATCCGGCAAGGGGGATTTCTGTAGGTTTTTGCACAGCCTTGGGTAGAAACCTGTCATTGCGGGGGCGATGTCGCCCCCTTGTCATTGCGAGGAGGCCGAAGGCCGCCGTGGCAATCTCATAGTAGGGGTTAGGATTTAGGATCTAGGGATTAGGGACGCAC
>CAYLKH010000057.1:0-15571 GCA_964384255.1 uncultured Oscillospiraceae bacterium | reverse complement strand
GCTATGATGAGCAGTATGATACCATAGAGGAAATCGAAGTTCAGATTGCCGAACTACAAGGGCAGATACGCAGCATCCAGCAGGAAAAAATCTCCGGTGATAACATTTATCGTCTATTACTGGCATTTGATGAAGTCTACCATTCCGCAACAGAAGCGGAACAGAAAGAGTTTATGAAAGCCTTTATTGAGCGAATTGAGATGTTCCCGGAGAAAAGGAAAGATGGTAGCTGGATAAAGAAGATTGTTTTCAACTTCCCTGTTCCTGTTGATGGCGAGGAAGTGAAAGAACTTCCCTTGGAAACCGAAACAACCGTCGAGACGGTTGTCCTCTTATCCAAAGCTGAATGAACCGGACTTCAGAAAGCTGATTCCGGAAGCGTTTGTATATTTGAGGTTAATTTAAAGTTAATATGTTAGCGTTCGCTTGCTTTTAGCTGGCTTATCATTTATTATATATTAAAACCAAAGGAGGTAGGGCCTTTCCATGGATCCTGGCGACAGTCGTCCCAAATCTGATCGAAGAACTATCAACAAATCGAAGAACCCATATTGGGCCGGGCTTTATATGCGGCTTCTTATGTAATCATCGGTTACTAACACCTGACATCGGACAGAACAATTATTACGAATAAGAGGTACGATTTTTGAACAGTTCTATTGGATTTTTATTATTGATACAGGTGATCCTGATTGCATTGAATGGGGTTTTTGCCAGTGCGGAGCTGGCGGTTTTATCCATTAACGAAACCAGGCTTGAAAGGATGGCAGCACAGGGAAACAAAAAAGCCAGGCGTTTATTCAAATTAACACGTGAACCGGCAAGGTTTCTGTCTACCATCCAGATCGCGATCACCCTGTCCGGTTTCCTGGGCAGCGCTTTTGCGGCAGATGGGTTTTCTGATCCCCTTGTTGACTGGGTCCTGAGTCTGGGTGTCACATTGCCCCGGGAAACATTGGACACAATTGCCGTTATTGTCATTACGCTGATTCTCTCTTACTTTACGTTAATTTTCGGCGAACTGGTCCCCAAGCGGATCGCCATGAAGAAGTCAGAATCATTGGCTCTGGCAATTTCCGGCGTAGTCAGTGGCATTTCGGTTTTATTCAAGCCCGTCGTCTGGTTATTGTCCGTTTCTACAAACGCGGTTTTGCGTTTGTGCGGCATTGACCCGAACGAGGACGAAGAACAGGTCAGCGAAGAAGAGATCCGTATGCTGGTAGATGCGGGCAGCGAAAAGGGCGCCATCGATGAGCATGAGCGCGATTTTATCCAAAACGTTTTTGCATTCGATGATTTGACTGCCGAGGAGATCGCTGTCCACCGTACAGAGGTCATTATCCTTTCCATGGAGGATACCATGGAAGATTGGGATAAAACGATACATGACAGCCGCCATACCCTATACCCCGTGTGCAGGGATTCTGCGGATAATATCATCGGTATCCTAAACGCCAGGGACTATTTCCGTCTGGATGATAACAGTCGCGAAAGCGTGATGGAATATGCCGTTAAGCTGCCGTTCTTTGTTCCCGAAACAATCAAGGCAGATGTTTTGTTCCGTAAGATGAAGATAACAAGGAACACCATGGCCGTCGTGTTGGACGAATACGGCGGAATGGTCGGTATAATCACGTTAAACGACCTGATCGAGCAGCTGGTAGGCGATCTGGGCGAGGACACGCTGGAAGAAGAGCTGGAAGAGCCTCATGTTGAGCAGCTGAACGAGGACACATGGTCCGTGATCGGAAATGTTGAGCTCAGCGACCTCGAACGGGAATTGCAGATAGATATGGGTTCGGAAGATGTGGATACCTTTACCGGGCTTATATTCGGGGAGCTGGATATGATACCTCCCGACGGCGAGCATGATATTGTACTGGATTTCAAAGGATTACATATACACATCACAAAAATCGAAGATCACCAGATATCCTGTGCAACCGTGACCAGACAGGCTGCCCCGGAGCAGCATGAGGAACAGATTTAATTGATATCAAACCACGGTTTTGAAAAACGATAATAAACCGCTGCAATTTTCGTCCCCTTACAGGTTGAAAGTTGCGGCGGTTCTGTTATAGAATATTAATGCTCAAATAAGCTGCAAACAACAAAGGAATCAGGACGCAAATCAATGGAACAGAAAACACACAGGATCTTTGGAGTCAGGGAAAGCGGGGAATATTATGACCGGGAGGGCGCTTATCTTATTCCTTATCGCGGGGATCTGGTGGGTGTTGTCCAGACGCCAAAGGGTTATTTTCTGCTGGGCGGCGGGCTGGAAAAGGGCGAGGACCATATAACCTGCCTTAAACGGGAATGTCTTGAGGAATCGGGATATTCCGTCCTCGTTGGTGACCGGCTATGTTCTGCCGAGGCATATACCCTACATTCGGTCATTGGACCGTTTCACCCTATCCAGACATATTATTCCGGCCAGCTGCTGGAAAAAGTATCGGCCCCGACGGAAACGGACCATGTTCTTCGCTGGATAGAATACGACCAGTTAAAGGGAAAGATGTTTTCCGAAATGCAAAACTGGGCGCTGGAGCAAAGCCGAAACACATAACCTGTAGACAAAGGCCTTCGTACCTTTGTCTACAGTCTGAAACACTCTGAACAACTTTTTTGAATACGGAGGACAGCTGAAATGAAACAGAAAGTATTGGATTTTTTAAACAGCGAAAACATAGTATATGAGATCACCGAACACGAGCCGGTTTACACTATGGAGGATATGGAGCGCATCGGGCTGGACAGGCTCGGCACGATCTGCAAAAACCTGTTTATCCGCGACGCAAAGGGCAAGCGCCACTTCCTTATAACGGCAGATAACAGCACGGCAGTCGACCTCAAAGAGCTTGGCGCAAAACTGAACGCAGGAAAAGTCAGCTTTGCTTCTGCCGAACGGCTTGAAAAATATCTGGGCGTTGCAGCCGGATGCGTTTCTCCCTTTGGTGTTTTGAACGACACAGAGCATTGCGTTACCGTTGTGCTGGACAAAAAGCTCCAGGGCAACAACCGTCTTGGGGTCCACCCCAACGAACACAGCTCAACCCTCTGGATATCTTATAACGACCTTCTCAAAGCGATTGAAAAAGCTGGCAACCAAATCGTTGTCGTCGAATTCTGATAAATTCGTTCACTGCCCCCACGGCTGTTTTTATCCACCGGCTTATTGCCTGGCAACCGACGATCCCAATCATCGGTTGCCTTGCGTGCGATTTGCGGTTATGATAAAATAGCATAAATTGACGAAAGGAATCGGCTTATGTTTGAACAAGATCCATGTACATTCACTATCAAAAGCATTGCCAACAAATGGAAGCCTCACGTACTATGGGAACTGCGAGAGTCTGAGCCTATTCGTTTTAGCGCATTGCTCCGCAGATTACCCATAACCGAGCGCGTTCTCAGCCAGACCCTGCGGGAGCTGACCTCCGACGGACTGGTAGTAAGAGACTGTTATGCCGAGGTCCCGCCCCGGGTAGAATATACCATCACCGAGCTGGGGCTGACCACCATACCTATCATCAGCACCCTTTACGAATGGGGCCGCGAACGGATGCTGTCTGTGGGTGCGCCTATTGATGAGGTGGGCGAGATGCGTCATGGGCATCTCCCTCTTGACAAGGAACGGACCGACAACCCTGCCCTGTATTGCTCTGACCAGTAAATCTCCCTGCCGCGGGTCCAAAGCTTACAAAAAAGTAAGCTGCTTCCCGATTTAATATTTCCGGATAATTTTGTGCGTACTTTACGTTTTTGAGGCAGTATGATATTCTTTTCCTGTGCAGAATTCACCACGATCCATGTTGTTTTGATCTATGGAAACTATTTTCTGGCATGAAAGGAGAACCACAATGAAACTTAAAAAATTCTTTGCCTTTCTGACTGTCCTGTGCTTATGCCTTGGCATATTTGCAGGCTGCTCAGGGGTCACAACCGATGACAGCCCATCGACCGCTGAGCCGGAAGAAGCTGCTGCGGCATCCGAATCAGTGGGCGAAACGGTAACCGGGGTCGAAGTATCATCCGAGCCTGTTGATGAGCCGCCCTCTGAAGAAGCGGCTGATACTGCCTCTGCCGCTGTCCCGGGTACCGCCGCTATCGAGGCTGTCAAAAGCGGAAAGATCGACCAGTCCTGCCAGCTGCCTCTGGTGGACGAGCAGACGACCCTGAGCTACTGGTGTTCCACCAACTTTGGCGGTAACGTTGCCATCAGCAGCTGGAACGAGCATTACGGCCTGATATACGCTCAGGAGCAGACCGGCGTCAAGCTGGATATCCACGAATGCAACATGACCGTGGAGACCGAACGGTTCAACATTATGCTCGCCAGCGACGATCTGACCGACATTATCGTCGGATTTGAATCCCAATATACCTCCGGTGTTGACAGCGCAGTTGAAGAAGATCTGGTCGTCAACCTGATGGACTATCTGGACTCCGCCCCGGTCTATGCCCAGCTTCTGGAAGCCGACCCCGACTGGTGCGACAGTCTGCTGTCCGAAAACGGCAACATGATATCCTTCAAGACCCTTTACACCAACTTCTCATGGGCCGGTCAGAGCATCGCCATCCGTGGCGACTGGCTCAAAGACCTGGGCATGGAGGTCCCCACCACTTATGACGAATACTTCGATGTTCTGTCCGCGTTTAAGGCAAATTACGACCCGGATTATTGCCTGAACATCGGCTCCGCTCTGGGCAACACCTGGTTTGAAGGCGGCTACGGCATATCCGTTTCCGCTGCCGGAAGCGCATCCACCAGCGATTTTTATGTTGAAAACGGTACCGTTTACTCCGGCTATACCTCTGACCGGTTCTTTAATTATATCACCATGCTGCACCAGTGGTATGACGCCGGTCTTATCTCCGGCGACTATGTTACCATAGGCGATCTGGAATTCTTTGAAAACGATTATGCGGCCCTGATCGCTGACGGCCAGTTCGGCTGCGTTATGGGCGCCGGTGGTCTGCTGGGCAGCTATGCCGCCCTCAGCGATGACGACGACTTTGAATTCGTCCCCGGCTATCAGCCCCGTCAGGCTGATGATCCCACCCTTTGCTACCTGACCCCATCCTCCTACACCGGCACCAACTATGCCCCCGCCGTAGCCAGACAGTGCGACAATATCGAGCTGGCAATGGCGTTTCTGGATTATTTCTACACCGAAGAGGGCGTGGAGCTGGCCAACTATGGCATCAGGGGCGAAAGCTTTGATTATAACGAAGCCGGAGAAGCCGAGCTTTCCGAGGCTATTACCGGCGCCGGTGACGTTTCGGCCGCTCTGACTCCCTATAAGGTAAACATTTCCACCATCAGCGACCCCAACGCCCAGACCCGGGCCATGATGACCGAGTCTGCCTGCCAGATCATGCAGTTCTGGACCGAAGATCAGACCAGCCTTATGGAGCAGGGCAACAACGCATACTATCCTTCCGACGCAAGCCTGACTGCCGACGAGCTGGAAGAAGCGACCTCTATCCTTGCGGATATTGCGACCTATGTCAGCGAAGCCGTTCCCAAATTCATTATGGGCAACATGAGCCTTGACCAATGGGAATCTTATTGCCAGACCATCAGCGACATGGGCATCGACACCGTAGTAGATATCTATCAGGCAAGCTATGACCGCTATATAGCATAAAGTCCGGCCCCTGCTTTCCTGCATTCAGGGAAGCAGGGGCTGTAATGAATCGTTAAACAGGAGTGATAACGCTTATGACAGAATTTGAAAAAGATCTGCTAAAGCTGGAAGCCACTATCGAGATCCAGAATCTGATGGGTTCCTATTCGTTCTATCTGGACGGAAGAAAGTACGACGCGCTGATGGACCTGTTTGCAAAAGAGCCTGTGGACGTTCGTGTTGAATTAGGCGGCGTATATCAGGGGCGGGACGGGCTGGAACGGCTGTATGCCGGCAAGCACTATGACCAGCACGCCGGCGGCCATTATCCCGGCTACGAGGGCCGCGGGAATGTGGCAAAGCATCCTCAGAATACGCCTCTGGTGGTCGTTGGCGACGACCTGAAAACGGCAAAGGGCATATGGATATCCATGGGCTTTGCGTCCCTTTATCGGGACGGCGTTCAGGAAATGCATTGGGGAATGTTCCGTTATGGCGCGGATTTTATCCTTGAACACGGCAGCTGGAAAATATGGCACCTGAACGTTTACAGCGGGTTTATGGCCGATGGCGACCGTTCATGGTCAGACCCCAGACCCCGTCCGCCCATGCCGCCTCAGGATGGGCCTAAGGGCGGCCCGGATGACGCTCCCGGGTTTGTGAACCCCTTTGAGCAGTTTCCTTCGGATTTCCCGCCCACATCGGATTATGACTATCGGATAGACACCTCTGTGCCTTATGTTCCCCAGGTTCCCGAACCTTACAGCGTGTTCGACCCGAGAAAAGCCAACTGAGGAGGAAGCGAGACAATGGAATCATTAGAAGCAAGACTTTTCTTTGCAAAATCCAACCTTGAGCTTCAGCGCATAATGGCCGCTTATTCCAACTATCTTTCCGGCGGCCAGTTTGAAAAAATACTGCGGCTGTTTTCCAACGAGCAGGATGATGTGCGGGCCGAAATGCCCTGGGGCGTTTACGAGGGCTACCGCAGCCTGATGCGGCTGTATGGCGGCTATTACCGAAAGCTGTTGTGCGGCGGTCAGGGCAATACTCTGCTGCCCGGTGTGCTGGACGTTCACGGCATGAACACTCCGGTCATCTCCGTTGCGGAAGACGGCTGCACAGCCAGGGGACTTTGGGTTTCTCCCGGCATGTTCACCGTCAAGGACCCTGACGGTCCCAACGGGCTGCGGTCCTACTGGTGCTGGCAGAAGACAGGCGTTGACTTCGTCTACGAAAACGATGTGTGGAAGATCTGGCACCTGCACGTATTCCCCATATGGACCGCCCCCTTTGAAAAAAGCTGGGCCGAACCCCATTTTGACCCCACCGGGCAAAAGCCTGCCGGGGAATTCTATCCCGACCGCCCCGCTTCCGGGGATAAGAATGCTCATCCCCCCATGCCGTACCACACTTTTTCCGACACAGCTTCGTATTGACAGGAGGTCAGAGTATGTTTGATTCGCTGGAAGAACGTGTCCGTCGTGTAGAGCTATATCTGGAAGCTCAGCGGATTATCGGACTATACGCAAATTATATGGATGCCGGGCAGTTCGAAAAGATACCAGACCTGTTCGCCATGGATATCCCCACCCTCCGCTGCGAAATGCTGTGGGGCGTTTATCAGGGCAGTGAAGGCATAAATCGGCTGTATAACGGCTATTTCCCATACCTCAGGGCAAAAGGCTCTGCCGGGGACAAGAATCTCCAGGCCATGGAGGTCCCCATTATCAAGGTGGCAAAGGATTGCAAAACCGTCAAGGGCGTATGGGTCTGCCCCGGATATATTACAACAACGGATGAAAACGGTGAAACCAGGGGCTACTGGTCCTGGCAAAAATGCGCCTGTGATTTTATCGTAACGGAGCAGGGGTTGAAAATGTGGCATTTCCATGTGTATGGGCTGTTTGAAAGCCTGTATGGCACCACCGACGTATTGCCCTCGGGAACGGTTCTGTTTAACCGGGACATCCCCCGGGAATATGCGCCGGACGCTCCTCCCACCACGGCATTTGACCTGTCGAAGGATTCTGTCTATCCCTATGCCCCGGCAGTTCCCGACGCTTACACCGTGTTCGATCAGGATTATTCGTATTGAGGGATCAGTAATTATCAGGGAAGGTGCAGGTATTTTGATTTGCCGTTAAAGCTTTCAACGTATTTCCTGCGATGTTTTGCTGTAGCCTGAACACTTACGGTAATTTAAATCCCGCCGTAGGCACTCCTCGCACTAATCCCTGATCCCTGTCCCTGAAAACAAACCGCTGCAACCTCCGTCGACAGAGGTTGCAGCGGTTTGTTTTCATCCGTCCTGTCCAAGGTGAGGCATACGGAACATTTGCAGGATCAGTATCACACCTACGCAAAGGGCGATGGCCGCCATGATGGGAGTTGCCCACAAGATGTATTCCAATCCCCAGAACTTTCTGATAAGGAAAAACAGGACTATATCCAACGAGCCTTTGTTCAGCAGCGACAGCAGGAAAGGCTTTGCCCCCGCTCCCACCGCCTGAAACACAGCGATTATCACGAACAGAAGGGGGTAGATAGCCACGGCGATACACAGCACCCGCAGGAACTTTGCCCCATAATACACCGTGTCGGCATCATTGATGAAAAACCCCACAAGGCTGGGGGCAAAAATATATGAGCAAAGGCTGCAAAGAGCAGAGAATACGACTGTCAGTCCGGCGGCAAAGGCTATCACTGCCTTCATCCGTGACACCCGCCGGGTGGCATAGCAATAGGCCACAATAGGCAGCATACCCTGAGTTATGCCCTGATTGATGGCATAAGCAAAGGAGTCTATCTTCCGCACAACGCCCACGCCCGCAACGGCGGCGCTGGCGCCCATCTGGGCGATCATACCGTTGAGGAAGAAATTGGATACCTGCCCGGCAGCAACGAGGAAAAAGCTGGGGATACCGGACTGCATAATATCCCAGGTCGTCACCCGGACGCTGCGGTGCGACTCAAGGGTGAACCGATAGATGGAAACCTCATGGTGCCTGAGTATGTAGGCAAGGAAACAGGCCATGGACACAGTGTTGGAAACAGCGGTGGCAATAGCCGCGCCCATGACTTCGTATCCTTCGGGCAGCAGGACGAACATAAACAGAGGGTCCAGGACCATATTTAAGACCGCGCCGACAGTTACGCCATAGCTGGATATTTTCGCCTGGCCGGTGCTTCGTATCAGGTGGGCAAAGGTCATGGACAAAACCGTAGGTATGCCGCCAATAACGATGGTGATGGTGGCATACCGCACCGCCAGATCGATGCTGTCGGCTTCACCGCCGATGCTCATAAGGAACGGCCTTGCCACAAGCCCAATAAGCAGCGAATAGGCGGCCGCGGCTAAAAGCGCGTCCCGGACGGCAAGGACAAAGGCCCGCCTTGCCCGGTGGGGGTGATCGCCGCCGATGGCGCGGGTTATGACGCTGGCGCCGCCGATGCCGAACAGATTGGCAATAGCGGTCATTATATTAAATACAGGGAGGCACAGGGAAATGGCGGCGACTGCTGCCGCGTTCCCGGTCAGGCCAACGAACCAGGTATCGGCCATGTTATAGATCACGGTTATGATCTGGCTGATAATGGTAGGGATTATCATGGTCGCTACCGCCTTCGGCACAGGAAGCTCAGCGTAAATTTCCCGTTCCCGAAGGGCCAGTGCAGATTCTGCCGATGGGTTTTTCATAATACAATTGCCCTTTCAATAAGGTAATCTCAGCATCCATTATAACCACATTTCAGCCATAGTCAACACAAAAGCGTCACGTCCGGCGCAGGGGGCTTTAAATCAGCCCATACATCAGAACAAGGCTGAGCCAGCAGGCCACCAGGCAGATGATCCCCACCAGGCCGCCAACCCGGAAATAGTCCTTAAACCGATAACCGGCCACCTGGACCATAGTTATGGTGGTGGTAGCCACGGGGGTCGCCATGGCCAGGCTGCACCCGTATACGCAGGCCAGGGCCACGGGCATGGGGTTGCAGCCTATCTCAACAGCCATGGGTACGGCTATGGCAGACAGCATCGACACCAGGCTTCCGTTAGACATGAACTGAGACAGGAGGAAGCCCGCCAGCAGGAACACAGTGACCAGAACCACCGGGTTAGCCACGCCCTGGCCCAATACCGATACCAGCCAGTCCATGACCACCTCGCCAACGCCGGACTTGACAAACCCCTTTGCCACGGCCAGCGCCGCCCCAAGGGTCACCAGAGCTGACCACTGCATATTGCTCATTGCCCTCTGGCCATCGACACAGCCGGTGATCATCAGCACGATGGCTCCGGCGACAGCTATAAGGCCCAGCTCCCATCCAAAGGGCTGGATAATAAACAGCACCACGCAGGCAATAAATACCCCAGCCGAAATAACTGCCTTACGCTTGTCCAGGGGAACATCCTCCAGCCCAAGCTCAAATTTTACCTCTTCAAAATCGAACCATCTGACTTGCAGATCATAGAGGAAAAACCAATAGCACAGGGCCACGACAACGACCATTATGGCCGCCACCGGCAGCGGCGTAAAAAAGTGCATAGTCTCGCTGCCGGTGATCTCAAGCACGTCGTTGGCCAGCAAAGGCGCGGTGGAGCCTGCCAGGCTACCTGTTCCGCCGATGAGGCCGCCCATTGCCAGCGGGAGATAAATGTGCTTGCGGGATATCTTGCCGTGGGACGCGCTGGAGATAGAGGATATGAGCGGCATGAACATGGCGACCAGAGCCGCATTGGTCGAAAACAGCGACAGTATGGAGGCCAGAACGAATATGATGATAAGAAAGCTTTTTTCGCTGCGCCCCACCAGTTTGAAAAGGAGGTTGCCCAGCTTTTCGGCGATGCCGCTGTCAATAAGGGATTCGACGATGATTATCATGCCCAGCACCAGCATAACATTGGTGCTGGTAAAGCAGGCAAAGGCTTCGTTAAAATCCAGAATACCCGTAAAAATCAGGGCCAGCATCCCCAAAACTGTTGTAACAGCTACGGAAAATTTTTCTGTCAGGTAGAGGATGCAGGTGCAAGCGATAATGATAAGTGTGATATAAGCCTGAGACATAATGACCTCCTAACCCGGCAGACGCAAAAAGCCGCTGTCCATAAATACGACAGCGGCAGGAAAATACAGGGTCCCTATGTTGATAAAGCGCCGATTTGTTCTCCTCTGCCTGCGAGATTAGCTGACGGGTTAGAGGGAGGGTCCTCCTGCATACGCACACACCCCGAAAATTGGTTCTCCCGCTGCCGCATACGCGACACTCGACAAACGCATCTGTATGTTTTTAACTATTTATCCGCAGGCAGTATATCATATTTTATTCAAAATGTAAACAGTATGTAAAAATTGTGTTGCCATCGGGGGAATAAGCCTGTATTATACTGACATAAGAATAAAAGCCTGCTACAATATGTAGCGTGCTACATATATTGGACACAAGGAGGAGATCATAACCTCTGATGCTCATAAGGATGGCTATCCGCGGGCCGGTGATGCTGGTATTTTCCATGATAGTTTCCTTAAATCCTAACCCCTACTATGAGATTGCCACGTCGCTACGCTCCTCGCAATGACAGGCGGGGCGCGCCCCTAATCCCTAAATCCTAAATCCTGCCCTCTTGTACTTTGGCGTAGGAGCTGATATTATACTGGTGGTATATCATTACCGGGCAGGTGATACACCCTGTCACCATATGAGAAAGGTGGGTTTTTCCATGTTCAGAAAAAGATTCCTTCCCCTTTTGCTGTGTCTTGTTTTCTGTCTCTGTCTGGTCCTTACGGCTCAGGCAGCCGAAGGCGAGACTATTACCATTTTCTACACCAACGACGTACATACCTATATCGACGGCGACCTTCGCTATTCCACTGTCGCAGGGCTGAAAAGCTCGTGGGACAATGCGCTGCTGGTAGACGCAGGCGACCATATTCAGGGTACTGCCTATGGCTCCATGGACAGCGGCAGGACCATTATCGACCTGATGAACGCCGCCGGATATGACCTGGCCACCCTGGGCAACCATGAGTTTGACTATGGTATGTCCGGCTGCATGAACGCCATTTCCTGGGCGCAGTTCCCTTATGTTTCATGCAACTTCTATCACGAGGAAGGCGGCGTGGTGGGCGAAACCGTGCTGGAAAGCTACCAGCTTTTTGAAGTCGGCGGCCAGACCGTTGCCTTTATCGGCATAACCACCCCCGAATCCTTTACCAAATCCACCCCCGCATATTTCCAGAATGACGACGGCGAATATATATTCGGCATCGCCGGCGGCGCTGACGGCTCCGCCCTTTATGCCGCTGTTCAGGCCGCTATTGACGAAGCTTCCCAGGAGGCTGACATCGTTATCGCCCTGGGCCATCTGGGTGACGACCCGTCCTCCCAGCCCTGGACCTCCGAAGAGCTTATTGCCAACACCACCGGTCTTGACGCCTTTATCGACGGCCATTCCCACTCCACCGTCGAGCAGGCTATGGTGACCGACAGGGGCGGTGACCAGGTTGTGCTTACCCAGACCGGCTCCTATCTAGCCGCCGTGGGCCAGATGACCATTTCGCCCGACGGCACCATCACCACCCGGCTGCTTACTGCCGACGAGCTGACCGACATCCAGCCTGACCCCCAGGTCGCGGCCATTGAGGAGCAATGGACAGGGGATATCGATTCCCGGCTGGGTCAGGTCATTGGCTCCATGGACGACACCCTTGACAATTATGACACCGAGGGCAACCGTCTGGTTCGCTCTCAGGAAACCAACACCGGCGACTTCGCCGCCGACGCTCTGTATTATCTGTTCGACAGCATGGATATGGACGTGGACATAGCCGTTATGAACGGCGGCGGCATCCGCAACCAGGCCATTACCGGCGATCTTACCTACCTGACCTGCAAGGAGATCCACACCTTTGGCAACGTGGCCTGTCTGCAATCCGTTACCGGCCAGCAGATACTTGACGCTCTGGAATGGGGCGCAAGAGATGCGGGATCTGCCGAATGCGGCGGTTTTCTCCAGGTTTCCGGCCTGAAATACACTATCGACACCACCATTGAGCAGACCATCCAGAAGGACGAAAAAGGTGTCTGGACCGGCGGACCCACAGGGGAATATCGCGTCAGAGACGTTCAGGTACTCAGTCGCGAAACCGGAGAGTACGAGCCTCTTGACCTGACCGCCACCTATAATCTGGCCGGTTATAACTATACCCTCAGAGATCTGGGCGACGGATATGCCATGTTTGACGGCGCTGTCAACGTTCTGGACTATGTTATGACCGACTATATGGTTCTGGCCAACTACATCCAGTCCTTTGAAAACGGCAAAGTGACCGGCTATGCCGAGCCTCAGGGCCGCATCTCCATCATATACGCCGAGGACGACCGGAGCGAAACCGGAGCCATCACCATGGGCGGCCTTGACAATGACCTGTGGACCACCAAATACGGCAACATCTATTGCGACTGCAAGGCAGAAACCTTCCTCGGTTCCATGGGATTCCAGCTGGGAGACCTTGTGACCGTAAGCTTCAACGGTCAGCAGCTCACCATGCCCGTTGTCCCCGCCTATTCCTATGTTGACTCCGGCGAACCGGCCATCATCGCCGGCCTTACCGATTCCGGCGTACCCACCGGATATATTTCCCTGGCCATCAACATGGGCAACTTTGCCGAAACCTATGGCATCGCCATTAAGCACACCGACGACGAAGGCAACTGGTGGTGGACCGCGGCTGAGGGCGTAAGCTTCCCCATGGAGCTTACCTTTGAGCTTGCCCAGTCCCGGGGATATCAGGAAGAATATATCCTCCATCAGCTCCAGCGCACCAACGAGCGCCAGGATTATGCTCACCTGACCGATGAAGAATTTGCCAACTTCCGGCCGGTACCCAGCACCGATCTGCTGTACCGCTCATCCAGCCCCATCGACCCCGAGCTTGGCCGCAGCGCCTATGCCGCCGCCGCCATGGAAGCCGCCGGAATAAAGACCATCCTCAACCTGGCCGACAGCGCTGACGAAGCCGCCGCCTATCCCGATTTTGAAGGCAGCTATTACTCCGGGCAGAACGTGATTTACCTGTCACTGGGCGTAGATACTCAGGCCGTGGATTTCCAGTCCGGGCTGGCCAACGGTCTGCGCTTTATGGCAGCCAACGAAGGACCCTATCTTGTCCACTGCTCCGAAGGCAAGGACCGGGCGGGCTTTGTATCCGCTTTGCTGGAATGCTTTATGGGGGCTGATGTTTACCAGGTGATCTACGATTATATGGCCACCTACATAAACTATTATGGGGTCGAACCCGGCGCCGACAATTACTATGTCATTTCCGAAAGCAATATCGTAAAATTCCTCCAGCAGTCCTTTGACGTTACGGACCTGTTCTCTGCCGATCTGAAAGCCGAGGCCACAGAATATATGCAGGCCATCGGTCTGACCGACAGCGAGATCGCTCAGCTGGCCAAAAACCTCAGCGGGCAGCCGGACGAACTGGTTTACACCGTTTCTCCGGGAGACTGCCTGTGGAGCATTGCCCAGACTCAGCTGGGCGACGGCGCGCTCTGGGTAGCTATTTATCAGGCGAACCAAAGCGCCATCAAAGACCCGGGTCTTATCCTTGTGGGTCAGCAGCTGGTGATACCGGCCAGATGACCGGCACAAAAATCCCCGGCACAGAGTCTGCTTCTCTGTGCCGGGGATTTTGCATCAGTCGTTTTCAAAAATCGCTACCGGCCTTGTCCAGCCTGCGCTGGCAGACCTGATATTGACCGGGAAACAGGCCACCTTAAACCCGAAGGGCGGCAGCTTATCCAGATTTCCCAGCTTTTCCATATGGCAATAGCCGTGGACCATGCCCGCCTTGTGGCCCTCCCAGATAATGGAATTGTCGTGGCTGGCGGCATATTCCTCTGCTATGACCGACAGCGGCCTGTCCCAGCTCCAGGCATCGGTGCCGGTAATTTTTATCCCCTGCTCAGTCAGCCAGACCGTAGCCTCCCGGCCAACGCCCACACCGCTGACCAGATAATCATCGGTTTCAAAATATGGCGCAGCTCCGCTTTGGATAAGAACGATGTCAAAGGGCTTAAGAGTATAACCGATCCGGTCAAGCTCAGCCTTAAAGTCCGCTGAGGTCAGCAGCGTACCATGGGGCAGATGGCTGAAATCCAGCTTAACTCCGTCGTGGAAGCACCAGTCCAGGGGTATCTCGTCGATAGTGGCGGCTTTTTTGCCCCCGTCCATAGTGGGGTGATAGTGATAAGGCGCGTCCAGATGGGTCCCGGTATGGGTGCTGAGGGTAATATCCTCCACTGCCCAGCCCATGCCGTCGGGCAGGTCATCAACCGTGGCTCCCGGGAAGAATCCCAGCATACTTTCAACGCCCATATGGTGATCGGTGTATTTTATGGTCGGCCGCTGCACCGGCGGGTCACAATGGGCCTGATGGACAATAGGTGTCGACAGATCGATAAATTTCATTTTTATTTCACTCTTTTCGTATAATTTTGGGGGCAGCAAGGCTTTGCCTTGACGATTGCCGCCGGCGGGGTACTTTTCTGTCGCTGAACAGAAAAGTACCCAAAAGAATCAGCTTAAGGGCTGCGCCCTTAAGAATCTGCCCGCGAAGGTAACCGATGGTCAAATCAGGGGCGAAGGATGGGCGAGATAATTTTTCGTTATGCAATCGGAATTGACGCAGGAATAATTGGTTTATTTCAAGTCAATTCCGGGCAGCAGAGCGGAAAATTATCCGGCCGTGATTTGTTCATGATTTGATCGTCGGTTACCATGGAAGGAATAGTTATTTTCGTTCTATGCCCGGCCTACAGGCGGCCTACCGATTACCTTCTCGAACTTTGTACTCCATAGGTGCGCACCCCACCAGTCATTGCGAGGAGCGCAGTATCCCCCTTTGTCATTGCGAGGAGGCCAAAGGCCG
>CAYLKH010000056.1:0-15792 GCA_964384255.1 uncultured Oscillospiraceae bacterium | reverse complement strand
CGTATTTGAGGAGTCGTGTTATGCGTATAAAATTGCTTCGCAATTTTTTGCAGCCCCTACGGGTGCGATACGCAACGTTGTACGCACGGCGCAACAGCGTGGCGGTTTCCTGCATTATCCCCTGCGCAGCAGGGGATGGCAGTTGCGGAGCAACTGCCCGGGCTGTCGAGGACGCCAGCCCCTACGGCGCACTACCCAGGTTTTTGCAATACCTCGCGGGCAGCGCCCCTAACCCCTGCTAATAACGGCCACGGGTGCATAATTGATACGATTTCGCTGTATTTGCCCCTTTACGTCGGTGCCTTGTCTGGTGTAATATAATCTCAGGAAAAATTGAAAGGAAAGGCGCAATGAAAAAGATAACATTCAATATGTGCTTTGCGGGACCTATTGACGGTTTTCCCAAAAGCATCGATTATTACGACGGCTGCACCCCTGCGGTGGACGGTAACGGCCCCGCTCCAAAGGAGAACTTTGCCATGGGCGGCCCCGACGAAAACGGAGTTGTCAAAAAGCAGCATTACGAGCTGGAGCTGTATTATGACCATGACCAGCTTAAAGGCATCCTGACCTCTGAGCATGGCAAGCAGAAGATCGACGACATTACCCTGACCGATTTTGCAATCTCGTTTTCGGCCTTTGCCGGTTCTCAGGGGGTCGAGGTGTTCCATTATGTCCTTATGCTCTCGGAATCCACTGCTCAGTGCGTTGGCTTTGCCGGGGGAATAAAACCCTTCTTCCGGGGATTCATGCCCCTGGAAGGCGTTGTTGAATAAAATCATTGCCCCGGTGCGGAACCAGCTTCCGTACCGGGGCTTATTTTTTCAGTCCTTCTTTGTGACGATAAAAGCGTTTGGCAGAGTGCGGCCATACTCATAGCCGTTGGAACACATGGTTATGGGTTCGCCCTCGTATACCAGTATTGCCGATGAACCGCCGTCCATGTTCAGCGCCTGGACCGCGTCATATTGAAGCAGTATTTCCGCACATTCCCCCAGAGTGATGCCAATATTGCTTACGCCCTGGCGACCTTCTACCACCAGCATCATTATCTCAAGATCGCTGCTTTGGGCGATTATGGCCCGGGGCTGGATACCCCAGCCGGCAGAATCAAATACCAGCTGCTGCCCGTCCATTATCAGGGCGGGCTTAAACTCGGCAGCGTCCCGGGTGTCGGGGGAAAGCTCGTTTTCCGAATTGACGATATACATCCGGTCGTCATTTCGGATCTCTACCCGCTTATAGCCTTCGCCGCTGGCAGTGCCTGCGGTGACACCGCCGGAAACCGACATGCCATAGATCGTGCCGCCGTTGCCAACGCCACCTTCGTCTTCAAATCCGTTGGCGCCCATGACCAGCAGAGCGTCATAGTCGTTGGCAAACTGGTGGGCAAACTGGCCGATCTCCCACAGAGTTGATGCGTTGGCTACCGACAGCATGGAGGGGTCCTTAACTATGGCCAGCACGCCCCGGTAGGAATCGGACTTTACCCGGAGAATAAGGATACCGTTTTCAGCGTCCACTGCCATCACCCGGTGACCGGCGGCGGTGACCATGTCGGTGCCGTCGCTGTCCATGGATGCTTCGTTGAGCTTAAGGCTCATCCATCCGCCTTCAAACAGCTCCTGATGGTCATAGTAATAGTCAATAACGCTTTCCCGGTCCAGCTCGTCAAACAGAGTAAAAAACTCTGCGGCATCGTCAGTCATAACAAAATCCGGCCGGGACTCAACATTGACATCCACCTGACTTACGTCTATCTGGATGCCCGGTGAGCTTTCCTGGGGCTGATCGTCCCCGGACTGGGGTATGCTCCAGGTGCTTTCCAGCTGAGACTGCATATGGTCAGTCTCATACCTGACGGCCATAACGTCGTCAATTATTGACTCGGGAATGAAGGCCGTGGCCAGCCATTGAAACCGCATGGTGGACATGGCTGTTTCGATATATAGCGTGCGCCATTTTTCGATAAACGGAATGTTTGAGAACACGCATACGCAGTATACGATGGTCAAACCGGCCAAAGCTCCGGCTATGGCCGACAGGGCGCGAAAAGTTTTTTTATGTTTTTTCGACCGTTTGGCGGCGGTTGAATGTTTTCCTCTTACTGAAACTAATGACAAAACGATTCTCCTGTGGTATGATTTAGTAGTTGGGATTTATAGGGGTTAGGATTTAGGATTTAGGGATTAGGGGCGCGGCCCGCAAGATTAGGGTAGACCTGTCATTGCGAGGAGACAAAGTACCCCCTATGTCATTGCGAGGCGGCTTGCCGCCGTGGCAATCTCATAGCAGGGGTCAGGGGTGAGGGATCAGGGATCAGTGTCGCTCCCCGCCTGTCATTGCGAGGCGGCTTGCCGCCGTGGCAATCTCATAGCAGGGGTCAGGGGTGAGGAATCAGGGATCAGTGTCGCTCCCCGCCTGTCATTGCGAGGAGGCCGTAGGCCGACGTGGCAATCTCACCAGTTGCGTAACTGAGTCGTCATGTTAGACCCTTAACGTCGCGGTATACGCCCCCTGATCTCCAATATACTATATCAGACGGCATATCTGTGTCAAAGTTCCAACTTTTTTTTGAACAAATTTGAAACATATGGTCATAATTATCGTCTACAGATAATGAAGAGAGAAAGACTGAGGTGACGTGGTAAATGGAAGACAGCACCATCATTGACCTGTTCTGGCAGCGGGATCAATCGGCTATAGCTGAAACATCGGCAAAATATGACAGATTCTGTTTTTCGATTGCATTCAATATCCTGAAAAACAAAGAAGACTCCGAAGAGTGCGTTAACGACACATATATGAAAGCATGGAACGCAATTCCGCCTACGCGGCCCGGAAGACTCCAGTCCTTCCTGGGAAAAATCACACGCAACCTTGCCCTTGACCGCTACGACTATAACAACGCGGCCAAACGAAGCGGCGAGATCGACACAATACTTTCCGAGCTGACAGAATGTATCTCCTCGCCGGAAAGCGTCGAAAGCACATACGAAGAAAAATACATAGCTTCGCTTATCAGCCAGTGGCTGCGGCAGCAGGACGAGATCAGGCGTAATGTCTTCGTCCGTCGATACTGGTATTCCGACTCCATCGGAGATATCGCCCGGCGATTTGGCATGAGCGAAGGACGAACAAGGTCAATGCTGTTTCGGCTGAGAGAAAAGCTGAAGCATTATCTCAGACAGGAGGGGGTGGCAATATGAAAGCGAAAGACCTTTATCGCGCTATAGGTCAGATAGACGACGACCTTATTGATAACGCCGCAACGGCCGGGAGAAAAAGCACGGCTCAGCCCTGGGTAAAATGGGCGGGGCTTGCGGCCTGCTGCGTGCTGGTGGTATCGGCGGCCCTGATGCTGCCCAGGCTTGTGGCGTCCGATCCCGGGGACGATACTCAGCAGTCCCAGCCTACGACCCAGTCCGCTTCACTTGAAAATCCAGCGGAAAGGGCGGCGGTCACTTATGAAATCGACCAGACACCGGTGGCTTATGATTTCGGCCAGACGGCATTGATGACAGCCGACCTGGGGTTCGAGGCATCGACCCTTTCTGTCACCGCCACCAGTTATCAGGGCAGCAGCATATCCACCGATTCCTCCTTTGTCCTTTCTGCCAACGGCCTGACTGAGGACCTGGTCAGAGAATATGTTAACATAATACCTGATGTTGAATATGTTCTTTCCACCGATGGGGACGGAAACATTATGCTTACCCCCCAAACCCCCATCGACCAGAACGCCATAGTCAATATCGAGCTTACGGACAGCAACGGAAACACCCTGAAAAAATGGGCCTTCCAGACGGCAGATGTATTCACCCTCGTATCCACCTATCCCGCTCAGGACGATACGGTCGATACCGACAGCGGAATCGAATTCCGGTTCAGCTCGGACACTGTTGACATAACTTCTGTCGAATCCGCGTTTTCCATCCAGCCTCAGGTCAAAGGCGAATTTGAACTCCGGGGCAAAACGGCCATATTCGTCCCCTCCGACGGTCTGGAAGCAGGAACGGTCTATACCGTCAGCCTGGACAGCACCGCCGCCGACAGCGATGGTGTGACTATTGACGAAGGCGTAAGCTTCGGCTTCTATGTGGATAACAGGGATGAAAACCTGTTCGGCTATTCCGAAGGGGAGCTGAACACCTTTACCGACCATGAGATCCCCATTATCTCCACTCCGGCGGGATATGACTATACCGACCTGCCTGTGGATGTGGAAATTTATACCTACAGCGCTTTTGCCGATTTCACCGCCGATATTCAGTCATCTGGAAGCCTGGGCTTTGTACCTGACTTCGATTCCATGACTAAGGTAACAGAGTTTGAAGCCCAGCAGCTTCCCGTATCCGGTTTTTCCAGCGACTCCTATTGCATCGAATTCCCCGATACTCTGGAAAACGGCTTCTACGCCGTCCGTTATTCCATGGAAACTGGCGACGGTATCTCCGACAGCAGCTTTGGATTTATCCAGATATCGCCCCTGGTGGTTTATGCGGCGGCCTCTGACGACCAGATACTGGTCTGGGTCAACGATTCTGCCACCGACAGCGTGGTACCCGGGGCAGATATCTCCGTTGCTCAGAACGGCCAGACGGTAACCGCCGTTACGGATTCCATGGGCAGCGCCGTGATAGATCTGCCTTCCGTAGAAAGCGGCGGCGAGTGCATTGTGACTATCGATGCCGACGGGCAATACTATGCCGCGCCCTGCTATACCGGCTACAATCGGTCCGGCAGCACAGTTTGCGAAAACTATTATTCCTATGTCTATACCTCCCGGGAAATTTATCTCCCCACCGATACTGTCAAAATGTGGGGTTATATCGCCCCCAGAAGGGACGTTGAGCTTCCCGACACCGTGACCGTCAGCTTCTCTTCTTACGATGGCGAACCCCTGTCTCAGGTGGAGGCGAAGGTAAACGGCGGATGCTTCACTGCGGAATGCGCTCTGGAGGACTGGGGACTGAGTTATTTGTATGTTAATGTTTACATAAATCAGGAAATGTGCGCAACAAAGTATGTAAATGTTACAGAATTTGAAAAACCGCTTTACATAATGTCGGCAGAAACCGATCAGGAGATATACTTTGCCGACGAGATAGAATCCGTGGGCGTATCTGTGGAGACTACCTTCTTCGATTCCACCCCCGCAGCGAACATGAAGCTCAGTTATTCAGCGGATTATGGAGAAGAAAAGGTCAGCACCCGGTGCGACGAAAACGGCCGGGCCGATTTCGCAGTATCCTACAGCCGCAGCGACGGCACCAACTGGACCCCCTCCAGCCCCAGAATATCCATCAATACTGACGAGCTGGATTCGGTGGATACCTATATTTACCTCAACCCCATACTTTTCTACCATGACATAATGCTCCAGACAGAGGTAGACGACGGCGCTGTGGCCATATCTGCCAACTATATCGACCTGGGAGACATTACCACCCGGCAGCAGCTGTATTCCGACAATTATCCCGAAAACATCCGGGGCGAAGGCTATGACTGCACCGTCACCATCAGCGGCACCGAGCGCTATTGGCAGAAGGTTGAGGCCGGCCAGTATTACGACTTTGTTTATAAAAAGACTGTCCAGTCCTATAACTACGAGCTGGTGGAAACCAGTATCGGCCCCTGGGAGGTCCGGGTGGTGGACGGCAAGGCAGTGTTTGACGACATCCAGCTGCTGGACGACAGGAGCTATAGTCTCGACATCAGTACTCAGGACTCCGACGGCTACACCGTTTCCACCTCCGTTTACTATTCCGGATGGCTGTATGGAAGCGGCAACCTGGACGACGGCGTGAGTCTCCGGTTCACGGCGAAGGACATGGATTATACCGTAAATTACGGCGACGGCGAAGACGTACTGGTGGAGATATACAACAGCGAAACCCCCTTCACCTCTCAGTCCGGCTATTTCATCAGCTTTATGCAGCAGGAGAGCCTGTACGACGTTCAGCTCAGCACAGGAAGCTCCATCACCGTTGATTTCGACGAGACGAACCTGCCCAACGCCGGTATCGTGGGCGCTTATTACAGCGGCGGCAAGCTGTATACAATATCCAAGCTCCAGCTGATTTTCCAGCCGGAGAAAAGGGAATTGAAGATCGATATAATACCGGACTCTGACCAGTATGCTCCCGGCGATGACGCATCCGTCACCCTGCGGGTGACCGACAGCGACGGCAACCCGGTCAGCGGCGCTCAGGTGCTGGTCAGCGTGTCGGACGAATCGGTGTTTGCCATAATCGACCAGTCAGCGGAGTTTTTGACCAACTTCTATGCCTATCGCGACTGGGGCTATATCTCGGTATATGGCGGGACCGGCGACCTTATGGCAGAGATGGGCGGCGGAGACGGTATGGAATTTCGGGACGATTTTGCAAACGACCTGAACTTCGATTGCCTGACTACCGACTCCAACGGTCAGGCAGTGACCACCATAACCCTTGCGGATAATCTGACCTCCTGGCGCATAACAGCTCTGGCAGCCAGGGGCAAATATGTGGGCGACAGCAAAACCAATATTTCTGCCACCCTGCCCATGTTCCTGTCGCCGGTGGTGGCCGACACCTTCATAACAGGCGACGACATAAGCTTTGGCTGCCGCACCTATGGTGTCCAGGTGGACAGCGGCGACAAGGTCAGCTACAGCGCATGGATAGAATCCGCTGACGGCGGCAAACCGGTTGACATAATTTCCATATCCTGCGCCGCAGGTGAAAACGCGTCCTTCAATTTCGGCAAGCTGGAAAAGGGCAGCTATACCTTCTATATTTCCGGCGCCTGCGGTCAGCTGTCAGACGCTGTGGCTATGGACTTTGAGGTGGTGGATACGGCGGCAGAGATTTGGGGGATTAAAGAAGTCTCCGGATCCGAGGTCAATGATCTGGACGTGGTCAAATATCCCGTGACCATAACCGTGACTAACGGCGCATACAAAACCTATAACAAAGCCCTCAACGCCATAAGGTACTCCGGCAGCGTCAGGACCGACGAAAAAGCGGCCCAAAATATTGCCGCAGCAATTATTGCCCGGCAGACAGGGGACGACAGCTGCCTTGACACTGCGCCGTCAATGCGGGATATCAGCACCAAATACGGCCTGCTCTGCGAGCTGGAAGCAGGCTCCGGCGATGTCTATTTTACCGCGCGTCTGGCAGCCTCATCGGCAGATATGCTGAATAAGGATCTCATATATTCGTTCCAGGATATTATAGACGACGAATCCGTGTCCACTGAGGAGCTGACCTCGGCCTACCTTGGTCTGGCGGCGTTTAACCAGCCGGTGCTTAACGATATCCGTCAGCTTGAAGCCCAAAACCGGGATGTTCTGGACGATTACGACCTGCTGCGTCTTGCTCAGGCGCTGGCCCTGCTGGGCGACAGCGATAACGCTCTGCGCCTGTATAACGAACTGGTCACCCCCCGGCTCAGCACCCTTACTGTCGGCGACGACACCGTTTATGTCCGCTGCCATATGGGCGGGATGGAAGAAGCCAATGTAGAATATACCGCCCTGGCTCTGGCCGTAGCGTCCATATTGCAGCTTGATGATGCTGATGACCTTGCGTCCTATGTGGTCTATGCCAGACAAACCCTGAGCCATAACGAAAACAGCCAGTTCTATCCCCTTTGCGAGCTGATGACCTATGTCAGCTATTACTGCCCAAGGGGCGGCCAGCAGGTGACCGTCAGCTATGTCAAAAATGGCAAAACCGAAACCGTGACCGTTGGCGAACGGGGCATGGCCGTGTTGGAATTTAATACCAAAAGCCAGTATGACCAGGCCAATATCAGCCTGGTGTCCGGCGAGGCCTGTATGGTAGCGTCCTATATGCTGGATGTTTCCACCATCGCCGACCAGAAGAGCAGCGGCCTGACAGTTGAAAAATCCATGTCTTCCTCCGGAAAGCTTGGTGAGGACATGACCGTAACCCTGACAGTCACCGCCGCCGAACCGGGTACTGTCTATATTCAGGACTATATCCCCTCCGGCTTCCGGCTGGCCGATTCCGCGTCCTATATGGATGGCCAGACCGTCAGATTCTATAAACTGGTAGAAGGTACTGTGACCATAACCTATAAGATAAAACCTGTGGTCAGCGGCAGCTTCGTGGTGGAGATGCCCGTAGCCGCAAGGGTCGATAACGGCCTGATGGTCACCGGTCAGCGAAGCGAAGTGGAAACCACAAAATGAAAAAGCTGTATGCCATGGTCCTTGCCCTTGCCCTCCTTGCGGGCTGCGGAAGCGGGCAGTTAAGCCCGGCCGATGACCAGCCGACTGCCACCGAAGCAACCCCATCAGGCGCTGCGGACATCCCTTCCACGTCCTTCCTGGACTGCCTGTATTACAGCGAAAAAACCTATGAAACAACTAAACAGAAGGCCACTGCATACGAAACCGGCGGTACCGTGATGGCGGGGATCATCCCCCATCACGGCACCGCGTCCCGGATGATAGCCTCGTTCTTCAAAGCGCTGGACGACAGCTATGATACGGTGATAGTCATCGGCCCAAACCATTATGGCACCGGGGGCGCGGTGGTTTATTCCGACTGCGGCTGGAAATGCGAAAAGGGCAGCATCAGCAGCGACGGAGCTTTTGCAGAACTGTTAAAGAAAGACCTGACCATCAACGCCAACCTTGCCAACGAGGTGGTCCAGAACGATCACAGCATCGGATGGCAGCTGCCATATATGGCAGAATTTTTGCCCAGCGCCCAGGTATCTGCCATAATGCTGGATCCATCTGTGGACGTAACGACCCTGAAAGCGCTGGCAGAGCTGATAGTCAGCTATTCCCGGGAGAAAAAGGTGCTGCTTCTGGGGTCGGTGGATTTTTCCCATTACCTGATGCCCGAAGAAGCCCAGCAGATGGACGAGCTGACAAAGCTGATAATCGACACCTCGGATTACGGCGGGCTATTGAGCCTGACCTCTGACAATGTGGACTGCCCTCAGGCGGTATATGTGGTCATGAAGGTGGTGGAGTCCCTGGGTTCCCGCCTTGAGCTGCTGGACCAGAGCATATCATATATGGAATCCGGCGACAGCAAATACGACGTGGACCCGGCTGAGGGAACGACCACATATCTGGTCTATGCCGCCACCACAGCAGATAACAGATAGTCCCTTCCTGTCATTGCGAGGAACGCGGTTCCTTTTTGTCATTGCGAGGAGTGCAGCGACGTGGCAATCTCATAGTAGGGGTCAGGATTTAGGATTTAGGGATTAGGGGCGCACCCCCGCGAGATTTTTGCGAAAACTTGGGTAGTGCGCCGTAGGGGACGACGTCCTCGGCGTCCCGGAAAATCGCTCCGCGATTTTCATTCGCGCCAGAGGCGCGAAAGTGTGGGAAACCGCCACGCAGTTGCGCCGTGCGTAAAACGTCGCGTATTGCGCCGTAGGGGCTGCATAAAATTGCGAAGCAATTTTCGGACGTCAAGGCGCGGCCTTGACGTTAGCGTCATTCGACGACCTGAGCGTCGCGGATTTGAGCTGTCGAGTCATACGTATAAAATTGCGGCTACCGAAAGCCCCCCTTGCCCTTCTGGCAAGGGGGGCTTTCGCGTCTTGCAGCATTGTACGTATGACGCGACAGCTCAATCACGCAACGGGTGAGATTGCCACGTCGCTTCGCTCCTCGCAATGACAGGCAGGCCGCGCCCCTAATCCCTAAATCCTAAATCCTAACCCCTGCTATGAGATTGCCACGTCGGCCTTCGGCCGCCTCGCAATGACCCGTATTCTGCCCCCAGAAAATCAACGTCCCTTTTCCTGACTAACATCCTGTTGTCAACGGGAACAAAAAATGGTAAAATAATGCGGTCGACAGGAGAGGTGACTATGACAAAAACCAATGCAATGCGCCTATTGGACGCGGCGAAAATCGAATACGGAGTGACCCAATACGAATATGACGAAAGAGACCTGAGCGGAGTTCATGCCGCCCAGGCTATGGGCCTGCCTGTGGAACAGGTTTTCAAAACTCTTGTTGCCCGGGGGGATAAGACCGGCCCGCTGGTTTTCTGCATCCCTGTGGCTCAGGAACTGGATCTGAAAAAGGCGGCCACTGTATCCAATAACAAAAAAGTGGAAATGATACACCTTAAGGAGCTGTTGTCCCTGACAGGCTATGTCAGGGGAGGATGCAGCCCTGTGGGCATGAAAAAACGCTATCCCACCTATATTGACGAAACCGCCATACTTTTTGAAAAGATCGGCGTAAGCGCCGGACAAAGGGGAGTCCAGATGATGCTTTCTCCCGAAACATTGGCCGATTATCTTTCTGCGGAGCTGGTGGATATATGCGTTTAGATAAAATCTGTTATATCGTCGGGGCCATGGCTGACCGGCTGCCTGACATTCCGCGGGATAACAGCCTTGTGATCGCCGCTGATGGGGGGCTGGTCGCCCTTAAACGGGTCGGGATAGAGCCTGACCTGATAGTAGGCGACTTTGATTCTCTGGGCTGGATACCTGAGGGTGAAAACGTTATTAAGCATCCTGTTATGAAGGACGATACGGATATGATGCTGGCCGTTAAGCTGGCGTTCCAGCGTGGATACAGAAATATCCACATATTCGGCGGTCTTGGCGGACGCACTGACCATACAATAGCTAATATCCAGACCCTTGCTTATATCGCCGGTCAGGGCGGGACAGGATTCCTGTCCGGTGGGGGAGAGGTGATGACCGTTGTCAAAAACGGCTGCCTTACCTTTCCCGCCCACTGCGAAGGCACGGTGTCGGTTTTCGCCTTTGGTGGCATCGCCCGGGGAGTATGTGAGGATGGCCTGCTCTATGGCCTTGACAATGCCCGGCTCACTGCTGACGACCCCATGGGCGTGAGCAATGAATTTGTGGGGTCAGAATCCCGCATAAGCGTCCATGACGGTATGCTTCTGGTCATCTGGACCGAATCCTCGAAACTTCCAATAGTCAGTCACTATTAATAACGAAAAATTGTTCGGAATAGGAGCGTTATTTATGAAGGTGTATACAGATATTTCTCAGCTTATTGGCTCAACACCCTTGCTGAGGCTTGAAAAATTTGAAAAAACTCATGGCCTGAACGCCACCATACTTGCCAAGCTTGAATTCTTCAATCCGGCCGGTTCCGCTAAGGACAGGGTCGCCAGATCTATCCTGGATACAGCTGAGGCTGACGGCAGCCTGAAACCCGGCGGCGTTGTTATCGAACCCACCTCCGGAAATACGGGCATCGGCCTTGCGGCTATTGCTGCTGCCAGAGGGTATAAGATGATCATCGTCATGCCCGACAATATGAGCCGTGAGCGCCAGCTGCTTATGAAGGCTTATGGCGCGGAGCTTGTGCTTACTCCCGGAGCCAAAGGCATGTCCGGAGCCATAGCCGAAGCCCAGCGGCTCCATAGCCAGATGCCCGGCAGCATTATCGGCGGCCAGTTTGACAACCCGGCCAATCCCGCCGCTCACAGAGCGACCACCGGGCCGGAGATCTGGCAGGATACCGACGGCAGGGTAGATATTTTCGTCACCGGTGTTGGCACCGGCGGGACCATAACCGGCGTTGGAGAATACCTGAGATCCCAAAACCCGGACGTAAAAATTGTGGGCTTTGAGCCTGCGGGATCACCGGTGCTTTCCGGCGGAAACCCGGGTTCTCACGGCCTACAGGGTATCGGCGCGGGCTTTGTACCAAAAGCTCTTAATACCTCCATTTACGACGAAATTATTACCGTCGGTGAGCAGGATGCTTATGAAACCGGACGGGAACTGGCTCAGACTCAGGGAGTTCTGGCGGGAATAACCTCGGGCGCAGCGGTCTGGGCGGCGGCCCAGCTGGCAAAGCGCCCCGAAAATTATGGCAAGGTCATTGTTACAATGCTTATGGATACCGGCGAACGGTATCTGACAACACCGATGTTCCAGCTTTGATCGGGAGGTAAAGGATGGATCTGATATTAAAGGCGCTGCACGAAATAGATGCCCTGGATAAAGAGGCTAACCTTCTGGGAGCCAAAAGCACCGAACCCATACCCGACCGCAAGGAGGTCATAGCCGTTGTCAAGGATGTCCAGTCCCTGCTGTTTCCCAGATACTTCAAAAGCTCGGTGACCAATGACCGGGAAACCCTGATGTACACCGTCTATCGCCGTATCAAAAACCAGATAGAAATGGCCTGCGCCTTTTCCGGCGAGCATTGCTCCCTGGACCCGGAGACGGCGGCGGCCCAGTTTATCCAGAGCCTGCCCGGTATCAAGGAGCTGCTGATTAAAGATATCGAAGCCATATACGAAGGGGACCCGGCGGCCATGTCCCGGGATGAAGTACTCATATGCTACCCCGGTTTTTACGCTATTTCCATCTATCGCATGGCGAATCTGCTGTATAAGCTGCGGGTGCCTCTGCTGCCGCGGATGATGACCGAATATGCCCACGAAAAAACCGGCATAGATATCCATGCCGGCGCAACAATTGGAGAATATTTCTTTATTGACCACGGTACAGGTATCGTTATTGGCGAAACTACGGTCATCGGCAAGCACGTCAAGCTGTATCAGGGCGTCACTCTTGGAGCCAAAAGCTTTGAGCTGGATGCCGATGGAAACCCGGTCAAGGGTATCAAGCGCCATCCCAACATCGGCGACAATACCATTATCTATGCTAACGCCACCATTTTGGGCGGCAGCACAGTTATCGGCAAAAACTGCGTTATCGGCGGCAACACCTGGCTGGTGTCCTCAGTCCCTGACGATTCAAAGGTATATCACAACAGCGAACATTGACCCCACTATGCAGGGTCCAGGGGTCAGTGACGCTCCCCGCAATGACAGGCGGGTGCGTCACTGATCCCTGATCCCTGCGCAGGGTCATTGGTCCGTTCCGGATATGATTTTTGCCAGGGCAGAATCTTTGCCCAGAATGATGGTTTTTTCGCCCTCGCCCAGAGATTTTTTCATAGCATCCAGAGCCAGATTGAATTCGTAAAAATCCTTTTTGTCGTCGGTGTCGTAAGCTTCGGCCAGCATACGCATATACTCGGCCTCGCCCTCGGCCTCCAGCTTGGCGGCCTCAGCCTCTGCGTTGGAAACAATTATGTTAACCTGTTTGTCAACATCGTTCCGGATAAGGGATGCTTCGTACTCGCCGTCAGCTACATATTTTTCGGCCATCTGGTTGCGTTCGGATATCATTCGGCTGTAGACAGCGTTTTCGTTGGATTCGGGCAAATCAAAGCGTTTGATTTTTATGTCAACTATATTGATTCCATAATTCCTGGCCAGCTCGGCCACAGAGGTGCGAATTCCCGAATAAATATCGTTCCGCTCGGAAGCATCGTCTTCGTTGATGATGTCCGCCTGAGCCAGGGTACCCATAATGTTCTTAAGTGCGTTGTAGGTCAGCGCGTCGAGCCTGCTTTCAGCCACGGTGGTGGACCCAAGAGTCTGGAAGAACAGCAGCGGGTCGGAAACCTCCCACAGCACATAGCTGTCCACGGTCATGTTCTGCTTGTCGGATGTCAGCACCTCGGAGGGAGCGATGTCGTATAGCATGACCGCTTTTGGAAAGTATCTTACGCTGTCCAGAAACGGTATTTTGAAATGCAGCCCGGGTTCGTCGGTGGTGTTGATTATCTTTGAAAACCGGACAGTGCAGGCATATTCGTTTTCCTGAACGGTGTAAAACGAACTCAAAAGGCATACCACCAGCCCAATGACCACTATGGCGGCAGCGACTTTGGCGATAGTTTTCTTCATCACTGAACACCTCCCTGATCGTATACTACCGACGACTGGTTAAAGCTTTCCAGAGGCAGAACAGTTTCTACCGAGCCGTCGGATGCGTCGATATAAACCTTGACATCGGGCAGCAGCTGAGAAATGGCCTCGTAATACATGCGGCTGCGGGTTATCTCCGGGTTCAGCTGGTATTCTTCATACATGGCCTCGAACATGGCTACCTGCTCCACAGCGTCGTTAACGCGGTTCTGCTTAAGGTATTCGGCGTTTTGTATCAGCTGGTCGGCCTGAGCCTCGGCTTCCGGAAGCCGGGCGTTTTTGTATGCCATGGCTTCGTTGACCACAGTCTCGGCCTGCTGCTTGGCCGTCTCGACCGATTTGAATGCCTCGATGACCGCGTCAGTGGGCGGGTCGCTGTCCTGAATCTTAACGTCCACCAGCATAAGACCTATGTCATATTCCTCAAGCACTTCGGTCACAAGCTCCTTTACCTGCCGCTGGATAGACTCTTTGCCGTCGGTCAGAACGGCGTCAACATTGGTGGAGCCGACGACATTGCGCACCTGGCTTTGGACCAGGTTTTTCAAAATCAGCTCCGGCTCATAGGAGCCAAAAAGATACTTTTCCGGGTCGGATACCTTGTATTCAACAAAGAACTCAACGTTTACGATATTATAATCGCCGGTTATCATCTTGCTTTCGTTTTCCACAACGGTAAAACCGTCGTCCTGAGAATTGTCGGTGCGATAGCCCAGCTCCAGAGTCTGATAAACATTTACATTCACCTTGTGTACCTGCTGGATGCCAAAGGGTGCCTTAAAATGAACACCGGCATCGGTAACATCGGTTATTTTGCCAAAGGTCGTGACCACCGCCTGCTGCTTGTCGTCCACGGTGTACCAGCAACTCATGGCGGCCATGGCCAGAATAATGACCACAAGAATGATGATCACAAGCCGCCTGAGCTTTGAAAAATCGGGCTTTTTGCGCTTATTGTGTTCGCCGTAGCTTTCGTAATAATCGTCCACGGAAGCACTTTCCTCCTTTAAATATCATATGTTACAATCATAACAAATTGCTGCCATATTGCAAGAGCCTTGACCCATTGTTTACAAAGGGTTTATTTTTTGCCCGGCCTATGGTACAATCCTGTCGATATAAAAAAACGCAGGAAGGAAAGCAGATTTATGGTTTCGGTGGGAATAGACGTGGGCGGCAGCACCACAAAAATCGTGGGATTTGACAACAGCCACTGCCTGATGGACCCGATCCTTATTAAAGCAGACGACCCGGTCACCTCCATTTATGGAGCGCTGGGTAGATTCACCTATGAAAACGGACTTGCCCTGGGCGATATCCGTGAGCTGATGGTCACAGGGGTAGGCTCTGCCTGCATCGGCGACCAGCTGTATCAGCGGCCCTGCCGCCATCTCAGCGAGTTCGACTGTATTGGCCGGGGCGGGCTTTATCTGTCCGGCCTGGAAAGGGCCATAATCGTGAGCATGGGGACCGGAACGGCCATGGTTTACGCCGAGGGGGACAGGTTTGAATACCTGGGCGGCACCGGAGTGGGCGGCGGAACACTGATGGGGCTGTCCCGGCTGATGCTGTCCACCGGCGACATTTCCCACATAACGGACCTGGCTTCCCAGGGGGATATTACTAAGGTCGACCTTAAAATAACCGACATCACGGACGATGAGGGCATCAGTCTGCCGGACAGTATGACCGCCGCCAATTTTGGCAAGGTCAGCGACGGCGCGGAAAAGCCGGATGTGGCCCTGGGTATCATTAATATGATTTTTGAAACCGTAGGCATGATGGCGATTTTTGCCGCCAGAAGCCGGGGAATAAGGGATATCGTACTTACCGGCTCGCTGACCACCATCCCTCAGGCAAAGCACAGCTACGATGTCTTTAACAGAATGTTCGATATGAATTTCATCATCCCCGACCATTCCCAGTTCGGCACCGTCATCGGCGCAGCCCTGAGCTAGAGAACAGATAGTCCATTCCATGTCATTGCGGGGATCAATGTCGCCCCCTTGTCATTGCGAGG
>CAYLKH010000055.1:0-15957 GCA_964384255.1 uncultured Oscillospiraceae bacterium | reverse complement strand
TAAATCCTAACCCCTACTATGAGATTGCCACGTCGCTGCGCTCCTCGCAATGACACAAAAGGGGAACTGCGCTCCTCGCAATGACAAAAGGGGGCTTTGCTCCCTGCAATGACAATGGTTGTGCGGCGGGGGTGATATTCGGGCTGGCACGTTTTTTGCTATATATATTTTATAATTCAAAATTGAAACAGAAAGGAAATATAATAATGGACGAAAAGAGTTTGCTCGCCAAGATCGAAGCATTGGAAAAGGAAGTTACCCGGCTTAGCCGCCATACTGACGCGGTTGAGGTCCAGAACCTTATGAGCCGATATATCTTTTATATGGAAAACGGCAAGATCGCCGAGGTTTGGGACGACCTCTGGTCCCATACCAACCCCGATGTGCGGGTGGAGATCATGGATTCCGGCGCATATCTTGGCCAGGAACACGTAAAGCGCGTCTGGTACACTATGGGTCGCCGGATGGATTCTGCCGGTAATATGGTCACCGCGTCCAGCGCCGGACAGATGTCCAACACTAACACCGACCGTGCGTTTTTGCTGCTTATGCTGACCATTTCTTCCCCCATGATCGAGATCAGCGAAGACGGCACCCATGCCTGGGGCCAGTGGCATATCTTTGGCCCCCACACTAACCGGGTGTTCGACCCCGAGACCAGCACCAAAAAGGACACCGCTTTCTGGATCGCCGGAAAATATGACAACGAATTCGTTAAAGAAGACGGCCAGTGGAAGATACTTAAGCTGCGCCCCATCTGCTGGCTCCGCACTCCTTATCACAAGAGTTTTTTGGAGTGTCCCGATTGCCGCCGCACTCCGTCGCCTTATTATCCCCCCGACGAGGCTCCCCGCATCTCGTCCTTCAATCCCGACGAGGGCAGCAATCCCGACAAGTGGGGTCCTATGCCTCATGAGCATATTGTGCATAAGTAAGCTTTAGCCGTCTGATATAAACAGGTGTCCGGGAACGGGGCAGGCGAGGCTTATGGGTCAGATGGACCCTCTGCGGCCGCTGCCCCTGACTGCCCGGAACCCGCTATCTTTCTCAGAACTGACAGAAAGGAAATCAACATGAAAACTCTGCTGAAAAATTGCCATATTTTCGGCGGCGAGACTGCCGATATTCTGGTTGAAGACGGCGTTATCTCCACTATCGGTACCATCGACAGCGCCGACCGGGTATACGACATGTCCGGTTATGCGTCGGTCCTGCCCGGTGTGATCGATGCCCATATGCATATCGTTACCGGACCTATCGAATATAACGACCGGGCGCTGAAAAGCTGGGCGCAGGCCGGTGTTACCACCGTCCGCGATCTGGGTATCGGCAACGACAAAAACACCTATCCGACCGAGACTTTTCTTGCCTACCGTGACACTGTCGAAAACCCCGAATGCGCCCACTGCCTGACCTGTGGCCGATTTGTTACCCAGTACCACGGCTATAGCCATATTATGTCCGACGGCGCCGAAACCGGCTATGGCTGCCAGACTCCTCAGGACTGCGTGGACGCGGTCAACGAGCTTATCGACATGGGATGCGAGGGTATCAAAACCGCTGTTGACGGCGGCGACGCCATGTTTGGCGCAAAGCCCCTTATTACGCTGGAAAACCTTAAGGCCATCGTCGAAACGGCCAAAGCCAGAGGTGTCTGGTGCTGCGCCCATGTGCTTAAGGCTGAACACGTGTCTCTGCTGCTGGATGCTGGAATGCCCGAATTCTGCCATATGCCTACTGACCGCATTTCCGACGAGGATATTGCCCGCATGGTGGCTCAGGGCGTATCCGTTGTACCCACTATCTGCACCATTAACGCGCCCCGCCCGCCCCTTTCTGAGGAAGAGCAGGCGAAAATGGGTGGCGGCGGTCCCGGTGGTCCCGGTGGACCCGGCGGACCCGGCGGCCCCGGTGGTCCCGGCGGACCCGGTGGACCCGGAGGAGCTGGTGGACCCGGCGGACCTGGCGGACCCGGCGGCCCCGGTGGTCCCGGAGGTGGTATGCCGCCCATGCCCATGGTGGACACTGCCGAACAGGAAAGCATTTGCATCGACAACGTGGCCCGCTTCTTCAAGGCCGGTGGTCTGGTGGCTGTTGGCACCGACACCATGCGTATGGAATCTCAGCCCCATGTAGCCACTATGCCCGTAAGCGAGCTTAAGCTGCTGTATAAGGCCGGACTGTCCGTGGCCGACGTTATTGATGCCGCCACTATCAACGCCGCCAAAGTCTGCGGAATTGACGATCAGGTCGGCTCCATTCAGGTGGGCAAAAAGGCAAATATTATCGCCGTTAAGGACGTTATCGACGAAACCTTCGACGCGCTGAGCCATGTGGAGTTCGTTATGAACCGTGGAGTTGTTATAAAGGAGAATTAAATAATGTACACTAATGTATTGTCCCCCTGGGCAGAGGTCGACCAGTCCCGGCTTTATGTCTTAAGCCCCCGGCTGGAAAGCCTTGATGGCAAGACTATCGGAATGTTTGGGGACTTTATGAAGGTCGCCACCTTTATGCTTCAGGTGGTGGAAAAGCATATCCGCAAGCAGTATCCTCAGGCTAAGTTTTCGTATTTCGTTTATGAAGCCGAAACCACCGACATCGCCAAAGACGAGTCTGTAGCCGAAAGCTTTAACAAATGGCTCGACGGCATCGACTGCGCGCTGGTGTTTTATGGGGCTGTGCCTTCCAGCTCGCTGTTTTTGGGCTACAACGCCGCATATATCGAAAAGCAGGGTAAGCCGGTGGTCATGGCTGTGGTACCCAGAACATATTCTGCCGGTGTTCGGGGGGTCAAGGCCCGCTGCGTGCCGGGGCTGAGAGTCGTTTCCTATATGCCCGAGGTGCTGGATATTTTTGGCCATTCCGATCTGGAAACCACCGAAAAGAACATGGGGCCGGGGGCCGCTGATTTTGCGGCTCAGCTTATGGCAGGACTGACCGACCCGCTGACCGAAGAGGAGATCCATCCGACTCCCGCCAGTCAGGAGCTGGCTACGGGGACCTTCAGCGGAACTGCCGAGGAAATATCCGACCTGTTTTACGCTCATGGCTGGACCAACGGCACTCCCATACGTGTGCCTACCCGGGAAGCGGTGGACGAAATGCTGAAAGGCACCGATCTGCCCGGAGACTATGTGGTCGCCCGTATTCCGCCCATGATGGGTATCGCCACTGTTGAAAAGATCGCGATCAACGCCGTTATGGCGGGCTGCCTGCCCATTTATCTGCCGGTGCTTATTGCCGCCGTTGAAGCGTCTATGGATCCCAAAATCTATTGGGAAGGCTGGTGTTGCAGCCAGTCCACCTGGGGACCGGTGATAACCCTTTCGGGCAAAGCGGCTAAGGACATGGGATTCAACACCGCTGACCACGCCCTGACCCCTGCGTTCCGGGCTAACACAACTATTGCCAGAGCCTTTGGATATATCGTTATGAACATCGGCGGCGTTCGTCCCGGAGTTGAGGACCTGTCTGAAATGGGCCATGAATTCCGCTATGGCTTCTGCATGGGCGAAAACGCCGAGGCTACTCCCTGGGCGCCGCTGCACGTGGATTTCGGATTTGACGAAGACGATTCCGCCGTTACCATGTTCTGGCCTCAGGAGCATCGGGTGTCGACCTGCACAACTGTTCCCGCTGTGCTTAAGGCCCTTTGCAAGCAGGATCCCTATGGATGGGATCCGGGCATGGCTGTGGTTTTGACTCCCAAATGCGCCAAAATGATGGCCGACGCGGGATGGACTAAGGAGCGCATACTCAACTATGCCGTTGAATATGCCCGCAAGCCTGCCAAGGATGTGGATCTGGCATGGCTCATTATGAACAACCATGTTCCCAAAAACACTGAGCTGCCGCTGGATAACGAGGCATCCACCAGAACCTTCTGGTCAAAGGAGCATATGTTCCTTATGGTGGCCGGTGGTCATGCCGGCAACATGGTGACCGTTTTTGGCGGCGGCGGCGACCACGGTGGCCCATCCTGCGCAAAGCTCAGGCTCCCCGCAAACTGGGACGAGCTGGTAAAGCAGTATCGCACCGCCAAGCCCGATTATATCCAATATTAAAATATCCGGGGTCAGGGGTGGCGATATCCCTGACCCACATCAACGCAACACAACGGAGGAAATTATGCAACCGAAATATCCAAACCTGCTTTCGCCCAAGAAGGTTGGTAACATACTTTTTAAAAACCGGATATTCACCGCGCCGACCGGAGTTCATGCCCTGCAAAACGGTCAGCTGAGTTTTCAGGAGCCGGTCATTACCCATTTTGGCAACCGGGCAAAGGGCGGCGCCGCCATAGTCACCTGCACCGGCGTTCAGGTAAACCCGGACACAAAGTCTGACGGCAGCCATCTTCATATCAATCCTTACACCACCGAGGGACTCAGGAGCCTTTACGCTCTGGCAGACCGTGTCCACCACTTTGGCGCGGTGGCATCCATGCAGCTGAGCGACCAGTTCCGCTATGACCAGTATTATGCCGTGGGTCCCGGATTTACAAAGCTTGGCCGGGCCAGCGTCGAGATGCCCCGGGAGCTGATCGAAAAAAAGGTAAAAATGTTTGGCGATGCCGCCGAGATAGTTAAAAAAGCTGGGTTCGATATGTGCATGTTCCATATCGGCCACGGCGGCGAATGGGCCCAGTTTATTTCAAAACGGGACAACAGGCGCACCGACGAGTTCGGCGGCTGTCTGGAAAACCGGGCCAGATACCCCCTGATGATAATCGACGAGATAAAAAAACGCTGCGGAAAGGATTTCCTTATTGAGCTGCGCTTTTCGGTATCCGAGGTGGATCCCGGGGGCATAACCGTTGAAGACAGTATCGAATTTGTCAAGCTGCTGGAGGGCAGGGTGGATCTGCTCCACTGCTCCTGCGGCATGAACAACGCCCGCTATTTTACCACCACTCATCCTTCCGGATTCCTGCCCGATACGCCCAACGTAAAATATGCCGAGGCTATCAAAAAATCCGGTGTCAATATCCCGGTAGTGGCTATTGGCGCTATCCAGAACCTTGAACAGGCTGAGGAGATAATAGCATCGGGCAAAGCTGATTTTGTCACCATGGCCCGTGGTATCATCGCAGACCCTGACCTTCCCCGAAAGGCTTATGAGGGACGGGGCGAGGATGTGCGTCCCTGCGTCAAATGCTTCAAATGCCATGACGGCGCGTGCTATTATGACCATTTTGTCTGCTCGGTCAACCCCACTATCGGCATCGAGGACAAGCTTGACAAATATATCCTGCCCACTGATGGCGGCAAAAAAATCTGCGTTATCGGCGGCGGCCCGGCAGGTATGCAGTCGGCTGTTTATCTGGCCGACCGGGGACACAGGGTGGTCCTGTTTGAGCAGCGTGACCGTTTGGGCGGTCAGCTGAATTTTGCCGATCATGCTGAATTTAAGCGGGATCTGGGACGGTTCAAAAACTATCTCATTACCCAGGTAAAAAAGCGGGATATTGACCTTCGCCTTGGAACAAAGGCCACTAACGAGGCAGTAGCGGCCGAGAATCCCGACCATGTGATCGTGGCTATTGGGGCTGACCCGCTGGTGATACCGATACCGGGCGTTGAAAAGACCATCAAAGCCCCGGATGTGTTCGGAAACGAGGATAAGCTGGGCCAGAAGATCGTCGTAATAGGCGGCGGCCAGGTAGGCGCCGAAACGGGTATCCATCTGGCGTGGCTGGGCAAGGACGTGACCATTCTGGAAATGCAGCCCAAAATTGCTCCCGACGCATGGTTTACTTATAAATGGGCCATGGATATTGAGCTGAACGAGCGGGAGAATCTGCATACGGTGGTCAATGGACGCTGCTCCGGTATCCACGACGGCTACGTAACTTACCTTGACGAAAACGGAGCGGAGCGGCGGCTTGAGGCTGACAATGTGGTCCTCTGCGTGGGATTTAAGAGCAAGACTGCCGAGGCCGAGAGCCTGATAGTTAATGGTGTGCCCTTTACCCTTATTGGTGACTGCAAAAAGGTCGGCACCGTCCAGCAGGCTGTCCGTGGTGCTTTTGACATCGCCATGACTCTGTGATACACTCATGAGCCGGTTTGCCATTTGGCATAACCGGCTCATGAACTAAGTGACCGTTCCTTTTTCTGTTCCGGTGTGCTATACTGTTTTCGGCCCCTCGGAACGCAGAAAAATCCCCATGAACGAGTGACCGGCTCGCCCATGGGGTTTTCTATAAGATGTAAGAGGGAGAAATGAAAAAGTGTACTATCGCTTCTTGCATCATTATAATAACAGCTAAATGTTAAGAAACATCGCAAAAATTATTAAGAAATCAATTTATTTATGTAAACTTTCAGAACATGTTCAGTTAGGAGAACCCAATGATCGATCAAACCCGGATATTAAACGAATTTGTCCAGCTGGCAGCCATCGAAGCGCCGACCCGCGGCGAACGCCAAATGGCCGACACCTTGAAGCCTCTGCTGGAAAGCCTGGGCTTCACCGTCACCGAAGATGGTGCAGGGCAGGCCATTGGCGGCAACGCCGGTAACCTTTTCGCCGTCCGCAAAGGCTCACTGCCAGGAGCGCCGCTGCTCCTTTGCGCCCATATGGACACGGTCAAACCCACCGATGGCAAGCACGCTGTGGTGGATGGAGACATTATCCGCTCTGGCGGTGACACCGTGTTGGGGGCTGATGACCTTGCCGGAGTTGTGGAAATACTCGAAGCCGTCCGTTCTGCCGACGAGGACGGCATTCCCTGCCGGGATCTGGAGATACTCTTTACCGTCAGTGAAGAATTTTTCCTCAAAGGCGCCGAAAATTTTGACACATCTGCCTGCCGGGCAAAGGAGGCTTATATCCTTGATGTGGACGGCCAGATCGGCACCGCTGTGCTGGCGGCTCCCACAGGCATCAGGTTCATAGCTAACGTCACGGGCAAAAGCGCCCACGCCGCCATTGCTCCGGAGGATGGGGTCAATGCTATCGCTATCGCAGCCCACGCCATTGCCAACATGAAGCTTGGCCGCCTGGACGACGAAACTACCGCCAGTATCGGCATCATCAATGGCGGACGCCAGGGAAATATCGTTCCCGACAGCTGCTTTGTGGAAGGGGAGACCCGTTCATTAAGCGATGCCAAGGCGGTGGCACAGTGTCACCATATGCAGCAATGCTTTGAAAGCGCTGCAAAGATGCTGGGCGGCAGCGTAAGCTTTGATATAACCAGAGTTTACGACGCTTATGGCGTAGCTGCCGATTCGGCGGTGGTTCGCCGGTTTCAAAGAGCCTGCATTGCTCAGGGCATCCGGCCCCGGCTGACATCCTCCACCGGCGGCAGCGACAACAGCGTCCTTTCCAACAGAGGTCTGCAAGGTATCGTCGTCGCCTGCGGTATGCATGAGATACACAGTGTCAATGAGTATACAAAACTGTCTGAACTGACCGCCATGGCCGGAGTCGTTCAGCGGATAATTACCAGCGAGGAATGAAAATGAAGAGTATATTTTGTACCAGACAGCAGTTGGAAGCCATAGCCCAAAAGTATCCGACCCCGTTTTACCTGTATGACCAGGCGGGAATTGAGCGGACAGCGAAACAGGTGATGGAAGCCTTTTCGTGGGACAGCGGCCACCGGCAGTATTTTGCGGTGAAGGCTCTGCCCAACCCGGAGATTTTGAAGCTGCTGCGTCAAGCCGGTCATGGAGCCGTCTGCTCCAGCGCTGTTGAATTGCATCTGGCCCAAAAGGCTGGTTTTTCCCCGGAGGAAATGCTGTTTTGCCCCAATTTCCCCTTAAGTGAAGATATGGAGCTGGCAGGTAAGTGGGGCGTACCGTCGGTCCTTGATGGAGACTACCTTATTGAGGATTTTCAGGCTTATGGACTGTTAAAGGGTACAGTCGGCCTGAGGTTTAACCCGGGCGGAAAATATTATGTCAACGGAAACCCCGTGTCCGCTCCCGGTACCACCAAGTTCGGCTTCACTGCCCATCAGCTTTTGGACTCGGCCAAAAAGCTAAAGAGCATGGGAGTGACCTCCCTTGGACTGTTCGGCTATATGGGCGGTAATATTATGGAAACCGATTACTATCCCTCTCTTGCCCGACTGCTGGCCGAAACGGCCAGGACTGTGGCCGAAAGCACCGGCATTGGGGTGAAATATATCAACATTTCCGGCGGCGTTGGTATAGCATATAAGCCGGAAGAGGAGATGCCGGATATTTTTGCCATGTCGTCAGGCGTCCGGCAGGCTGTGGAACAGGTGTTTCCCGGCGGCGAAAAACCCGCGGTTTATACCGAGCTTAGCCGCTATGTTACGGGACCTCACGGCGTTCTGGTGTCCCGGGTCATCCACGAAAAGCATGGATACAGGGACTTTCTTGGCCTCGATGCCTCTGCCCATGACCTGATGCGGCCCATGATGTATGACGCTTATCATCATATAACCATCGCAGGAAAAGAGGATATGCCGTGCAGCCGGGTTTATGATGTGGTGGGTTCGGTACCGGAGGGTATCGACCGGTTTGCTCAAAATCGCCCCCTGCCCGAAACCCACAGGGGTGATCTGGCGGTTATCCACGATTGCGGCGCTCACGGTCACAGCATGGGGTATAACTATGCCGGTAAGCTCCGATGCGCCGAGCTGCTGCTTAAGGATGATGGCGGCGTGGAGCTTATCCGCCGGGCCGAAACCATGGATGACTATATGGCAACATTGATCTGGAGAACAGTGAACAGATAGTCCCGCCCGTGTCATTGCGAGGAACGCAGTACACCTTTTGTCATTGCGAGGAGGCCGTAGGCCGACGTGGCAATCTCACCGGTTGCGTGATTGAGTTGTTGGGTAGTGCGAAAGCTCCCCTTGCCAGAAGGGCAACGTTTGGCTTCGCCAAACGTCCGAAGTTTTCACGGCGACAGAAGTTCGCCGTAAAAACTTTTGGGTCGGAATTCGGATAGCGTAGCTACGGATTTCGGGGGGATTCTGTTCAAGTATCAAGTATGTATAAGGAAGAATCCCTCAGTCAGCTGCGGCTGACAGCTCCCTTTGGCAAGGGAGCCAGGGCGCACTACCCAAGTTTTCGCAAAAGCTTGCGGGCTGCGCCCCTAATCCCTAAATCCTAACCCCCAAACCTTTGTCACATTGAACATATTTAGTTTCATTTAGCAACATTTTGTAGGCTGGGCGATATATGGTTGTTTACTTGATTCTGAACATATTATATAATTATTCCCAACCATAATTAATGGAAACAAAAGGAAAAGTAAGGAGGACCAAATGAAAACAAGAAGACTTTTGGCAATACTGCTTTGTCTTGCCATGCTCCTGAGCGCATCTGCCTTTGCTGCTGAACCCATGATGGGCGGCGGCGATATGGGCGGCATGGGCGGCGGCGACATGATGGGTGGCATGGGTGGCATGATGGGTATGTTCGCCAGCACCATCGAAACCGAAGAAAACCAGACCTTCGCCGACTGGATCTATGAAAAGAACACCGAAACAGCCGACGACCCCGCTACCGTTACTGCCAAGCTCAGCAAATGGGCCATGGACCGTGACGATACCGACGCTGTTGTGCTGTTCCCCGCTCAGGTATCCGACGGCACCAGCAATTTTGACGTCGTTGCCATCGGCGACGAGACTCAGAACGTAATTTCCAACAGTAACAAGAACCTGTCCTCTGCCAAAAACGGCAACTGGTTCGTGTTCCCGGAATCCGAAGCTCTGACCGAGATCTCCGGCCGCGCATTCTACGACAACAATTCCCTGGCCGGTATGTCTATCCCCGCCACCATCACCACCATCGGCGGCGATCAGACCGCGTTTTTGTCCTGTAAGCCCGGCGCTTATTATGGCGCTGCCGGTTCCAAGGCCGAAAGCTACGCCAAGGACAGCGGCGTTGCCTTTAAGGCTTATGACGCCACTACCGTTACCTTCACCGTCGAGATGGACGATAACGGCTATATCAGCCCCAACGGCGTGTATTATCTGCCCGCCGCCATGCTGGACGGCTCTTACACCACCCAGTTCTGGGCTGTTTCTCACCTGGGATACAAGATCGCTTCTCTGACTGTTGACGGCAAGGCCGTTGCCGAAGCTGTTGGTCAGCAGGAATACAAATTCCAGTATACCTTCACCTCCGCTTCCTCCAGCATCAAGGTCACCTTCGAGGCTCTTGGCGCAGGGGAAGAAGAAACCCGCGAATTCAATGTTGATTACGCTGCCTCTTATGTAGCTCCTGACATCGTTGAGGGCGCTGTGGCCGAAGGCGCTGTGCTGCCCGAGGATGTTAACACCTATGTTGGCGTTACCGACGGAGCTGACTATATCGACTCCACCTCTCTGTCCAGCGGCCAGTATTATGCTGCCAACGGCAAGGTCTATAAGAGAGTTACCGAATATCAGGCTATCGCTCAGCCCCTGTTCTACAGCAAGGCCGAGGTTATCAACTATGCTTTCGACCACGAAGCCTCCTACGACGAAGAAGGCACTCTGCTGGTCTGCAATTCCGACGATGGTCTGAGCCTTGTATATGGCAGGGATTACGACTATATCCGTCTGTACAACTACTATAGCTATCTGTCCAACGGTCCGTCCACCGGCGAATCCGTTTTGTACACCGCCTTCCTCTATAAAGAGGTCGACTCCTCTGTTGTCGAAAGCTTTGGATCCGACAGCGTTACCGATATCCGCGTTGGCGATATTTATGCTGCCAAGGCTGCCAACATGAGCACCACTCTGGCCGATTTCTACGGCGTTGGCTCCCTGTTCCAGCAGGCTGGCGCTTCTCTGGAGATCAGCAACCTTAAGGCTGCCATCAACGGCTCCTTTGTCGGCCCCTCCGAAGCCGGTAACTTCTTCGGTCTGGGCGCTGTTGTCCTCATCGACGGCGGCGACAACACTTCCGAAAAGCACACCTGGATCAATGTTCCCGACGCTTCTAACGTAAACGAAATGGTTGGCAAGGGCATCACCAGCGCTTCTGTTCTGGTCCTTAACGACCCCTATATCTACTCCACCAGCACCGCCCTGTATGCCACCGGCAACGGCGTAAGCTACATCAACGGCGGCGAGATTTCCTCCTCCGCCCACGGCCCCTATGTTTCCCTTGGCGGCCAGGTGCTTATCAACGTAGTGGACAACGACGGCAACACCGTTCTGTACACCGACGACAATGGCTACACCTGGGCCAAGACCGACATTTCGACCATCGTGGCTACCCAGATCCCCGATGCAGACCTTGCATCCTTTGAACACGTTTACACCGACCTTGACGGCAATCCCAGAGAAGAAAAGCGCAACTCCGGCGTATTTAAAGATCACGACAGCGACGTAAGCCTTATTGTCACTATCGACGAGGCCGGTACCGCTCTGGCTACCGACTCCGGCGGCGGCGTTATCGTTGCAAACCAGGTCGTTGCCAAATCCTATGGCCTGCGCTCTGCCGGTGTTTACACCATCGGCTCCGATGAGAGCTGGGAGTATATGTACAACTCCACTCTTATCTCCTATCGTGACGGCGGCCTGGTCTCCGCTAACGGCGGCTATGCCTTCGCTTATAACTGCATCATCCAGGGCGTTATGGGTCTGAAGACCCGTACTGCCGGCACTGCCGGTGCCGAAAGCCAGGGTCTCCACGTATTCAACAGTTATGTTACCGCTGTTTATGACGACGAAGAGGTCGCCCGCGGCTACGACGTGGCTTATCCCGAAGACGTAACTGCCGAGATCCTCGAAAGCTTCCTCAACTCCGACGACGGCGTTACCGCTGACGTGGGTCTGAACTGCTTCCTGGACCGCGCTAACGCACCTTATTACTACTCCGAATCCCCCGAATGGTGGTTCGCTGACAGAAGCGTCCTGCCCGGCTTCTCCGAAGGTGGCAAGCCCGGTATGTTCTCCGTTATTTACTGCGACGGCGCTACCAATTCTGACGTTTATGTAACCGCCTCCAGGCTGGAAAACCTGAACTATACCATGTATGGCGAAGAGTCCGAATGGTGGGCAGAGCATAAGGACCAGCAGTATACCTATACCTATTACAACGTTATTGCCGATCCCAACAGCACCTCTGCCAATTCCAGAAACCAGAAGTACATCCTGGACGGCCAGTGGGAAGTCAGCGTTGATTACAGCCCTGCTACCAACATGATTATCGCTGTTGACAACGGCGGTACCCAGAACGTTTACTTCGCCGATATGAACAGCAGCACCAGGTGGGATGCTACCGGTGTTGACCAGTCTACCACCGAGATTTATGGCGACTTCTATCTTGCTCAGTACGCCAAGTCCGACAATCCCCAGCTGGCAGGCGGCGCCAACTTCCTCGTCGTTGATTTCACCAACTCCGAATGGGAAGGCACCATCCTGTACCAGGCTGCTGATCCCGTAGCCGACGGCGGCACTGTTACCCTCAAGTTCGACGAAAACTCCTATTGGAAGATGACCGGAACCATCTATGTCGACACTATCGAGGCCGCCAACGTTGCCAACATCACTGCCGACGCTCCCGTAACGCTGTACTTCAAGAACTCTTCCTCCGTTAAGGAAGGCACTGTGGGCAACGTCACCTTCAAGAAGCTGACCGACGATGACAAGGCTGACGCTTTTGGCTGGTCCGTATATTTCAGCGACGTTAAGACCAACGTTGAAGAGATCGACGCTCTGGCTGAGAAGGGTATTATCCTCGGCTTTGGCGACGGCACCTTCAAGCCCGACACCGCCATTACCGAAGCTCACTTCAACCTGCTGGTTGAGCGCGCTCAGGTCACCGGCGTAGCTTATGAAAAGGGTATGACCCGTGCCGAAGCTGCCTGCGCTATTTACGCAAAGCTTGGCTAAGACCAAAATGATCTGCGCCCCATGGAAACAAGTCCCGTTTCCATGGGGCGCATTTTTGCGGTTTCGCTGTATTCAGCAGGTTCAGTTTTCTTCAATGCAGCCTGAACACAGGCCATGAAAGGTCAGATTGAGCTGGGTAACCACACATCCAAGCTCGGATTCAACATCTTTGTCAAGAGCAGATACATCGAAGCCGGTTTCGATATCTGCCACCTGGCCGCACCGGTCGCAGATAAAGTGAGGATGAGGCTTAACGTTGCCGTCAAAACGTTCGTGACCACCAACCACGCCAACGGACACAACAAGCCCCTGAGCCTTAAACAGGGAAATATTGCGATAAACCGTCCCAAGACTCAGGTCAGGGAAGGTGGGCTTGAGCCCGTTATAAACAGTTTCGGCAGTGGGGTGGCTCCGGCTTGAACAAATGGCGTCCAATATGGCTTCGCGCTTTCGGCTGAATTTATTCATCTGCTCACCTCTTTTTAATAATAAGTATCATTATTATATTTCTTTCCCCCGGATTTGTAAAGTGTCAACTGATGAGTTTAAGGAATATTCTGATACCGGGGACCCCTGGGGCCGCCTGAGACGATTTAAAGGACGTGATCGGATGATAATACATGTGGTTACCTCGGGAGAAACGCTCTATTCCATCAGTCAGCGGTATGGACTCAGCGTGGAAAGAATTGCCGAATATAACGGACTTATGCAGCCTTACGACCTGGTCGTGGGACAGACTCTGGTGATACTTTATCCCCAGCTGACCCACAGGGTCCAGCCAGGGGATACGCTGTATTCCATCGCCGAAAGATACGGTATCAGCTGGCGGGAGCTGCTTAGAAACAACCCGTTTTTAAAAGGAGACACAGACATTGCTCCGGGGCAGGAGCTTACGCTTTCTTTTACAGAACCCAAAAGGGGGAGCATATATGTAAACAGTTACGCCTATCCGTTTATAGACAAAGAGCTTTTGAGACAAACGGTGTATTATCTGACATATCTGACGCCCTTTACCTATGGAGTGACATTGGAGGGCGGGCTTGTGCCGCTGGACGATGGGCAGCTGATAGATATTGCAGAAGCCTTTGGCACTGCGCCGCTGATGCATCTTTCGACCCTTACCGAAGCCGGAAATTTTGATACCCAGCGTGCCGCCGTGATACTTGGAAACCAGCAGCTGCGGGACAGGCTGACGGAGAACATTCTTGAGACGATGAAGGAAAAAGGCTACGTGGGGCTGGACGTGGATTTTGAATATCTGGGCGAAGAAAACGCCGGAGCCTATGGGGATTTTGTCCGCCAGCTGAAGACCCGGCTTGCGCCCTTTGGATATGCTGTTGTGGTTGCTCTGGCTCCCAAAACCTACGCCGCCCAACCGGGTCTGCTGTATGCCGGCCATGACTATAAGGCCCTGTCCGATGCCGCCGATGCCGTCCTGCTGATGACATACGAATGGGGCTATACTTATGGCCCTCCAAGATGTATGTTAAGGCGTAAATAGTCAAAACTCGGTTTTGGGAAAAACAAGAACGTTCATATCGGAATCCTTTGCCCAGCGGCCACCGGTGGATTTACTGTAGAGGATACGGGTAAGAACGGATTTAAGCAGATCGTTTTGCTCCTTAGGGGTTTCGGCTGTGCGGTATGCGGAAAGGACGTTTTCGATTCGGGGGATGATCAGCAGCTTACTGGTGTTCAATACGGCGCTACGCTGCTCTTCCTGCACTGCCTTTTCCAATTCGGTCTGAACCTTCGATATCCTGTCGGCAATGTATTTGGAGCGCTGGGTAAAAACTTCGATGGTGTATACCTCCTGCTCAAGCAGATCATACAGGTTATCGCTTTGCCGGTGCAGTGTTGTAAGAGTTTGTTCCAGACGGGGAATAGCAGAAGGTGCGGTATTGTTGACTATTTCCAGTTCGGCTTTGACTTTGACCTTGTAGTCTGCAAGCCAGATACGCAGTGCGTCCAGCACAGCGTCTTCGACTTCTTCCAGCACAGCCATTTTGGTTTCACAGGCGGCATTTGGGCATATCAGCATGGTGCGGCCCCGTTTGACCGGGCGGCGAAGCATGGCACGGCCACATTTGGAACAGTACATTAGCCCGACAAAGGGGCTTTGAATCTCATAAGCGGGCTTCAAGGGTGGATGGCTTCGACTGCTCAGGGCTGCGTTTGCCCGGTCGTACAGATCCTGACTTACTATAGGCTCATGAAGACCTTTATAGATCTGCGCGTCCTGATTGGATGCACGGGTTTCGATAACAACACCGTCTCGAACCTGCTTCTTGACCGGCCTTGCGCTCCAACGGACGTATCCGGCATAGGTGGGGTTCTTTATCATGTCTCTTACGGAATACGGCGCCCAGCTGCTGCCGGTCGGTGAAGGAACATTCTGCTCGTTCAGTCTGCGAGCGATCAGGCTGCCGCCTAAACCGTCGTTGGCGAACCAGTTGAATATGGCTTTAACGATCTCTGCCTGTTCCGGCACGATGGCCAGCGAATAGCCCTTTTGCCCTTTGAGCTTCACCCGTTCGTAGCCATAGGGAGCTGTGCTGGATATGTATTTGCCTTCCTGCAAGGATGCCTGGCGTCCGCGCTGCAAGCGCCGGTTAATGGTTTTGTATTCCTGCCTGCTCATGAAAAGGCCGAATTCAAAAAAAGTTTCATCGAATTCGTCGGACGGGTCGTAGATCTTCGATGGGGTGATGATCTTCGTATTGCTGTATTTGAAGGTCTTGGCCACGATGCCCTGGTCGGATGTATCGCCACGGGCGAGCCGTTCAACCTCCATGCACAGTACACCGGCGGCAACTCCGGTTTCTACCGCTCGCAGCAGCTTTTGCATCTCGGGCCGGGCTGCGATGGATTCGCCGGAAACCACTTCTTCAAATATTTGCGTTATATTATACCCATTGGAGCGGGCAAGCTCAAGGAGATGCCGTCGGTGACGTTCCAACGTGTCACCGCTGCCGCTGCTTTCGGCTTCAATGTCTACCCGGGATTTTCGCAGGTAGATGAAATATTCGTTTTGCATAAAGGCCTCCAATATAACTGTCGATAACTCAAAAGTATTTGACAAAGCAATAACTTTTGAGTATAATATAGGTGGAGAGGGGGAAAGCTAACCTTGCACAAGA
>CAYLKH010000054.1:0-16006 GCA_964384255.1 uncultured Oscillospiraceae bacterium | reverse complement strand
CCTGTCCAGAACTGGAACGACGGCAAGATCCAGGAATACAAAGAACGCAAAACCTATAGGGTCGGTGGGTCATTCAGCGCCGCCGAGGTCAAAAAGGCCGAAGCTGAGATGGCTCCCGTAACTGCCCAGGTCAGCCAGCCCATGCTGTTTACCACCAAAACCTGCCCCAACTGCAAGGTGGCGGCGTCCATCCTCGAAAAAGCCGGTATGGATTACCTCAAGGTCGATGCCGAGGAAGATGCCGCAATGGCCAGAGAGCTTGGTATCAGGCAGGCCCCCACTCTGGTGGTCAGCGTCGACGGCAACGTTGAAAAATATTCCGGCCCCTCTGCCATAAAGGGCTACCTCAGCAGCATCGCCGCAAAGCAGTAAAATATCACAAAATACCAGCGTGCCGGGATATTTATGATTTCGGCACGCTGTGACCAGGATTGAGCATTTATGCATGATATAATAATTGTGGGGGCAGGCCCCGCGGGAATGACCGCGGCGGTATATGCCCGCAGAGCGGGGAAAACCGTCCTCGTTCTGGAAAAAGAGAGCATTGGCGGGCAGATATCCTCCTCGCCAAAGGTCGAAAACTGGCCCGGCTCCGCCAGCATCAGCGGCAGCCAGCTGGCCGACGGAATGTTTGAACAGATGCTGGCTCTGGGGGCCGATTTCGAGCTGGAAGAGGTGGTTGACATAACTTCTTCCGATGGCTGCTTTACCGTCGTTACCGCCGATGGGCGGCACCGGTGCCGGGCGGTCATTATCGCCGCCGGGTCAAAGCATCGCCATCTTGGCCTGACCGGTGAGGATGAACTCAGCGGCATAAGCTATTGCGCCGTGTGCGACGGAGCCTTTTACAACGGGAAGACCGTGGCCGTTGTTGGCGGCGGAAGCGCCGCATTGCAAGACGGCATATTCCTTTCCGCAGGATGCAAGAAGGTTTACATAATCCATCGGAGAGATACCTTCCGTGGGGAAGAAAGACTGGTTGAGGTATTAAGCTCCCGGGATAATGTGGAATTCGTCCTTCGGTCAAAGGTAACCGGGCTTGTGGGCGATGGCGAGCTGACGGGAGTCATGGTCGAAAACCTGGAAGACGGGACTGCCGACCGCCTGAGCCTTGACGGACTGTTCGTAGCTATCGGTCATGAACCCGAAAACAGAGCCTTTGAAGATTATGCTCAGCTGAACGATCAGGGATATTTTGCCGCCGGTGAAAACTGCCTAACCAGAACGGCGGGACTGTTTGTGGCCGGGGATTGCCGGAGCAAAGAGATCCGCCAGCTGACCACCGCCGCAGCAGACGGCAGCGTTGCCGCATTGGCGGCCTGCAAATTTATTGATAATTGCCCATAACTCATTAACAGAACCCGTGTCAAAATATTCCAACGGACTATTGAGGCTGTTAAAAAACCTCGTAGAGTTTGCCGCGTTAGCGGCGAAGAAATTCACATATGAAATTTCCGGCGGCGTGTACGTCGGAAATTTCACTACTCGGCCTTCAAACGTGCGAAAAAGGCCGTGTGACGGCCTTTTGAGTGCGCTGCCGAAGGCCGCAAAATCCGTGTCAAAATAGTCCATTGGACTATTTTGACACGCCACATTAACAGAACGATCCCCTGTACCGGAAAAGCAGCATCCGGCACAGGGGGTCGCATTATCTGAATTATCAATAGCTCATCAATCCGGTTTACAGCTTTCCCCGGTAATACCTGTCAATATAGCTAATAAGCTCCGGGTCGCTGGATTCGATCAGCAGGGGATTTTTAACCGCGGTTTGAAGCTCGGTCACCGCTTCTTTAAGCAGCTGACGGGGATCGTCAAGACCATCCACACAAAGAACCAGAGCTGAGTCCTCAGCGTCCATAGCCATATCTATCAGCTCGTCCGTATCCTGATATGCTTCCCGGGCGTCGGCAGCAACCCGGCAGTCGAGAATATGTTCCCGCTCAAGCCCAATGTCCGGTATGCTGGCGGAGCAGCGGCAGTCGGTGGTGGGGACCGGCCGGGAGCCGACCTGCTGACCGGCTGTCATACTGACCAGACAGGAAATAAACCGGGGAGAGGTCCCGCAGCAGCCGCCCAGCAGCGACGGCCCTAAAGGTACGATATTGCTCATTATTTCGGCAAACTCCTCAGGACCCATGCTGTACACCGTCTCACCATTGACGGTGGAGGGCAGCCCCGCGTTGGGCTTGACAATGATCGGAAGGTCGGTCCATTTTACAAGCTCCTTTACCATACCGGCAGCCTCGCCGGGACCGACAGAGCAGTTTATGCCTATGGCATCGGCTCCAGCGGCCTGCAAGGTCAGGGCCATGGACGACAGCGAGCAGCCCAGAAAGGTCTTGCCGCTGGCCTCGTAGCTCATGGACGCGAAAACGGGCAGGGAAGTGGCGGCCTTTGCGGCCATGACTCCGATCTTTGATTCCAGAATGTCGGTCATGGTTTCAAAATATATTATATCTGCGCCTTCGCGGCTGGCAAGCAGGGCCTGCTTTTCAAAAATATCCCAGGCTTCCTCTACGCTCAGGTCCCCAAAACCCTTTAGCAGCCTGCCTATGGGTCCGATATCCGCAGCAACCAGCGCGCCAAATGGTGCGGCGGCTTCTTTTGCAATGCGTATGGCCGCGACAAAGGCTTCGGAAGTGTCTATGCCCTTGCCCAGATGCTCGCTGGCAGAAAAGGTGTTGCTGCAAATAATGTCAGAACCCGCCTCCAGATAAGCATCGTGGACCTGACGAACAAGATGGGGCGCGGTGAGGTTCATGTCCAGCGGAGATTCCCCGGGGCCAAGGCCCAGAGACTGGAGCATGGTACCCATACCGCCGTCGAGAATTATCATATCTTTTCCGATCGTTTTATTCATGAGCGCTTCTCCTGTCTGTAGTGTTCCGCTGATACAGCAGATACAATCCCTCAAGGATAAGGTTTTCGTCGATTATCATTTTGCGCTTGCACACCGGAGCGATCAGAGAAGCAACGCTGCCGGTCATAACAACGGTGGCGGGCTGGCCAAGCTGATCTTCCATTCGGGCTACCATGCCGTCCAGCATGGAAGCCATACCATAAACCAGACCGCTGCGCATACTGTCGACCGTGTTGGTGCCGATGACCCGTTTTGGGACTTCGAGACTGATGTCAGGCAGCTGGGCCGTGCCGGTGGAAAGGGCGGTCAGGGACAGATTTACCCCCGGACAGATAACGCCGCCGATATATTCGCCCCTGCCGTTGATAACGGCCATGGTGGTGGCGGTCCCCAGATCGATTATAATTACCGGCAGCTGGTATTTGTGGATACAGCCCACGGATTCGACTACCAGATCCGCGCCCACCTGGGTGGGGTTGTCCATCCGGATATTAAGCCCGGTTTTTATCCCCGGGCCAACTATCAGCGGATTGACCTTAAGAGCAAGACGGATGCCCTGGGCAATGGAGTCGGTCAGGGACGGGACAACGCAGGAAATGATGCATCCGTCCACATGGTCGGGTTGGACGCTGTGCATCCCCAGCAGATTTTTGATCTCATAGCCATATTGGTCACCGGTTTTGTGTTTGTCGGTGGCCATGCGGCTTATACACTTGATATCGCCGCTGTCGATGCAGCCCAATACGATATTGCTGTTTCCTACGTCGATTGCCAAAACCATAATATTACCTCCATCATATTGAGTATATTATAGTTCAGTTTTGCTCCTATTTCAACAGTAAAACAGTCGTAAAAATACAAAAGACGGGGACCGCAAAGGCTTTTGCTTTGCGGTCCCCATAAATGAGTATCAACAGCGGTCAGAAATTATTTGGTGCCGAATATCCTGTCGCCTGCGTCGCCCAGACCGGGAACGATATAGCCATGTTCGTTGAGATGATCGTCAACAGCGGCGACATAAATATCCACATCGGGGTGGATCTGCTGAACGTGGGCAATGCCCTCGGGAGCGGCGATGATGTTCATCAGACGGATGTTCTTGCAGCCGTGTTCCTTGAGGAAGGTGATAGCGGCGGTGGCAGAGCCGCCGGTGGCAAGCATTGGGTCGACAACAAACACCTCGCGGTCGGAAATGTCGGTGGGCAGTTTGCAATAATACTCTACAGGTTCGAGAGTCTCGGGGTCGCGGTAAAGGCCAATGTGTCCGATCTTGGCGGCGGGGATCATGGCGATCATGCCGTCGACCATGCCCAGACCGGCCCGGAGAATCGGCACAACGGCCATCATCTTGCCGGACAGCATCCTGAATTTGCCAACAGCCACAGGAGTTTCGATCTCGACCTCCTCGGTGGGCAGATCTCTGGTGGCTTCGTAGCACATGAACATTGCGATCTCGCCTACCAGCTCGCGGAAATCCTTGACAGAGGTTTCCTTGTTCCGCAAAATGGAAAGCTTATGGTTAATAAGTGGATGATCGTAAACAGTTAGTTTTCCCATTATTTTACACCTCATTGGTTTTGATAACTTGGTTTTGGAGCCTTTCCAGACGTTCCCGCTCCGCCTGAGAAAGCCTGAGATAGCTGGGGACAAGCTCGGACGCGGAAATGTCGGTCCCTCCGGCGAGGGCTGCCATAGCGACCCCATAGGCAGACTGCATTTTCAGCTGGGCCGGCGGGGGAATAAGCTGTGGCCAGGTCAGCTCGCGGAGACACAGGTCGGTGCCGTCGCCCACCAGAAACACGTCTTCCCCAAGCTGACTGAGCTGCGAACTGAGTTCGGCGGTGGAGATGGCCCGGTCGTTGCAGATACGGGTAAGGGCCTTGCCGTCGGACCTGAACAGCGCGTTATAGACCTGGTTGCGCCGGGCATCCATAACGCAGCAGATAAGCCCCTGACGGTGGACAAAATTGTATGCCATGGACTCAAGGGTGGATACCCCACGGCAGGGGATATTGCCGCCCCAGCAAAGACCCTTGACTGTGGCGATACCTATCCTCAGACCGGTGAAGGATCCGGGACCTTTGGACACGGCGATAAGGTCAATGCTTTTCAGGTCAAGCTCGTTGTTGGCAAGAATGTTGTTGACCATGGGCAGAAGGGTGCGGCTGTGGGTAAGGCCGCTGTTTTGATAATACTGGGCCAGCAGCTGGCCGTCCTTCACCAGGGCGACGGAAGCCGCTTTGGCAGAGCAGTCAAGGGCAAGACATAGCATTTTCATCGATCCCTTCAATCGTTATACTGCGCCGGGTGTCGGACAGACGGCGGATGCTCACGGTTATACATCCGGAAAGCTCGTCAGCCGCCCGTTCGGACCACTCAACGGCGCAAATACCGCCCCGGGAGATATAGTCCTCCCAGCCGATATCATACAGCTCGTCGAAGCTGCTCAGCCTGTAGAGGTCGAAGTGAAACAGAGGAACGGCGCCGGGATATTCGTTGACAATAGTGTAGGTCGGGCTGGTGACCCGACAGCTGACGCCCAGCCCGGAGGCCAGACCGCGGATAAAGGCGGTCTTTCCCGCGCCCAGGTCGCCGGTAAAAGCTACGATATCGCCGGGGGACAAAGCCCTGGCCAGACAGCGGCCAAGCTCCTCGGTGGCTTCGACACCGGTGGAGATATATGTCATTTCACACCTCATTCAGGTTTTATTCCTATTGATTATATCATATTGCCACAGATTCGCAATCTTTTTAGTTTACGTATTTGAAAAATAATGATACAATATGGGTACAAATAACTCAGACTGTAGACAAATGCTGATAGTTGCCGCAACGGCAGGAACGAACTCCGGCTTGTTCCTATCAGCTTGTTTTATCTTTTACAGGAGGTTACCTGTGAGGGCTTTTTTCAAATTATGCTATTCTTATCTCAAGGGGGCTGACTGGATACTCCTTGGCCTGTGCTGCCTTGCTTCGGTGTATGGCATCGTGGCCATCTCCAGCGCCACCGCCTATTCCTCAAGCCTGTCGGGATCGGTCACGGTCCAGATCGCCGCTCTTATTCTGGGGATACTGGCCTATATTTTCTTTTCGCTCATAGATCTGGATATTTTTGCCGAGCAGAATCGGCTGCTTTACCTTTTCTGCCTTGTGTTCATTGCCATGCTCTTTATCTGGGGCCGTGACGACGGTACCGGCAACCGGGCCTGGATGGTCATCCCATATGTGGGCGTAAGTATCCAGCCGTCTGAGGTCTGTAAGGTCATTTTCATTGTGGTTCTGGCTCAGGAGATGACCATCCGGCGGGACAAGATAAATTCCCCCGTTTCGATCTTTGTCTTTGCCGCCCTTGTTATAGTGATCGTCGGCCTGTATATGAGCGCGTCCAACGATGCGGGTTCGGCGCTGATCTTCCTTGCCATATTCGTATTTCTGGCAATGGGTGCAGGCATAAGCTTTGGCTGGTTTTTGGGCGGTTTCGCCGCGATCTGTGCCGCTGTGCCTGTTCTGTGGACCACCGGCGTTATCAAAAGCTATATGAAAAACAGAATACTTGTGGTTTACGACCCTACCATAGACCCCCTGGCTAACGACGAACGATATCAGATGGAGCAGACCCAGACCGCTCTCGGCAGCGGCAAAATATTCGGCCAGGGCTACAGAAACGGCAAAATGACCAGTTCGGGCAGTATCCCCGCCCAGCACACCGACTGCATTTTTTCGGTTATCGGCGAGGAGCTGGGGTATATCGGCTGTATGCTGGTCATGATCCTTCTGGCGGCTATCGTTATCCGCTGCCTTTATGTTGGGCTGAAAACTCCAAACTTTACCAACAGGCTGGTGTGCATAGGCATCGCCGGTATGCTGATGTTCCAGATCGTTGTCAACATCGGCCTGAACCTGGGGGTGCTGCCTGTTATCGGCCTGACCCTGCCGTTTTTCAGCTACGGCGGCTCGTCCCTGGTTATGACCTTCGCCGCTATGGGGATAGTATCCGGCATACATAAGCGGCCGGAATCCGATTCGACCATACGCTATGTCCGCCCGCCCGTAACGGTCAAATAAGTATCCTCGCCCGCAGACCTGCGCCGGGATGCGTCGGCCGCAAAAATGGAAACACCGTGTCAAAGCAGCCCGTCGGACTGTTCTGACACGGTGTTTTTTATGCCATTGGGTCAATTACCATGACCTCCGGGGATTCTTCGGTGGTGCTTACAGCGCCGATGGTTTCCCAGTGAATGTTGCACGTTCCTGTAAAGCGGTTCAGGGTGATGGCGGTGTTAAAGGTGTCCGGACCCGTCAGGCGGAAGGAATAGGTCCCTTCCTTAAGGTCGTTGTATTGGGATATGACCTGACCGGAAGTGCTGCTGCACACCAGATCCAGAGAACCTTTGGTGGAGCGGACTTCCACAGTGACGGTTATCTCGGCGCTTTCCTGAGCCGTAAGCTCAAACTGGTCGGACCGGGAGCTGCCTTCGGCTGTTACGGTGTAAAAATCCGTTCCCGATGAGGCGGAAAACATGGATTCATCGGAACAGGAACACAGCAATATCAGCATTATGGCCGACACCAAAAGGAATATTCGCTTCAAGGAGATCACCTCTGTTATCTGTTGATGTATTGGTCGATAAAGTATCTGGGCCTGTGCTTTACCTCAAGGTATGTTCTGCCAAGATATTCGCCCACCAGAGAAACAGCAAGAAGAATAAGGTCGCAGGCTGACCAGACTGAAAGAATAATGGCCCTGACTGCATCGAGTCCCGCGGCCAGACTGACTATCCAGCCTATGACGCAGACCAGCAGCAGTACAAGGGAAAAGCACGAAAGCATACGCAGCGGCTTGACGGAAAAGGAGGTCACGCCCTCCGCCGCCAGGGAGAGCATTTTCCCAAGGGTATATTTTGATTCGCCGGCAATTCGGGGGGAGCGGGAGTATTGAACAGATGCGGTCCTGAACCCCAGCTGAGGGACGATACCTCTTAAAAACAGGTTGGTTTCGCCGTATTGAGCCATGGCATCCAGAGCGCGGCTGCCTAAAAGCCGAAAGTCGGCGTGGTTGAACACTATCTCGACCCCCAGCAGCTTAAGGAGCCTGTAGTAGCCTTCGGCGGTATGGCGTTTAAAGGCGGTGTCGGAGTCCCGGTTGCAGCGGACACCATAAACCACCTCGCAGCCGCTGAGATAGTGGTCAACAAACTGCTCTATTACGTCGGGGTCGTCCTGAAGGTCGGCATCGATGCTGACCGCCATGTCGCAGCAGCCCCGGGCAGTCATCAGCCCGGCCATAACTGCGTTCTGATGGCCACGGTTGCGGGAAAGTTTGATCCCGGCGGCGGTCCCATGGTCGCAAAAGCCGCGAATAATATCCCATGTGGAGTCCTTTGAGCCATCGTCTACATACAGGACACGGCTGGAACCGGATATTTTGCCCCCGAGCCTGAGCCTGTCAAGCAGGCTGCACAGCACACGGTGAGTTTCGGCAAGGGCCTCTTCTTCGTTGAAGCAGGGGACGATGATATACAGGGTTTTGGGTTGGTTGTCCATATCAGCACCATCAGTAATGAAAGCATTTCAGCGTATCCAAAGCCCCTCGGCCTTTGGACACAGACTGTACATTTTCATCCTATTATATCAGCATATTGTATGCAAATCAAGTTTTCAAGACAAAATGTTGTGGTTTTGTCTTGAAACGGTGTGGTTTCGATAACAAATAGATACAAAAAGACACCATTTGCGCCATAAGGAAACAAACGGTGTCGAAAGTATTAATGATTTTTCAGGTATTGGTGGCGAATATAGCTAATAACCTGCTTCTCGCCCTGTTGGGAAAGCATGGTCAGCAGCATTTCCAGCTGCTCCCGGGTCTCGGGGTTCATTATTCTCGAATCGTATCCCAGCTTATAATAATTCAGGGGAGAGGAATCGGTGTATTCGCTGCCGTTATAGGTTTTGCAGGCCGCAATACGGTCGAAGACCATTTCGGCGATGTATTTTCTGGGCATGGGTACGGGGAAAAAGCCTTCGCGACTGTTGTCGACCCAGTATTCAAAATGGTGCTTGTTGCGGCCCTTGTGGTGGATCCATGACGTGGAATAGCCCAGCTCCTGCCGCTCAAGCACGTTGGGGCTACGGACACCGGAATAGTATTTTGCGCCAATAAGGAATTCGGAAGGGGAGTATTTGGACAGGTCGTGAAGAAGTCCCTGACGGATCATGCCTGCCCGAAAGCAGTATTTCATCACAATAAGCTTGTGCTTTGTAATGGTTTTGAAATGTCCCCAAACGTTCATGTTGTCACTCTCCGGTATGAAATGCGGATCTCTGCTACGTTTATTTTACGATAATATGGCTCTATGTTCAAGGATTTTTTTGCTGACCGCTGATCTGGTTTTGGCTGGCTTCGGTCCCATTTATTCGTTTATGGCGTCCAGCAGCTTGCCAAGAGCCTTTTTTTCGATCCGGGAAATGTAGCTTCGGGAGATGCCCATCTGCTGAGCGATCTCCCGCTGAGTAAGAGGAACCGAGTTGCCCAGACCATAGCGCAGCCTGATGACCTCCCGCTCTCTGGGTTCCAGAACGGTTTCGACACATTTCATAAGCCTGGCCGTCATATCCCGGCTGCACAGGTCCTCAAACATATTTTCATCTGTGCTTAGAACGTCCAGTATGGACAGGCTGTTGCCGTCCTTTCCTGTGTCGATATCGTCAGACAGAGATATATTACCCGCAGCCTTTTTCCTGCCGCGAAAATACATCAGTATCTCGTTTTCAATACACCTTGCGGCGTATGTACCCAGCTTTGCGCCTTTTGTGTGGTCAAAGGTGGTTATTCCCTTGATCAGGCCGATAGTGCCGATAGATATAAGATCCTCCTGTTCGTCCGTTTGGGTATAGTATTTTTTGACAATGTGGGCAACCAGCCGCAGATTGCGTTCGATCAGTATGTTTCGGGCTTCCATATCTCCCCGGGCAGCCCGGTCGAGATATTCCTTTTCCTCCTCAGCCGTAAGGGGCTTTGGGAACGAGCCTGAGCCGGTGGATAGCCGCAGAGTGCAGAACATACTGTTAAGAATGAGTATCAGCGAAGCAGAAAGCATGACTTTACCTCCAAAGGTATCGGGTTTTCAGTGAATAAATAACCGCTATCATCCGGTTATTATTCCGGTCAGTTAATTCTATTCCTGCTCTGCAAGTCCAAATGTACAAAAATGGTGCCGACGGGGCCGATATCGTCGTTAAATTGGTCAATTGACTTCAAACCCGGGCTGTGATAATCTATGGACAAATAAATATTCAAATGCGTTGATGGCGTTAAGTCTGAACGCCGTGACCTTTCAGAGAGCTGCCGGATGGTGTAAGGCAGTGGGTCCGGTTCAGATCGTCTCCCGCCAGAGCAGAGTTCCCGAACCCACAGTAAGGAACTCCGGAAGCCCCGTTATCATGGCTAATGGCTTTTATGAGCCTGAAAGAGGCCGCTTTTTGCGGCAATCCGGGTGGTACCGCGGTATTTTTATCGTCCCAGAAGTGTTATGACTTCTGGGTTTTTGCTTTTTAATTTGACACGTCACCAGATACGCTCTGGGTCACTTGAAACGGAAAGGAAAGTTTAACAATGAGAACATTGAGTATTGCAGACATTACCCTGAGAGAATTTGTCCCCGGCAAGGGTTCGACTCTCAGCTTTAAGGAAAAGCTGGAAATAGCCAAAACCCTTGACCGCCTTAGAGTAAACGTTATTGAGCTTCCCCAGATCAAAGACGTTAAGGCTGATACCCTTGTTAACAGAACCATCGCCTCAGATGTGGAATACAGCTATGTGTCCGCGACAGTCGGCTTTACTGCCGAATCTGTTGACGAAGCATGGGACAGCGTAAAAAACGCAAAAAAGCCTGCCCTTCATGTTATGGTCCCTGTCTCCTCCGCTCAGATGGAATATATCTGCGGCAAAAAGGTCGACGCAGTTATCGCCATGATCGGCGAGCTGGTTTCAAAATGCGCCCAGCACACCGGTTTTGTAGAATTCTCCGCTGTGGACGCTACCAGAGCCGAATTTGACCATCTGGTGCGGGCGGTGAAAACCGCCATTGCCTCCGGCGCGGGGAAAATCACCTTCTGCGATACGTCCGGGGTCATAATGCCCTCCGAAGTGTCCAGCTTCCTTGACCGGCTCTATCAGGCCATTCCCGAGCTTAAGGATGTTTACGTTGCCATGCAGCTTTCCGATTCGCTTAATCTGGCGCTGGCCTGCCTGACCGCTGCTGTTCAGTGCGGCGTTACTGAGATCAAGACTACCGTTGCCGACATGGGTTACCCCAAGCTGGAGGATGTTGTAAGGCTCATATCCACCAAGGGCGGCGTCCTGGCGGTGGAGTCCCATGTTAAAACCGCGGATATCAACCGCAGCGCAAAGCAGCTTCAATGGATACTCCAGACCAATCGCAGCGATGGCTCGCCCTTTGACAACGGCGCCGGCAGCACTGCTGATATCAGCACCCCCGAAATACGGCTGGACCTGAACGATGACATTTCCGAGGTCATCAGCGCGGTAAGATCCCTTGGTTATCAGCTTTCCGAGGATGACAACTTTAAGGTATACGAGGCTGTCCGTGTGGTGGCTGCCAAAAAGCAGTATGTGGTCGCAAGGGACCTTGAAGCCATAATCGCCAGCACCGCTCTCCAGGTCCCGTCGGCTTACCATATCGATACTTATATGATAAACAGCGGCAATAACATCACCGCTACCGCCTGCATCACCCTTATTAAAGACGGTATCAAGCGCCAGGGACTTTCCGCCGGTGACGGCCCTGTGGACGCGGCATTCCTGGCTATCGAGCAGATCGTCGGCCACCACTATGAGCTGGACGAATTCCAGATCCAGGCGGTCACCGAGGGCCGGGAGGCCCTGGGTTCTGCCGTGCTTAAGATCCGGGCCAACGGCAAGCTCTATTCCGGCTCCGGAACATCTACCGATATTATCGGCGCATGTATTATTGCCTATGTAAATGCTTTGAACAAGATAGTCTATGAGGAGGGCTGAAATTGAATCTCGCCTTTAACATAAAAAACTGGAACGCACCTGCTTTTTCCGATTATTGCGATTATGCTTCCTCGTCGAAGATCGGCGGAGTCATCATCGACAGCGTTTTTAACCCCATCTTTGGCGGAAAAGAAAGCCCCATCAGCCCCGATTCTGCCAGAAGCACTGTCAGACGTATGCAAAAGCAGAAGCTTGAGATACCCTGTATCGACACCGAATGTGACTTTGTAGAAAACGACAGCGAGGTCAGCAAGGCCATAAAAACCGCAAAAAATCTGGGCGTAGCCCACGTAATGGTCCATACCTGCGCAGACAGCAGGGAAGAAGTGATCTCAGCCCTGAAGCTGCTGGTGCGCTATGCCGAGTCCAGCGGTATCGAGCTGCTTATTGAATCCCGTGGATATTTTGCCGATACCTCCCGGCTGAGAGACGCTCTTAACGACTTTGCCAGCGACAATCTTGCCGCCTGCTGGAATATGCACGATACCTGCTTCGACGGGGGTGAGGATGCCGAAACCACTATCACTAACCTGGGCGCATACGTTAAGCTGGTGGTCATATCCGACGCATCAGACTCCGGAGCGGGCATGACCCACGAGCTTATTGGCGAAGGCCAGCTGCCTGTGACCGAGCTTATGAACGCCCTGCGTTCCATCAACTATAAGGGATACATCGCCCTGAAATGGGAGCCTGACTGGATAGACGGTCTGGGGGATCTTGAGATTATCCTTACCCATTTTGAAAACTATATGTCCAGATTCGACTCCACCGCCAGAGCCAAAAAGTTCCTTTATAAGAATAATCGCGGCACAGGCGAATTCATCTGGAAAAAAGAAAGCCTTATTTACAAAACCTTTTCTCAGGTGCTGGACGCTCAGTGCGAGGAGTTCCCGGACCAGATAGCCTTCCACTATACCACCCTTGACTATACCCGGACCTACAGCCAGTTCCGGGACGATGTGGACAACTGTGCCAGAGCGCTGGTGGCCATGGGGGTCAAGGCGGGGACCCATGTTGCGGTCTGGGCGACTAACCTCCCTCAGTGGTACATAGCCTTCTGGGCGGTTACCAAGATAGGCGCGGTACTGGTTTCCATGAACACCGCATATAAAATTCACGAGGCTGAGTATCTGCTTCGCCAGTCCGATACCCACACCCTTATACTCATCGATGGCTACCGGGATTCCAATTATGCCGAAATAATCAACGAGCTGTGTCCCGAGCTGAGGTCAAAAAGCAAAACCGAACCCCTCCACGCCAGGCGCCTGCCGTTTTTGCGCAATGTAATAACCGTGGGCTTTGAGCAGCCCGGTTCCATGACATGGGACGAGGCAATGGAGCTTGCTGACCAGACTCCCATCGAAGAGGTTTATCGTCTGGCAAGCTATGTTTCCCCCGATGACGTGTGCAATATGCAGTACACCTCCGGCACCACCGGCTTCCCAAAGGGCGTTATGCTCACTCATTATAATGTTGTTAACAACGGCAAATGCATTGGCGACCGCATGGACCTTTCTACCGAGGACAGAATGATGATCCAGGTCCCCATGTTCCATTGCTTTGGTATGGTTCTGGCCATGACTGCGTCCATGACCCACGGCGTTTCCGTTTATCCCATGCCATACTTCTCGGCAAAACCCTCTCTTGCCTGCATTCATCAGGAACGGATAACCTGCTTCCACGGTGTGCCGACCATGTTTATTTCCCTGCTGGAACACCCGGATTTCCCCAAGACCGATTTTTCCTATATGAGAACAGGCATTATGGCCGGTTCTCCCTGCCCCATATCGGTCATGAAGGACGTGGTCGAAAAAATGAATATGAAGGAAATAACCATTGTTTACGGCCAGACCGAGGCATCTCCCGGCTGCACCATGTCCAGCACTGACGACCCGCTGGAGGTCCGGGTGGCTACTGTTGGCCGTCCGCTGCCGGAGATCGAATGCAAGATAGTTGACCCCGAGACAGGGGAGGATCTGCCCGACGAGGTGACCGGCGAATTTGTGGCCAGAGGATATAATATTATGAAGGGCTATTACAAGATGCCCAGAGCAACAGCCTCTGCCATAGACCGGGACGGCTGGCTCCATACCGGCGACCTGGCCTGCCGGACTGCGGAGGGTAACTACCGCATAACCGGACGGCTTAAGGACATGATAATCCGGGGCGGCGAAAACATCTATCCCAAGGAGATAGAGGAATTTATCTATACCCATCCCAAGGTCAGCGATGTTCAGGTCATCGGCGTACCTGACGAAGCTCTGGGCGAGGAGATCATGGCCTGCGTCATCCTCAAGGAAGGGCAGGAAATGACCGAGGCCGAAATGAAGACCTATGTCCGCGACCATATGGCCAAGCACAAGGTCCCCAAATATGTAGACTTTGTCGACGCGTTCCCCATGAATGTGGCCGGAAAGATACTCAAATACAAAATGCGTGAGGACGCTATCGAAAAGCTTGGCCTGCAAAAGGCAGCTTCTGTTGAAACAGCCTGATTGCTCCCCCATATGGACCCTCAATTGTGTGCAAAATTACTGTTGACAGTCAATCGTCCAGATGATATTATAACTCCCAAGTTAATATAAAAGCGATGACGAAGACGGACGAAACGGTAATTTTTCAGAGAGCCGGGGGCGGTGGAAGCCCGGTAAAGGAAGTTTCAGGTTCCCATCACTTCCGAGCTGAAGACCCGAAGGTTCTTTGTAGGCGTCTTCCGTGAATGCTGCGTTAATGCATAGGGCTTGGCAGAGCCTGAAGGTGGTAACATTTGTTACAATTTGAGTGGTACCGCGGGTAATGATTTTAATTGCTCGTCTCAAAGTTTTTCTTTGAGACGGGCTTTTTTATTGTGAAAGGAGAAAACTAAATGGAATTGCGCAACGCTCATAATCAGCTGCTGGAAATAGCTTTCCGAATTCGCGAAATGCGTGAGATCATCGGCTTTACTGTGGACCAGATGGCCGAAAAAACCGACACCACACCGGAGCAGTATCGGGAATATGAGGCCGGTATGGTGGACTTCCCCTTTACATTTATCCATAAATGCTCCCTGGCCTTTGGCATCGGAATAACCGATATCCTCGAGGGCCAAAGCGCCAAGCTTTCGACCTATACAGTTACCAGACACGGCGAAGGTCAGCCCACCGCCAGAGAAAACGGCATCGACATCGATAACCTGGCTCCCATGTTTGTCAATAAGCTGGCCGACCCCTATTACTGCAAATACGAATACGACCCGAAGCTGGAAAACGAGCCTATCCATCTCGTTACCCATGCCGGTCAGGAGCTGGACTATGTTATCAGCGGCAAGCTCAAGGTCCAGGTGGGCGTAAATTTTGAATATCTCGAAGCTGGCGACAGCATTTATTATAACTCCGACCGCCCTCATGGTATGGTGGCTGTTGACGGCGAGGACTGCGTGTTCCTGGCTGTTGTTATGCACGGCGAGGAAAAGGAAGACGATATCGTTTTCGAGCCTGCTTCTACCGACAATATCGACGAACCGCTGCTGGTGAACAACTATGTAGCCGTGGTTGAAAACGATAAGGGCGGACTGGTCAGGGCCGATTTCAAAAATACCGATACCTTCAACTATGCCTTTGATATCGTGGATGAGCTGGGACGAAAGTATCCTGATAAGCTGGCCATGGTCCATCTGGATAAGCACAAAAATGTCAACCGCTTTACCTTTAAGGACATTAAGGAAAAATCTTCTCAGACCGCTAACTATTTCAAATCCCTTGGCATCAAAAAGGGTGACAGGGTCATGCTGGTGCTTAAGCGCCATTACCAGTTCTGGTTCGCCTTCCTGGGCCTGAGCAAGATCGGCGCCGTTGCCATCCCCGCCACCAATCTGCTGGTCCAGCACGACTATGAATATCGCTTCAACGCCGCCGGTGTGACCGCCATTGTCTGCACAGCCGATGGTGACTGCGCCCATCAGGTAGAGCTGGCCGAGGCCGCGTCTCCAACTCTCAAAACCAAGATACTGGTTGGAGGCAGCAGAGAAGGCTGGCGGGATTTTGACAACGAATATTATCTGTTCACCCGCAAATTCCATCGGGACGAAGACACCGCCTGCGGCGAGGACCCCATGCTTATGTTCTTCA
>CAYLKH010000053.1:0-16063 GCA_964384255.1 uncultured Oscillospiraceae bacterium | reverse complement strand
ATGACAAGGACGTGCATATCCTTCGCGAAGGCCAGATATGCGGCGCAGGTCAGAGCCATTCTCGGGGTGGCCATACGTTCAATAGCCGGATCGTTGGCAAGATTGGTGAAAAGAACGGTACGGTCGATGGCGCCGGTGCGGCGGAAGTCCTGAACAAAGTATTCGGATTCTTCAAATGTGATGCCCACCGCAGCGAACACAACGGCAAAATTGGAATTGGAACCCGGCACCTTTGCCTGACGGGCTATCTGAGCCGCCAGGGATGCATGAGGCAGGCCGGAGCCTGAGAATATGGGCAGCTTCTGGCCACGAACCAGAGTGTTCAGACCATCGATGGCAGACACGCCGGTCTGGATGAATTCGTTAGGATAGTCTCTGGCGGCGGGGTTCATGGCAAGGCCGTTGATATCCATATAGGCTTCGGGCAGGATCTCAGGTCCGTCGTCAACTGGTCGGCCCATTCCGTCAAACACCCGGCCAAGCATATCTTCCGACACCCCAAGCCGCAGGCTGTGGCCGAGGAAACGCACCCTGCTGTTGGCCAGGTTCATGCCGGAGGAGCTGTCGAACAGCTGAACAAGGGCATCGGCGCCTTCTATCTCCAGCACCTTGCATCGCCGCAGCTCGCCGTTAGGCAGTTCGATCTCCCCCAGTTCGTCATAACCTGCTCCTTCGACCCCCCGAACCAGCATAAGAGGGCCGTAAACTTCGGAGATGGTTTTATATTCTTTTATCATATTCTACCCACCTTTTGACGTATCTGATTTATGCTGCTTTCCATGCCGGTCAGGATAGCGGCGTATGCATCCCGGTATTCCTCCACCGGTACGCTTTTGGCACGGCCGATGGATTCACGCTCGCTTATGTTCAGCAAAGGCTGAAGCTCTGCACCTTCCTCCAGTGCATTACGGCAAAGCTCATCATAGGTTTTAATCATGTTCAGCAGACGGAACTGGCGGTCGAAGGATGAATACCAGTCAATATCGGTGAATGAGTTCTGCTGAAGGAAGTCTTCTCTTATCATTTTTGCGGTTTCCAGAGTCAACCGGTCGCTATTGGACAGAGAATCCTTACCGACCAGCTTGACGATCTCATCCAAAGAGGCTTCCTGCTGAAGCACCAGCATAGCCCAGTCACGGTTGGTCATAAAGTCGGGGTCAACGTTTTCGGCGAACCACTGGCGAAGAGTGTCTGTATACAGGCTGTAGCTGTTGAGCCAGTTGATAGCCGGGAAATGGCGGGCATAAGCCAGCGAGCTGTCAAGCCCCCAGAAGACCTTTACTATGCGCATAGTAGCCTGAGATACAGGCTCGGATGTATCGCCCCCGGGCGGCGAAACTGCGCCTATGGCCGTCAGGGAGCCAAAGCGCTGTTCACTGCCCAGACAGCTTATGCAGCCCGCCCGCTCGTAAAACTGGGCCAGACGGGACGCCAGATATGCCGGATATCCTTCCTCGCCGGGCATTTCCTCAAGTCTGCCGGACATTTCGCGCAAAGCCTCAGCCCAGCGGGAAGTGGAATCGGCGATGACCGCCACGTCGTATCCCATGTCCCGGAAGTATTCGGCGATGGTTATGCCGGTATAGATGGACGCTTCACGGGCCGCAACCGGCATATCCGAGGTATTGGCTATCAGGACAGTACGTTTCATTATGGAATCTCCCGTGCGGGGATCCACCAGTTCGGGGAACTCCCGCAGAACGTCGGTCATTTCGTTGCCGCGCTCGCCGCAGCCGATATAAACCACCAGGTCAACGTCAGCCCATTTGGCAAGCTGGTGCTGGATGACGGTTTTGCCGCTGCCGAAGGGGCCGGGAACACAGGCGGTGCCGCCCTTAGCTACAGGGAACATGGTGTCGATTATTCTCTGTCCTGAGCAAAGGGGAACATCGGGGGTTATTTTTCTTTTATAAGGCCGTCCGCTTCGAACGCCCCATTTCTGCATCATAGTCAGAGACTTTATCTGGCCTGATGCTGTTTTGACGGTGCAGACTGTCTCTTCAACGGTAAATTCGCCGCCGGAGATGGTCACTATCTCACCTTCAACGCCCTTGGGTACCATGATGCGATGCTCCAGAGATGCTGTCTCCTGAACGACGCCGATGATATCTCCGGGAACGACCTTCTGACCCACGGTTACCCGAGGCTCAAAAAGCCACTTTTTCTCCCGGTCGATGGAAGGAACGTCGATACCACGGGCGATGGTATGGCCGGTCAGTGCCATTATCTTCTCCAGCGGGCGCTGGATACCGTCATAAATCGTTCCTATCATACCCGGCCCCAGCTCCACCGAAAGGGGATGGCCGGTGGTTTCTACCCCGGCTCCGGGAGCAAGCCCGGATGTTTCTTCGTAAACCTGGATGGAGGCCGCGTCGCCCCGCATTTCTATCACCTCGCCTATGAGCCGCTGAGGGCCAACTCGGACGACGTCGAACATATTGGCTTCAGCCAGACCCTCAGCAACAACAAGGGGTCCCGAAACCTTAATGACCCTGCCTTTTGACATGGTATCAGTCCTTTCAAATCACCAAATATCCGCGCCTACAGCCCGCTCCACATATTCCTTCAATGCTGCCCTGGCTATGCCCATACTGCCCTCTTTGCCGGGTATGAGGATCACCGCAGGAGTGGCGCTTGAAGAATATTTCTGTAGCTCATCTGACAGCTCCATTGCCAGAGCTTCGGTTATAAAAACTATTGCATAATCGTCCCGGGCCATACCAGCCAGACTGCTTCGGGCGCTGCTGATACTATCAGGCACCACCGTTTCAAGGCCCAGCGCCTTGAAGCCCAATATACTTTCCCGGTCACCAATAACGGCCATTTTATACATAACTGTCACGCAGCCTTTCTCTTATCTGGTCACCGGGAATGCCGGCGGCTTTACCTGCCAGGATAGTTCTGACGGCGGTCATTTCCGCTTCCTTTGCTGCCAGGTACGCTACCACCACGGCATCCCCAAAGGGGATCATACGGGCAGATCTCAAATGATCTGCCACTGCATTATCGCATTGCAGCTCCAATGCGGTCTGGCCTTCGGCGGCTGCTGATGCAGCGCTTTGCAAAGCAGTACCGTTGAATATTTCCTCAACTGATTTGCCAACCAGAGCCTGTTGATACAGCGATGTAATGCTGCCGCCATCCACCAGAGCCTGACGCAAAAGCTCAGGACCCTTATTCATTCTGCGTATCCTGACGATGGTTTTCAGGTTTATCGCATCCACAGTGATTCTGAAATAGCCCTGCAAAAAGCTGCTGCCGCATGAAGCGGCGCAAATGTTCATTTGCTCAAAGCAGGCTTTGTCCAAAACCAGATCGCACAGCTGAGGATCTGCCGAGGTTGCCAGCACTTCTCTTGCCTGAGTAGCGCTGCTGGACATATCATCGGGAAGTCTGCTCAGGTCGTTAAGGCTGATGGCGTCTGCCACCGTTTTGGCCGGGACCCGGCCTGAATCGGAGAGCAGTCGCCCAACGTCCAGACCTAAAGCCTCGCCCTTAATGAGGGTTTTCAGATTATGATAATCATACTTTACTCTGAAATAATCTACCATCTCCGCTGCGGGACAGGCGCTGGCAAGGTCGGAAAAAACTTCCTTTTGCGCCTGTGCCAACACGTTCTCATAATTGCCGCTGTCAAGGTCGCTGTAGCCACATTCCGACAGCACTCTCACCGCGTCCTTAAGGCTCCGGGCTTCGATCATCAGCTGCTGCCGGTCTTTGGTCAGCAGCCGAGTCTCCATAGCACGGATGCGTGCGGATATCTGTAAATAATCTGTATCTTTAATTCGGGGCATAGCTATTCCCCCTCGTCGAACAATGCTTTAGCCGTCTCGGCTGCGCAGGATCCCCGATGCTTGCTTATCAATAGCTCAAAGGTGCAGTTAGTTTCGATGTTGCCCGCCGAAAGATAGAAGCCGCCGCGGAAATCCCCTGTCCTCTCAGACAACGTAAGCTCCGGGGGCTTACCGGACGCTGCCAGCATATTGTTGGCAAGTTCCACTGTCTGACTGCCGATGCTTTGCCTGTCATGGGGGTTCATAATTACGGTTTCCCTGCCGGAGGTCGATGCCCGGCAGATCAGCTTAGCCAGAAATTCCGCCTTTTCCGGCAGGGCGCAAAGCTGTTCCATAGCAAGGTCATAGGCGCGATCCAGCATTTTTTGCTTAACTGCCAGGATCCTGCGCCCCGCTTCTGCTGAAGCTGCGCTGACGATGAGAAGGCGGTTTTGCTCAGCCATCCGCTTCCCCTGAGCTATGATGGCACCGTACTCCCGCTGAGCTGCCTGCTCTGCGTCGCTTATGAGCTGCTGCGCCTGAGTATTGGCGGCATCAAGTATCTGCTGACATTCTGCCTGACAGTCGCTTTCTATCCTTGCAATGATTTTTTCGATTCCGTTCATATTATCAGTTCCTTAAAATTGGATGCCGTTAAGCATCAGGAAGGTCACCAGCAGGGACAAAATGGCGTAGAACTCGACCATGACGCAGAACAGGATGCCCTTTGACCAGTCGTCAGGCTTCTTGGAAAGGATATTCAGGGATGCACTGGCAACTCTGCCCTGAGCGATAGCGGAAAGCCAACCGCCGATGGTCATGGGAAGGCAGGCGAAGAATATCTGCCAGCCCTGAGCAACGGTCAGAGAGACGACACTTCCGGAGAGCAGACCGATCTTATTGACAGCAATGAACCATGCAACAAGGCCATACAGGCCCTGAGTGCCGGGAAGGACCTGTAATATCATGGCCTTGCCAAATTTGGAAGGGTCTTCACTCACCAGACCGCTGGCTGCCTCACCGGTCATGCCGGTACCCTTTGCGCTGCCGAGACAGCTGAGGGCTACCGCCAGTCCGGAGCCAAGCAGAGCCAGAGCCAATCCACCCATAGATTCAAAAAATGCCATTTTAGTTTTCCTCCTTGATTATGTCGGAATACTCAACTTGTATACAAAGGCCCGGTAGCCTTTGTATACAAGTTGAGCGGAACGAACTTAAGTTCGTTCCTGCCGCTGCGGCGGGTTATTGAACGCGAAAGACACCCCTGATGGGTTTCTTTCACACTATCTTCCTTTTCGTTACGGCCAGTTTATACCTTTGTATATAGCCTGGAATACTTTGTCTTATAAGCCAGCGGCGCAAAGGCTCTGCCGCCGTCCTTGTAGAATTTTCCAAAGAATTCCAGATATTGCAGCCTTGCGGCGTGGACATAGGTGCCGATAATACTTATGCCCATATTGAAGGCGTGACCCACCAGGAACACCACCACGAACACTATGATGCTGCCGCTGAGGCTGCCCAGAACGTTGACAACGCTGGCTATAACGCTGGATGCCAGCATCAGCGCCATCAGTCTGGTGTAGGACAGGATGTCGCCCAGATAGCTGGTTATGTCGTAAAGGCTTGCAAGGCCGCCAATGAGCTTACCTGCAAGAGTAGGCTTGCTTCTGCCCTGGGTCAGAACCAGTGCAGTAGCACCGGCAATGCAAACAAGCCAGGTCTTCCCCAATGCTCCCAGGGCAATGCCCGCAAACAGCAGCCACCAGGAACCAACATCGAACAGCGCATCGAGAGCTTTGCCGTCCTTGATAAGCAGGATGGCATTGATAGCCATGCCGCAAACAAGATGGACAGCGCCCAAAGCCAGGGACGCTATAAGCATGACCATAGGCTGTTCCAGTGGGTCGATAAGCTTCCACAGCTGGACCTGCTCAATGTTCAAAAGGTTGCACAGCACCGGGACAGCATCGCCGAAAAAGCTGCCAAACAGTATTCCCCAGAAAACAGTAGTCACGCCGCAAAGGACCCCAAGGCCCATCATCCGGCCCATGGTCCCCCGGGGCTTGAACCTTTTGGTCACAAACAGGGAAACGGCCAGCAATATCAGGCCATAACCCATATCGGCATACATCAGCCCAAAGAACAGGGTGAAAAAGGGCAGTATAAGGGGATTTGGGTCCACGCCGTCGTAAGCCGGAAGGGAATACATTTCTGTCACAAGATTCATGGGTTCGGTCAGCCAATTGCTTTTCAGCCGGACAGGCACGTCGTCGTCAGGCTGGGGATCTGACAATTCATAAGCACAGTCGTAACGGGCAAACAGCTTTTCAAGCTTGGCAGTGGAAGTCTCCGGTACCCAGCCCGAAAGGCAAAAACACTTTTGTGTCGACAAAAGCCGTCCGGCTGCCTGCTGCCGCTGAACGTCCTGATAGCACCGCTCCCACCCAAGCTCAATATCTCCGCGGCAGTGAGCATAAGCTGATACCTCGTGGGTCAGCTGCTGACGTTGGGTTGCCATCTCTTGCAGCTGCATATCTATGGCCAACATATTTTCTGCTGCTGTTCCGCTAAACTGATCTACGGGAGCCGGGGACCATCCGAAAGCGCGGAGCAGGGACAGGGCTTCTTCCTCCCGGATACGATGCACCACCAGCACCAGATAATGCTGCTCCCGGTCAGAGCCTTGCAGCATAAGCTCCGCTTCGGGAACCTGCTGTCCAAGCTTTTCTTCAAGCAGGTCGAAGCTTATGCCAACCGGGCATACCCCAGGCTTAACAGCGGTATGGGCTGTGGATCTCAGGCCAAGAGGGATATCCATATTTTCCCACGGTGTCAGAGTCAGCTTTGCCGTCTCAGCCTTTGCCTGAGCTGAGGCAAGTTCATTCATCCGGCTATCCAGCGACAGAATCTTTTTGGAAGCTTCAAGACTTTGGGAAAGCAGATCATCATCAAATAGCCGGGTTTCGGTATACTCAGGCCGGGGCGCAAATATTGGAGTTTTCGCCGGTGCGCAGGTATCCAGGACCTTCAACGCCCGGGTCAGGGTTTGCAAATCGGTTTCCCAGTGGCTGTCGCCAAATATTCCCGGTTCCGACAAACTTGAGTCGGAAAGCTGCTGCTGAGAGGATATTTCAACGCATCCCAGGCTTTGTATCCTCTTCATCAGCTCCGGTTCGTCAGAAATGAGGCCAATAAGGTGCAGTTTTTTCATTTTAACAATTGCCATCAGCCGTTCACTATCCTTTCGACAATAAGCCGGGCTGCCAAATGCAGCCGTTTATTCGCCGTCGCTTCCAGCTGACTGCACCGGGCATTGAGCTTCTGTTCAATGGATCCCGTCTGGGCTTTGGCAAGCTCTTTTGCTTTTTCCATCATTATTTCGATTTCCTCTGCGGCTCTTTGGCGGCTGCGTTCTGCGGCGCCGTTGTCCCGGGCGGCTGCAATTATCGCTCCGGCCCGGGCTTTGGTTTCGTCCATGCGCTTTTGGGCAAGGCTTTCGGCTTCGGTTATGAGTTTAATATATTCCAGAGACATTTTTCACCGCCTGTTTTTGATTTTGCCAGTCAGGATTAGTCTTTTTCAAGTAGGGCCAATTATTCATAATTGTTGCATCACGGGCCATAAAAACGCAAAAATCAACAGGAAGCGGTATTATACGCCGCTTCCTGTTGGGGGGTAGTTTCTGATTTCAATTTTCTTCAACTTTGACATAGCACAGCCTTGCATCCTTTACCCTGGGGACCAGTTTCCCAATATCGCAAAGGTATTCCACAAAGCTTTTCAGATTTCTTTCATAGACCCGAAAAACGTAAACGCTGGCGTTCTGCCTGAGGCCAAAGTTGATTATGACCTTTTCCAAAAGCTGTTCAAAGGTCATCGGCTGGCAGATCAGGTCAAGTATTTTCGCCGCGCAGTCAGAAAAGCATTTTTCGTTCATTCCGATCAGCTCTTTCAGGTCCGGCGCCATTCCTCCGTGAGCCAGAACATAGCTGTCGGCCTCAATATTGCCGAGCATTTCCCAGGTTTGATGGTCCAGCCTGTGGGAAAAGGTATATGGAAGCTTTGCCCGCTGGCACTCATGGAGAGAAAGCAGCGCGTCTGCCAGATAAAGCACATGGTCCGGGGTCATGACGCATATCTGGTCCATAGTATGGCCCGGGGCATGGAGGATACCAAAGGTATTGCCTTCAATAGTCAGCCGGTCACAGCTTTTGTCCAGCCTGTAGTCGGCATCAAATATGATATGGGAAAAGTATTTTTCGATCTCTGTCAGGCAAAACAGGCTGTACCATGATTTCAGGTTCGGGGCCGATTCCATACACCCGGCCTCAAAACCGGGCATATATATCTTTGCGCCCAGATTCTGGTAATGCTGAATAGTGCCAAGGTGGTCCGGGTGGGCATGGGTAGCAATAATTGCCGCCACGCTAAAGGGCTCCATGAGCCTGACGAATTCGCTGACATAAGGCTCAGTATCCAGCCCGCTATCCAGCAGGACCACTCTGTTTTCATCCAGCCGGTAAAAGGGTACGGTAACGCTTTTGTCAGCTACGCACCAGGTGTTTCCGGATATTTGTTCAATAACCATAGATTTCAAACTGTCCTTTTGTTTTTTTATAATATACCAGATCGGAGTTCTCGCCGCAACCGGTGCGGAGATATTTGACTATGGCTCTGACATCTGATAAAATTGGGTGGGAAGTGAATGATTTGGAATTTTTAAGCATATTTTCAAAAATGGCAGAGCTGTTTCTTGTTATCATTATCGGATTTGCGGCCTATCGGCTGAAAGCCGTCGACTCCGGCACCAGCAAAATGCTGTCCCGGGTGGTGGTTTATGTTACCCTGCCCTGCTATATGATATCATCGGTGACTGCCAGCTCGTCCATACCCTCCGGAGGCGAGATCATCGGTCTGCTGGGTATCGCCATTGCGTCTCAGGCTTTGCAGCTGGTGATGGCTATGATACTTCCCCGGCTTATGGGGCTGCCCCGGGACAAACGGGGAGTTTACAGCTATATGATCGCCTTTGGCAACGTGGGATTTATCGGCTATCCAACGGTCACCGCCATACTGGGCCAGGAAGCCATTTTTGTCAACACGGTGCTTAATCTGCCATTTAACGTTCTGTCATATTCCATAGGCGTATTTTTCCTTGTCAGCGGCGACCAGAAGCCCGATCTGAAACGGCTGATATCTCCCGCCGCCATAGCCGCTGTTGTGTCCCTGATACTTGCCTTCATCAAGCCCACAGTGCCTGAGGTTTTGAACAACGCCATGACCCTGTGCGGTCAGGTGACCACTCCCGCCGCCCTGCTGATAATCGGCATGACTCTGGGAGCCATGCCGATTAGAGAAATGTTTGGAGGATGGCGGATCTATCTTGCGTCATTTGTCAGGCTGGTGGTCACTCCCCTGCTGCTGTGGCTGATACTGAAAAGCTTCGTCACTGACCCTCTGGTGCTGGCCTGCACGGTCATCATATGCGGTATGCCCGCCGCCACCAACGGGACCATGCTATGTCTCGAATATGGCGCAGATTCAAAAACCATGTCTCAGGGAACATTTATCACCACTGTGTGCTTTTTAATAACAACTCCCCTGCTGGCAATGCTGGTGGGCTGAACCTGTTTGAAACCCCGCAAACCGGAAAATACGGTTTGCGGGGTTTCGCTAATAAGCAGTCATCTGAGCTGCCAGAACGCAACCGCGCTGGCGGCCGCAACGTTTAATGAATCTACTCCGTGAGCCATGGGTATCCTGACGGTGTAATCGCAGCCGGCAATGGTCGAGGGCGCAAGGCCGTCGCCTTCCGTACCCAGGACAATGGCCAGCTTTGGCTCTGCCATAAGCTGCCGGTCATCGATGCTTACAGAATCGTCCCTGAGGGCCATGGCTGCGGTTTTGAACCCCAGCTGTTCCAGCAGAGTCAGGCCCGGCTGAGGCCACTGGGACGGATCGCTGCCGATGCGGGTCCAGGGAACCTGAAAAACCGTACCCATGCTCACCCTTGCCGCCCGCCGATACAGCGGGTCGCCGCAGGTCGGGGTCAGCAGGACAGCATCGATATTCAGCGCAGCGGCGGATCGGAATATTGCGCCAATATTTGTGGAATCGACTATTCCTTCCAAAACCGCCACTCTCCGGGCGTTTTGGAGAAGCTGCTCAACAGATGGGAGCTTTGGCCGAACCATGGCGCAGAGTACGCCCCGGGTAAGCTCATATCCGGTCAGCTTGGCCAGAACCTGGCGGTCGGCGGTATAGACCGGTATGTCACCGCACCGGGCTATAATTTCGGACGCCTGGTTCTCGATATGCTTGCGCTCCATAAGCATTGACACCGGCCTGTATCCCGCGTCCAGCGCTCTTTGGATGACCTTGGGGCTTTCGGCGATAAATATACCCTTTTCAGGTTCCAGCCGGTTTCTCAGCTGCGCCTCGGTCAACCGCGCATATGCATCCAGCTCCGGGGCGTTAAAGTCAGTAATTTCGATTATATTAGGCATATTGGCTCCTGGAAGTTTATTTACCCCTATTGGGGAAAAACGCAACAGGTTTTCCCCTGTTGAAAATTAATAAGCTGTTTATTGGGGCATCAGCATACCGCCACCGGCAAGCTCAAAGGTCTCGCCGCCAAGCCAGGCGTTTTCGGGATTGGACCCGTCATAGTGGATATTATATTCGCTGATGATATTGAACAGAGTCTCGTCATCGTCCTTAAGCACGTCCAGCCAGCTTTCGCCGGTTGCGTACCAGACCGAATCCTCGTCAAGGCTGAGCTTTGCGGCGGCGGCAGTATGAGCGCTGTTGATGGCGCCGGAATATTCCGAGCCTTCGTGGAGGGCCACGCTTATGGTATGGGCATCGTCGCAGACGGTGTCTCCGATGATGGTCTGCTCATAAAGGTCAACATACATGTCATTGACTGCGCTCTGACCGGGCATGGGAGGCATACCGGGGCCGCCCATGCCGCCGCGCTCCTGCCTGTCAGCCATAAAGGCGATGCCATCGGGGTTGGCTACCTGAACATTTCTCAGGGTAAAGTGAGCGTGATTGCCGGTAGTGAACAGCACCGGGCCTTCGCAAACCGCAAACAGGCCGCCTTCCATCTCGAATGTCGCGCCGTCGCCCTCTTTGGTAAATACCTTTACGCCCTGATTCTTGGCGCTGAACAGATAAGAATCCCTGATATGGACAGAGTTGTGGCCCACGATGACGCAGACCTCCCATTCGTTGGCCACTGCTCGACAATGGTCGATATAAATATCGCCGGTGGAATAGATACAGGCGCTGTTGCGGCCCATAAGCTTCAGGGCAGAATCCTTTACGCGGATGGTACCGCCGCCGGTATCGGTAACGATCACGGCGCTGGTGAAGCCACGGGTAGTGAGTTCGCAGTTTTCAATATTCAGCTGGCCGCCCCAGGAGCAGTAAGTGGTGCGGTTGGATGCCGCGCCATAGGCATCCAGCTTACAGTTTTTCAGATTTATAACGCTGCCTTCCCCATGAGCAAACAGGTTGTTGCCATTAGTAGCGTCAGAAGTGATAGTGCTGTCGACTATGTCCACAACGCCTCCGGATTCAGCCAGGATCCCAGCGTTATAGCCGGTGAAGCTGCATTCGTGGTGGGACGAGCTGCCGCTTTTTTTGACCTCCACGTTTTTCAGGGTAACATGAGCGCCGTTGACGGCCTTGATAACGTTATATCCGCTTTGAACGGTGGACAGCTGCTGGCCGTCCAGGGTGACTTCGACCCCGTCGTAAATATGCTCTGCATCACCGCTGCAAAGGACGCCCTTGCCATGAGACATCTCAAAGTATCTGTCAGACAGCCATCTGGACGTTTCGTCGGATATTATCCCCTCTTTTGCCGCCGTGTCGAAGGGGGAGCTTTGGGGTCCGGGCATAGCGCCCTCAGGCGCCGGGGCATCCACCAGAGCATAAAGCCTGTCTTTAAGGGCGGCATCTATCCGGCCTTCCCCTATGGCTTCGTCAAAAAGCTGCTTTTGAAGCAGCTGCTTGCTGTCATGCCCGGGATGCTTCACACCGAACATTGCGTGCATGGGGCTTTCGACAGTTGTTCTTCCTATCTGTGCCATTGTATAACTTCCTTCCTTCTTATTAAATTCTGCATAGATCAAGTATAATTTCAGTCTGGCCAAAAAGTCAAGATGCAGCTCAGGGGGCCGGGGACACGACTATGGTCTGGTCTTTTTTTACCCTGTCCCAGCTGAAATGGGGAACAAGCTCCCGGGCCGATACAGGTTCGGGGGCATCCATAAGTCCCGCCATATATGCAAGCCTGCCCACCAGCTGCTGAGGAGTATTATATTTTTCAAGCTCGCTTAAGTCCATGTCCCTGTCACGTTTGGAAAGCCGTCTGCCGTCCGGGGCTGTCAACAGGGGCAGGTGATAATATTCCGGTATGGGGTAGCCCAGGAGCTGGTTGACATAAATCTGACGCGGTGTGGAATCCAGCAGGTCGCAGCCCCGCACCACCTGATCGACCCCCATCAGTGCGTCATCCACCACTACCGCCAGCTGATATCCATATACCCCGTCGGCTCGGCGGATAATAAAGTCTCCACATTCTTTTTCAAGGTTTTGCTTACAGGGACCCATATGTCCATCCACAAAGGAAACTTCCCGGTCAGGAACGGCCAGTCTCCAGGCCGGAGGTTTGGTCATTTCTGCCCGCTGCTGATAAGTCAGGTTTTTGCAGACCCGGGAATATACGTACTGGCCGTCCGACCCGTGGGGAGCGGAGGCCGCATGAAGGGACGCTCTGCTGCAATAGCAGGGATAAACCAGACCCATGCTGTCAAGCTTTTCAAAAGCATCGTCATAAATATGGCCACGCCTGCTTTGAAGATAGGGTTCAAAGCATCCCCCTTCGTCCCAGTTAAGGCCCAGCCAGGTAAGATCCTTTTCAAATTGAAGAGCGTTTTCCATCCGGCAGCGTCCAATATCAAGGTCTTCTATCCGCAATATCATCCGTCCTCCCAGATGCCTTACGGACAGCCAGGCCAGAAGGGAGGAAAACAGGTTTCCCAGATGCATCCTGCCGCTGGGTGTTGGAGCAAATCTGCCAGTTACCATTGTCTGATCCACCTTTCATCATGGAAATATTTAACCATATTGCCGGGAATAATTCAATAGCGCAAAATCACTATTGATAATTCACGGATTTTATAGTAAAATAGTAGAGCAAATTGGCCTGTCATAGTCTCCGGTCTGTGACAAGGCTGCACTAGTTGGGGAGATAGCGGTGCCCTGTAACCTGCAATCCGCTACAGCAGGGATGAATCCCCGCCCCAGGGTGTGTGATGTGTCGTCTGACCCTCGTAAGTAGTGATGAGGAGTCGGTCTTGCGCAACGGGGTCCCGTGAACCATGTCAGGCGGGGAACCGAGCAGCATTAAGCGGATCTCCCCGTGTGCCGCAAGGCAGCCGTATCCGAGCTGGCTGCGGGGGTAACGGGCATATCACATTATTCAAAGGCGGGTGTGCAGTCTTGTCATTGACCGGAGCTTATTTTTTGGAGGTGAGGGCTTGTATCAGGCGCTTTACAGGAAATATCGTCCCCGGGTGTTCGACGATGTTCTGGGTCAAACCCACATAACCGAAACTTTGAAAAATCAGCTGTCAAGCGGCCGCACGTCCCACGCCTATCTTTTTACCGGCACCAGAGGCACCGGCAAAACCACCTGCGCCAAGATCCTTGCCCGGGCTGTTAACTGCGAAGCCCCCGTCAACGGGAACCCCTGCAACCAATGCCCCAGCTGTCTGGGTATCGAAAGCGGCTCCATCCCCGACGTTCTGGAGATCGACGCCGCTTCCAACAACGGAGTAGACAATATCCGGTCCCTGAGGGACGATTCTATCTACTCCCCTGCCTCGGTCAAAAAAAGGGTCTACATTATTGACGAGGTCCACATGCTTTCGACCTCGGCCTTTAACGCTCTGTTGAAAATAATGGAAGAGCCGCCGGAGCATCTGATGTTCATTCTGGCCACCACCGAGCTTAACAAGGTCCCTGCGACCATACTTTCCCGCTGTCAGCGTTTCAGCTTCAAGCGGATACAGGCAGAAGACATCTGTCAGCGGCTGATGTCTGTTGCCGGGGAGGAAAACATTTCTCTGGAAAAGGACGCCGCTTCCCTGCTGGCCCGTCTGTCTGACGGCGCAATGCGCGACGCTTTGTCCCTGATGGACCAGTGTACTGTTCCCGGCGGAAGCCTGACCTGCGACGAGATTTATCAAACTCTTGGTCTGGCAGGTAATATCAAAACCGCCGCCATGATGCAGCATATTGCTAAGGGTCAGACGGCTCAGGCTCTGGACCTGTTTGCTGCGCTGTATTCTGCGGGCAAGGACGTTTCTGCCCTGTTCGGCGAGCTGTGTTCCCTTGGCCGCGACCTGCTGATGCTTAAGGTTTCCGGCAGCGGATCCCTGCTCAGCGGCGGATATGATGACGACACTTTGAACAGGCTTTCGGAGCTGTTCACCTTTGAAGGGCTTATGAACTGCGTAAGCTGCTTTCAGGATGCGCTGTCCGCTTTTAGCAAAAGCACCAGTCTAAGGACCGATGCCGAGCTTTGTATTATGAAGGTCTGCGATCCCACCACCAGCGGCAGCCAGTTGGCAGTGGCCGCAAGGCTGTCCCGACTGGAGAGCCGGATGGAAGAGATCGTCAGCAGGGGCATAGGGGTCGTTTCTCCGCCCGAATCATCATCGCCGACTGCTGCACCAACGGAAAAAACCGCTGCCGCCCCAAAACCGGCTAAAGCTCCGGCACCCATGACGGAGGACGAGCTTCCTCCATGGGACACATCTGCCGGTGCGACCGATGGACCACCGGTCAGTGACGACGCTCCTCCATGGTCTGACAACGATGCGCCTCCATGGACTGATGAAGACGCGCCCCCATGGTCCGACGACGACGCTCCGCCCCCGGTCCGTTCAGCTCCGGCACAGGAAAAGCCCCGGGTCACTCAGCCCGCAGCAAAACCGTCTCAGCCCTCCACCGGTCCAAAGTCGCCTATCCCTGCGTCGGAGATATGGCCCAAAATCGCCGCCGATCTGACGGGCAAGGTGGATATGCTGGTCAACATCTACCTTAATAATTCCGAAACCACCTCCGGTTTGCTGAGCGGCAACCGCCTGACCGTTGTGGCGGCCAGCCCATTTGTCCTAAGCACCATAAGCAAGGACGAGGTCGCCCAGCTGATCGCCGAGGCGGCATCGGTCCATCTGGGCTTCAGGCCCGATATCAGCTTTGTTCTCGAAGGCCAGCAGGAGCAGACCGGAGACAGGCTCGATTCCCTTGTTCAAAAAGCGAAAGCAATGGAAAATATCAAAATCATTTAAAGGAGAATTCACAATGGCTAAAGGTTATCGCAGCCCCAGCCCCATGGGCGGCGGCATGAACGCTAATATGATAAAGCAGGCTCAGAAGATGCAGCAGGATATGCTCAAGATGCAGGCCGAGCTTGAAAACGCAACCTACACCGCCACCGCGGGAGGCGGCGCTGTTACGGCCACGGTTTCCGGCAAAAGGGAGCTTTCGTCCATCCAGCTTCAGCCCGAGGTCGTTGACCCCGACGATATCGAAATGCTCCAGGACCTTATTTGTGCCGCAGTTAACGAGGCCATGCGCAAAGCTGAAAGCTCTGCCAGCGAGCAGATGAGCAAAATCACCGGTGGTCTCAATCTGGGCGGTCTGTTTTAAGCATTATGAGATACTTTCCCGCTTCATTAGAAGCTTTGACCGAGCATTTTGCAAAGCTTCCGGGTATCGGCTCCAAATCAGCCCAGCGACTGGCTTTTTATATTCTTTCACAGCCTGACGAGGAAGCCGAAGCCTTTGCCGAAGCTATTTTAAACGCCAAAAAGAGCATACATTTCTGCCCCATCTGCCAGAACCTGACCGATGACGAGCTATGCCCTGTCTGCTCTGACAGCAAGCGCGACCCTTCGGTCATCTGCGTTGTGGCCGAGCCGAGAGACGTTATTGCCATGGAACGGGCGAGGGAATTTTCCGGCCGATACCACGTGCTTCACGGCGTGATTTCTCCCCTGAATCATGTGGGTCCGGACGATTTGAAGATACGTCAGCTGCTGACCCGAATCGCCGAAGGCGGAGTAAACGAGGTCATTATGGCCACTAACCCCGACACCGAAGGCGAAGCCACCGCCATGTATCTTTCGCGGCTTATCCGTCCCCTTGGGGTAAAGGTGACGCGGCTGGCCTATGGTATACCCGTTGGAAGTCAGCTGGAATATGCCGAC
>CAYLKH010000052.1:0-16097 GCA_964384255.1 uncultured Oscillospiraceae bacterium | reverse complement strand
AATTTTCGACGTACACGCCGCCGGAAATTTCATATGTGAATTTATTCGCCGCTAACGCGGCGAACTCTACGAGGTTTTTTGACACCCTCTTATCCCCCGTGAAGAGATTCACGGGGGATAGTTTTACAGTTTACATTTTACTGTGCGGGTGGAGGACCGCCGGGACCACCGGGTCCGCCGGGACCACCGGGTCCGCCGGGACCACCGGGTCCGCCGGGACCACCAGGGCCACCAGGGCCACCAGGGCCACCAGGGCCACCAGGGCCACCGGGTCCACCATGTCCGCCTTCGGACACGGGGTTTTCGGGAAGTACATCGCTGTCGAAGGGTTCGAGGACACCATCATAATTGTTGATGACCTTGCCGCTTTCGACCTCGATTACCTTGGCATCGACTTTAATGTTGACACCGTCAAGCACGCCATCAAAATGATGGGTAGTCGGGCCAGCAGCCATATCGCCGGAGAATCCGTTATCGGTAACGGTATAGTTGTCCAGCGGAGTGGTACCTCTGTCGTTTTCGACGCCGCAGCCTTCGGCCGAGAATTTGAACATATGGTATTTGTCGCCACCGGGGGTGGGGAACAGAACCAGATAATTGCCTGTTAATGCCATAAGGTCGAGCCTCCTGATTATTAAATAGTGCCGGAACTAGCAGATGCTGCGATATACAGCGCCGGGCTTTCTGACCTTGCCATCGGGAGCGGCCACATACATTTCGAGGATGTTGTCCATGAAGTATGCGCACTTGGTAAGATCTCTCTCGTGGGGACGGATCTGCATATCATAGTGCCAGAAGCTCTGGCCGGGCTTGCCGATGCCCAGGGGATCGTTCTCTTTGAACAGGGAGCTGCCAAAGCTCTCTTCGTCCTTGACGGAGGACAGCTTTTTCAGGGTCTCGATCATCTTGGGATCCATCTTCTTGAACTCTTCGTCATCGGGATTGTCCTTGAAGCGGGACATAAGGGCCTGAGCGTCGGGGATGTTCATCTTCAGCATACCGCCCAGATTGTCCACGGAGTTGTGGCGCAGCTCCTTGCCGCAGCAGGCAAACTCACCCACGGGGGTGAAGCCGTAGCGGCGGAGATAGTTCTTCTCGATCTCCAGGGTGGCGATGCACTCTCTGGGGCCGTTGCCGGTGCCGCCATAGGTGGTGAAGGCGATGCCATAGCGGGGCTTATCCTCGGGGTTCTCCCGGTGGAGGAAGCGGACGTTGCGGGTCTTATAGTCTTCCTGCTCGCCTACGCAGAAGTTGAAGTTGTTATAGGGCAGGGCTGCAATGATGGGGCAGCCGATGGCCAGGAAGTCGTAATCCTCAACGTAATACTCGGGGATGTCGCCGCCCTTGTACTTGGGCAGGACCTTGGCGTAGTCAACGGTGATGTTGTATTTTTCCATTTCCGCGCCAAGAGTCTTTGCGACCATTTCGGTGTTTTTGGTTATGGAAGTGTAAATAATGAGAGCTTTCATATCAATAACTGTGCCGTGGCACAATGTCTCCTTTCATCGGATTTGGATTAGTTGATGGACCAGTAAACGGAGCTGGGCTTTCTGGGTTCGCCGCTCTCGCTGAGGTAGTAGTCTTCGATGATGTCCTTCAGGAAGGCCTTGGCCTGATAGATGTCTCTGTCGTTGGGGCGGGTCTGAAGGTCATGGATCCAGAATTCGGGATCTTCGGCATAGCTGTCGTCGATAGTCTCTTTGGAAGCGGCTTCGAACATGGCCATGATCTCGGGGGAATAATCCTTGAAGTATTCGCCATTGGGATCGGCAATGTAACGGACGATCAGCTCCTGAGCGCGATACTGGTTGATCTTAAGGGCTTCGGAGATCTTCTTGGAGGAATCCCAGTACATGATCTTGCCGGGGCAGGCAAAGAAGCCAACGAAATTCTGACCCTGGAACAGCTCTTTGATAAGCTCAAGAGAAGCAGTAGCTTCGGTGGGGCCTTCGCCAAAGCCGCCGTAGGTGCAGAATGCGATACGGTGCTGATTGCCACCGTCCATGCTCATCATGCCGCCACCGCCGCCGGGGCCGCCAGGACCGCCGCCGGGACCACCAGGTCCACCACCGGGGCCGCCAGGACCGCCGCCAGGACCACCAGGTCCACCACCGGGGCCACCAGGACCACCGCCAGGACCGCCGGGGCCACCACCGGGCATTCCGCCGGGGCCGCCAGGACCTGCCATGCCGTGATTCTGCTTGCTGGTATCGGTGTTGGTGCCGGGGCCGCCCTCTTCGCCGGGAAGGCCGGGGTGGCTGCCGGGACCCTGCTGACCACCGATGCTGCGGCGACCGTAGTCGTCCTGAGCACCAAAGTGGATGTAAAGATCATGATAAGGAATGGAAGCTATAACAGGGGTGCCGACGCAGAAGAAATCATAATCCTGCTGATTGAAATCTTCGATCTGCTGGCCAAGATAGTTACCTTCCAGCTTGATAAGGGTAGGCTCAATATTGTATTCCCTGAACACTTCGGCAAAAGCATTTGCTATTTTCTCGGTGTTGCCGGTGATGGAGGAATACAGTACCGCAGCTTTATATTTGCTCATATCTGTTTCTTCCTTTCAATAAGAAATTTTCCTATAATGAATTATATCAATTGTACCTGTCAGGATTCAAGTTGCAGTTACTGCACTGTGTTGCAGTTTTTGCAGGTGGTTCAGTTATCTGGACATGAACCTGTCATAGCAGGTCTGATAGGCATCGATGCACTCCTGAATACCCAGCTCATAGAAGATAGACACATATTCGTCCCACTCGTCCATAGAGCGCTCGCCCAGGATAAAGCGCAGGATGTTTTCGTCTGCATAAGTCTCAATATCGGTGTTGTGCAGGGCATAAGCGGCGGCTTCGTCGGTATTGAAGGCTGCGGCAGAGGGGATCACCCATGCTCCGTCCTGGTTGGAACCCCAGATCTCACGGGCGTTCATTTCGGTTTCGGTATAGGCAGAGTTCAGGTTGTTGGCATCCTTATAATAAGGGATGTTCAGCTGAACGGTGAAGTACATAACCGTGGCGCGAACGTCCAGCCCGTCGGGGTTGTTGGTCATAAGCTCGGTCATAACAGGCTCGCCGTCGATCAGATCATAGGTCAGGCCCTCAACACCATAGTTGCAAAGGTAGTATCCTTCTTCGCTGTACCAGAAGTCCATCCACTTGACCGCTGTCTCGGGGGTTTCGCAGCAGGAGGTGATGCAGAACAGCATATTGCCGTCGATGGTCGAGGCCTGATAGCTGGTATGGATAATGTCGCCCTCGTTCTTAACGGGGAGCAGAGAACCGGCCAGCTTGTAGTTGGGGTCGGAAGCCTTTTTCTCATAGTCGGTCAGCTGATAGCCATTTATCCAGATACCGGTGTTGTTGGAAAGGATGGTGCTTTCGTCGGGACGGGATTCGGGATTGGTGGTGAATTCTGAGCTGATGTAGCCCTTCTGGTACCATTCCTTTATCATCTCGACATATTCTTTCATCTCGGGAGCAATGTAACCGGCAGTGACTTCGCCGTCTTTAACATAATAGCCAACAGCGCTGCCGAAACCGGCCAGAAGCCCCTCTTCAATACCGGTGGAGTTGACGGCAAAGGGTTCGGTTATGCCATAAGCATCGATAAACGCCTGCATCACGTTCTCATAATCGGTATAGGTAACGGGAGAGTCGAGGCCCAGATCGTCCAGCCAGTCCTGACGGATAATAAGGCCGTCGGCCGGCAGAGCAGCTTCTTTGGAGATGGTTGCAAAGCCCAGGATGCGGCTTTCGTCATCATAAGCTGATTTCAGGGTGATCTCGTCTCTGTTGAGCAGAGCCATATAGTTGTTAGCCAGACCTTCGACCATGTCGGTGATGTCGATAATGACCTCGTCCTCAAAGGCCTGAGCGCAGCCGCCAACATAAGAGCCGGAGCTGATAAGGTCGGGATATTCGCCGGAAGCTATCATAAGATTGAACTTTTCGGCAAAGGCATCCATGATGATAAAATTGATCTCAGCATGGACGTTGGTCATCTCTTCTGCCTTGAGGATAGCGGGATTCTGGCCGAAAACGGTGTCGAAATCCCAGTTGGGGAACGCGCTGTACCAGAAGGTCAGGGTAGTCATCTCATCAGCCAGAGGCAGCGAAACTTCTACAGGCCACTCAAGGGGGGCTGCTTCAACTTCGGCTTCTTCGGCTTCGCCTTCGGCGGCGTCAGGAGCTTCGACATCGGCAGTTTTTTCTTCTGCTACAGTTTCGGAAGCGGAGGTGCTTTCGGTCATGGTTTCAGCAGAAGTTTCTTCTTTGGAGCCGCAGCCGGCAAGGAGGCACAGGACCATGGCAAGCACCAAAAAAAGTGCAGCAAATTTTTTTATATTTTTCATCTTATTCACCTCTGCTGGGCAGCTTGATAGTAGCTTCGCCCTCTTCATAAACCTTACCGAACAGGCGGGATACCCACCATTCCAGCTTGACAAAATGCTCGCCGTCTTTGACAAACTTATCGGTCACATAACCCTTGGAGATGATGAAGTCATATTCCAGACCGTGCTGCTGGTTGTCGTACCAGTTTTCAAGATTGGGGTCAGCGCTGACAGGAACGTCGGCAACGAAGCTGGCGGGGTTGTCGGGATATTCGGGAGTATCGTAGCCGGGAGTTTTGCGCATGATGCGCCATTTTACGTTGCTGATCCAGCCGTGGTCGCCCATCCAGTTGGTCATCATGCGGCAAGCCATGTCACGGGCATGGAAGTTCATAATGATGCTGCGCTTATTGTTATAATCAGGCAGATCCTCGGGCAGATACCAGTTGCCGTCCACCTCGCAGCGAACCATCTTTGCAAAGGTTTCGGGGTCTTCCATCTGCAACCGGAGGGTACGGGTCTCGCCGGAGCCTTTGGGAGCGTGCATCATGGGCATTTCGCCTTCGGGCATGGGAGGCATATCGGGCATATCATCGGGAGACATGGGACCATGACCTCCGGGGCCTTCACCGCCGGGACCACCGGGACCACCAGGGCCTTCGCCATCAGGGCCGCCGGGGCCGCCTTCGCCTTCGGGCATCATCATGGGAGGTCCGCCGACTTCGATGTTCTTGAAGGGGCCGTCAACAGTGGGAATGGGCATATCGCCGATATTTACATCTTCCCAGTAAAGAGGCTCGGCGCCACGGCGCTTTTCTTCGGACCAGTATTTTCTGATAACTTCCCACTGTTCGTCAGTGGTGTACTGTACGGGAGCCATGGACCACCAGTCGGGGCAATCCTGGCCGACCATCTTGGGGGTGGTGCTGCCTTCGGCGAGGATTCTCAGGCTTTCTTTAACTCTGGAACGACCGCGGCAAACCAGCTCGCCCTTCTGGTTGAAAACTCTGCCCTTGCCGGTGATGTCAAAGGTGCGGAATTCGCTGCCCTCGGCGGGAGTGATGTCGGTAAAGGTCTGCTCGTCGGTGACATAGTAAAGAACGTCGCCTTCGTAAATGGGCTTGAGCAGGTCGAAGTCATGGGTCAGGCCGGAGATGGTCAGGGTATCTCTCAGCTGATAAGGCATGGCATCGAAGAAAGCGCCGTCATGAGCTACCATAAAGGGGAAGGCGATAACGTCGCCATAGGGGCTTTTGGATGCGTACTCTTTGTCGAAATACAGGGGGTTGGTGGGGTCGGGCATAAGATAGTTACCCTGGAGAGTTCTTTTGGTGATGGTGTCTTTTCTGCCGATACCGGGAGTTCCGGCAGGGATCTTACCGGCAATAAGGTCAGCAACATTGATGTCGCCACGGGCGTTCAGGGCATCTTTTTCAGCCTTGTAGGCATCAAGGACAGCCTGTTCTTCGGCAGTGTACTGGCCGGGATAAACAATTTTATATTTTCCCATAATTTAGAATCCTTCCTTTTCTTTAAATATCTCCGCAAGCGGCCACCGCAGATGGCGATGACCGCTTGCATTGGATTTTTTTAATCAATTATTTGCCCAGATAGGCATCATAAGCTTCCTGAGTCAGCTCGATGCAGCGGGCAAGGTTCATGCTTTCGCATCCGGCAACGAACTCGTCCCAATCGGAGTCAAAGTTCAGCTCGCCCATAACGAAGCGGGAAATGCATTCGTCAGCATAGGTAGCGATGTCGGAGCTGATGTTGGTGCGTTCGGTAGAGGCATCGGTATCCAGAGTCGCGCCCTGGGGAATGGCTCTTTCGCCGTCGCCAACGGTGGAGGTCCACAGATCCCATGCTTCACGCTGCATATCGGTATAGGTGAAGGCGGTACGGGTGCGGATAGCCATACCGGTCAGGTTGGCATAGGGGCAGACTGCACGGAGATACTGGGTGACATCGGTGCCGAATTCGTTGTTCAGGACCTTGTCGGTCAGCTCAACTTCGCCATCAACTACGTTGAAATCAACGCCTTCAACGCCATAGTTGTACATATTAACGCCCTCGTTGGTGTACCAGAAGTCCATCCATGCCAGAGCCAGCTCAACATCCTTGCAGCCGGTGGTGACAAGTGTATCGGACATATCGCTGATAGAAACGGTGGTGGTCAGGTTTTTGCCCTCTTCGTTGTCGGCAGGTCCGTTGATGGGAGACACCGCAAAGCCCTCGGAGGTTTCGAGAGAATCGACGGTGGCGATGCCTTCAACGCTGGAACACCATACGCCCATATCGTCGGAGATTATCCAGCCGTTAAACTGGCTGCTGGTGGGGTCGTAGGAATAGATGTAGAACTCGGGATTGATAATGCCCTCTTCGTAGTACTGGTTAAGGGTTTTGAGGTATTCCTTATAGCAGTCTTCGGTCAGGGAGCAATGGACCTCGCCGTCGATCTGGTAATAAGGCAGAGAGGACATACCGACGGAATACAGAGGGAAGTCATAGCCGCCATAATTGGTCAGCACGCACTCACTGTTGATATCGATGGTCTTGAAGGGGTCATACTCGGTCTTGAAGGCCAGCAGAACGTCGTGCCACTCGTCCCAGTTGGTGGGAGCGTCAAGTCCCAGCTCATCCAGCCAGTCCTGACGGATCAGCAGACCCTGATTGCTTCGGAATTCATCGTAGAAAGAGTGGATAGACAGCCACAGGCCATCGGTGGTAACGTCGTCTTCGTAGCCAAGCTCCATAACTCTGTTGTAATAATTAGGAGCATAATCCTGGATATATGGGCTGAGGTCAAGAACATATTCGTCCTCAACGGCGGCAGTCAGGCCGGAGGTGTAGTCGCCGCCGAATACCAGATCGGTGTAGTCACCGGAGGCGATGAACAGGTTATACTGCTCGTCCCAGGCCATGAAGGAGATATAACGCACATCCAGATGGACGTTGGTCATTTCTTCCAGCTCGGACCAGAAGGGCATATCGCCATATTCGGTATAACCAAGAGAAGACAGGGGACCCATCAGGTTTATGTTCTTGGTCAGGGCAGTAAGGGTCGCAGGCTCGTCTGACAGGGGCAGCTGGGCGGTGAAGTCGTGAGGCTCTTCGGCCACTTCCTCGGGAACAGGCTCAGCGTCAGAAGCAGGCTCGGCTGCGTCCGCAGATTCTTCGGGCTGTTCAGATTCCTGAACGGTGGTGGTTTCTTCAACGGTCGTATCCGCGTCACTGTCAGCGGATTTTGCGCATCCCGCCGTTATCAGCATAAGCAGCATGGTAACAGCAAGGATAAGGGAAAGTGCTTTTTTCATTTTTTGATCTTCCTTTCAGATTATATCTACATGGGCAGGATCATTTATCGATCCGGACCGCAGTAAATACTATGGGCTTGTCGTTGCCGCCAGGTCCGCCGGGACCTCCGGGACCGCCTTCGGGCATTCCGCCGGGGCCACCAGGCATGGGACCGCCAGGCATTCCACCGGGACCACCTTCAGGCATGGGACCGCCGGGCATTCCGCCAGGACCTCCGGGACCACCTTCGGGCATTCCACCAGGGCCACCGGGGCCATGGGATTCGATAACAGTGATCTCTCCGCTCCAGTTATCGCCATCCAGCTTGCCGACCATTTTGAACTGTGCCTGAGCAGGACGGCAAAGGATTGTCATAGTGTCGCCTTCGATAGTAGCGCCTTCAAGGGGCTTGATCTGTTCAAAATCGGGGTTCTGAGAATCGTAAGTACCGGTTATCTCGTCGTCCTCGATATTCAGGGTAAGGATATTTTCTTCCATACCTCTGGCACCAAGCTCGAACTTTACCAGATATTTTCTGGTTTCAACAGTTTTCTCAACGCCGATAGCCATAGCTGCGGCATAAGCGGTGGAGGTGCAGTTTTTAACGTCGCCGGGTTTTACGCTGTCGCCGATTATGTAAACTTCGGGAGCAAGGCTCTGGAACTTTTCGGCAGAGACAGAGGTGCGGCCGCCGGAAACAACGATATCGTCAAACTCGATACGGCAGGTTTCGACAGTGACCTTGCTCTCGTCGATCTGGACAGGGCCGCCGAAGCCAGGCATACCGGGCATACCGCCGCCATGGCCTTCTTCGACCTTGATCTCGTCGGGAGTTCTGCCACCCATGGTGCTGACGTTGGCAGCCTTGGGCATGGATTTGCCGCCTTCCATTCCGGGCATTCCACCGGGCATTCCACCGCCGGGGCCACCGGGCATATCAGGCATTCCACCGGGGCCACCAGGCATACCGGGCATTCCACCGGGGCCACCCATTTCCATGGGATCGTGGGTAGGATGTTCGCCTACGCCGCCGTTCTTGCCACCGCCAAAATTGTCATCGGACTTGGGAATACCGTGCTTAACATCGCAGATAACATAGCCGTCGCCGATCTCTTTGGTGGTGCAATGCTCGATACAGGAAAAGTTGGGGTTGATCTCGAACTGGATCTCCATGGCGCGCTTTGCGTGCATATCGTCATAAAGCCTGGCTTCGCTTCTGGTGAGCATGGTGACCTTGTGGCCGCACTGAGCCAGATACAGAGCGGTTTCTCTGCCGCTGGAGGAGCCGCCGACCACGACCACATTGTGGCCCAGCTGGGCTTCGTGGCCATAAACGTCTTCGACGGTCCAAATCTTTTTGGAGTCTGCGCCGGGTACGGGGATGGCAGCGGGAACGGAGCCGGGAGCGGCGATAATAGCGTCAAAGCCCTTAAGGTTGCTTTCGTCAGCTTCGGTATTCAGCATAACTTTAACGGTGGACTTTTCAACTTCTCTGATAAGCCACTGGCAGTAATCGTTCAGTGCCCATTTGAAAACGGGATATTTTGCAAATTTCAGCTGACCGCCAAGGGCATCGGATTTTTCAAACAGAGTTACGTCATGGCCACGCTTTGCGGCGATAACGGCAGCTCTCATACCGGCGGGGCCGCCACCGATAACGGCGACTTTCTTAACAGAGGTGACAGCCTTGGGGGGCTTCTGGTTCAGAAGCAGGGTGTAACCGGCTTCCGGATTAACAGCGCAGGTGCCGCCGTGGCAGCCATTGCACATGAGGCAGGGAGTTACGTCCTCTCCCCTGCCCTCTTCCAGCTTGATGCCGTAGTCTTCGTCGGCAATAAAGCCACGGGCAACGGAAACGCAGTCGGTACGGCCTTCGGCGATAAACTTTTCGATATCGTCAAGGCTGACAAAGCCGCCTACGGGAGAAACAAGGGCCTTGATGCCCCGCGCCTTGAAGGCATCGGAGAATTTGAGGTTAAGGGGTTCGCCCTTGGGGCAGTTATAGCTGTTCATATGGGTGGTGGAGCCTTCGTAGCCACGGACCTGGAAGATGTCTACCAGACCTTCGCACATCTGGCAATAGTCCAGCCAGTCCTCCATGGTGTATCCGGGGGCCTCTTCCTCGCCGGATATCTGGGCCTCAATAAGGAAGTCCTGTCCGCAGGCCTCCTTGATGCGGCGGAACAGCTCCAGGGTCAGGGAGGCACGCTCACGCATGGTCTTGCCGCCCCACTTGTCGGTGCGCTGGTTCAGCACCGGGGACAGGGAACAGGCCAGTATGCCGCCACGGTAAGACATATAGATGGTCACCATGTCAAAGCCCAGCTTTTTCAGCTCCTTGCACTGGAAAACAAAGTCGTCCAGCATACCCTCGATGCGCTCAGCGGTCATGCCGGGCTTGTTGGAGAAGTTGCGGCTGTAATCGCCGTTTTTGGGGATGTCGTTCCAGTTGGGGGTGTCGGAAATGGCCACGTCCTGGGGTTCAACATTCATCAACGAGGCTGAGCAGAGAGCGCCATAGGCATGGACTCTGTCGCACATGCGGGCAAAGGCGGCGGCAGTTTCGGGGTCGTCCATTTTCAGTTTGGCCATCTGGCTGCGTTTGCCCTCGCAATCGGGCCATGTGCCAACTGCAAAGGTTACAGTGGCAGCGCCCTTGCGGGCAAAGTTTTCATAAAATGCAGCAGCCGCTTCCAGATCGTTCTGATCGGAGGGGATACATTTTGCGCTGAGAATACGGTTTTTCAGCGTAACGTTGCCGATCTTCACCGGGTCAAGGATGTGTTTATATTTGCTCATGGTTTTATCCTTTCTGCGTTCAATTTGTTCACAAATTTACGATTACGATTTTACGTCAGCGGTGTCAATAAATAAAGTTGCAAAAAGCGAACCGTGTTGCACTTTTGCTACAAGGCATAGAAGGGCCGCGTCAAAATCATGATCTGACTTTGACGCAGCCCTTCGTGGGTATTGGTCAATATTTTAACGTTTTATCGTGTTGCGTATCTGTCGTAAGCGGACTGATAAAGCTCTATAACTCTGTCCAGCTCCAGACCTTCGATGGTGGAAACATAAGCGTCCCAATCCGAATCGAAGTTCAGGTCGCCCAGGATGAACTGGGGTACCTGCTCGGAGGCAAAGGTGCCGATATCGCTGGCCAGAACCGAGGCTTCCTCGTTTTCCAGAGGGGACAGGGATGCGCCGTCGGGATAATAATTGGAATTGTCGCTGTTTCTGCTGTTCCAGGCGGTGAGGCAGCTCATGACCTCGTCGGTATAGGTCTGGAAGGAGGAAACGTTGGATTCCATATAGGGAATACCGGCAATGGTGACTACCTGCATATAGGTTTTCATATTCACGCCGTAATCCAGGTTGGCGCCTTCGTCGTTATAAACCGGGTTGCCGTCAGCGTCATAGTTGAAGTTGGTACCCTCGATGCCGTAGTTTTGCAGCAGCGCGCCTTCTTCGGAGAACCAGTAGTCCATCCATTTGACGCAAAGCTCGGGATCCTCGGCCTGAGTGGAGACAGCGATGCAGGAATCGCCGATCTCGGTCACGGGAGTGATGTGGTTATACACGCCCTTTTCGGCATTGATCTCGGGTACGGGGGTCAGGTCAACGTTTTCCAGCTGGGTGCCGATACCTCTGACGGTGCCGACATACAGAGAAAGGTCACCGGCATACAGAAGCTCGTCGATGGAGGTGTCGTTGGGGTTCCATTCGGTGGTGACGAATTCGGGATTGATAATGCCGTCGTTATACCACTGGTTCATGGTTTTCAGATATTCCTTATATCCGTCGGCTGTAAGGCCGCATTTTACGACACCGTCTTCAACATACATGGGCATGGTGGCAGAGCCGACCTCAAAGGGTTCTACATCGTAGCCACGGCTGAGAGTATCGTCGAAGCACTGGCTGGTCATATAAAAGCCCATCTCGCAGCCCAGATTGTTCTTGGCATAGAGCATATAGTCCCGCATTTCGTCATAAGTCTCGGGCAGGTCCTTGCCCCACTGCTGGAGAAATTCGGTGTTGACAGCAAGGCCGGTGGCGGAAATATTCTGGTCATAGAGGGTGTAGAACGCCATCAGCTGGCCGCCGTCCGTAAGCAGAGTTTTGTATACCGAGGGACGCTCTTCCATATAGTAGTTATAGCAGGGAGCGCAGGATTCGAGATAAGGCACCAGGTCAATAAGCACCTCGTCCTCGTAGGCTGCAGTCCATCCGCCGGAATAGATGTTGGCGCCCAGTATCATGTCGGTATATTCGCCGCCGGCGATATAGACATTGAACTGCTCAAGATAGGTAAAGAAGTTTACCTCCAGCCAGTCGATATGTACGTTCAGCCGTTCTTCGGCGATCTCCACCGCCGCAAGCTGATCGTGGGTCGTAACGTTCATGGATGACAGGGTGGGAGGAGTGTTCACCGCTGTTGAGTAGACGGAAAGAGTTTTCTTTTCCTCAGTCAGCGGCAGAGAAGGAACGGGAACACCGGCAGTTTCTTCTTCGGCCTCTTCCGGGACCGTTTCGGTTTCTTCGGGCTGTTCCGCTTCTGTGGTCTGCTCTGTTACCTGCTGGGTCTGTTCTGTCTGGTCTTCTTCGACAGCGGGTACTGCGGTGTCCTCAGCCTTTGAGGATGAGCCGCAGCCTGCAAGGAGAGAAAATACCAGAACCACTGCCAATAACAATGCGATCTTCTTTTTCATGTTTGTCTCCTTTCTTATGTCTGATAATTCTATGGGACCGATGAGCTTGTCACCTGTCTGTTCATCAGCCAATGGCTGCTGGACACAAGATCAGATCTGGCTGGCGGCGGTATAAGCCGAGAATGTTGCGTGGCGCACATTAGGCTCATAGGTCTTCATTTTGCCGTCGTTCAGACCGTTGGGACCGACGAAGTGGACATTAAACAGTTCGCAGACCTTAACGTCGCTGTCGCCCGCAATAAAGAACTGGTCGGTGATGCCCGCGAATTTCATACATTCGTCCACATTGGCGGAAACGCCTGCGGATACGACCACCGTATCGGCCTCGATAACCACCTTTTCGCCGGACTGAGTAAGGCAATAAACCCTGCCGTCTTCGATCTTTTCCACGGTGCTCAGGGGCTGGATGGCTATGCCGCTGTCGTCGATAAGCTCACGGAACACCCGCTCGGAATGGCTTTCGTAATCGTCGCAGGGGCGCTTCTGCCGGGTGACCAGGGTGACCTGTTTGCCGCGCTGAGCCAGATGGCAGGCAGTTTCGGTGCCGGTAAGGGCGCCGCCGATGACCACGACCTTTTCGCCAAGCCTGTCTTCGTTGCCAAAGACCTGGATGGGAGGAATGACCCAGTCGTTGTCCATTCCGGGAATATCCAGCCTGTTGGGAACAGCGCCGCAGGCAGCGATAACCGCGTCAAAGCCACCGGAGGCTATCATGGCGGCAGTAGCTTCGCAATTGAGCCTGACCTCAACTCCGGCCTTGCCCACCTGCTTGATAAGGTATTCCTTATAGCGGCGCAGAGGGACCTTGAAGGACATTTCGTCAGCGTGTATCAGCTGGCCGCCCAGATGGTCGCTCTTTTCAAACAGGGTGACCTTATGTCCCCGCTCCGCAGCGGTAAGGGCAGCCTTCATACCGGCGGGGCCTCCGCCGATGACAGCCACCTTTTTAACGCTGTCGGGGGCGTCGTAAAGGGTGTCGAACACGTGGGAAAGTCCCACCCTCGGGTTCACGGAACATACAGCGCCGTGGCAGCGGTCGCAGCGGATGCAGGGTACGATATCCTCGCCCCGTCCCTGGACCAGTTTTTTGTTGAATTCGGGGTCGCAGATAAAGGCGCGGGCCATGCAGATAAGGTCGGTTTTGCCCTCGGCGATAAAGCGATCCATGTCGTCGGGGTTCTGGAAACCGCCGATAGGAGCGCACAGGGCCTTGATCCCCCGCTTTTTAAAGGCTTCGGCGAATTGGAGGCAATAGGGTTCATGCTCGCTGTAATTGTATGTACTGGTGTGGCTGGTGGAGCCGTCCCATCCACGGATCTGGAAAATATCTACATATTCTGCCGCTTTTTCGCAGAAATACAGAAAGTCGTCAACAGTGTAGCCATAAGGCGGTTCTTCGATGCCGGATATCTGGCACATAATAAGCTTGTTGGGGCCGATGGCATCCCGGAGCGCCCGGAAGAAATCCAGAGGCAGACGACACCGGTTTTCCAGGCTGCCGCCATATTCGTCCACCCGCTGATTCAGGGCGGGAGATATGGCGTTGCAAAGGACGCTGCCGCGATAGGACATATAAACATTTACGCAGTCAACGCCCATGGTGCAGATGTCGGAAGCTCTGGACACGGCTTTGGCAATAGCGGCATCGAACTGCTCTTTGGTGTATTCGGGCAAATTGTCGTCGAAAAATCCCCGGCCGCCGTAATCGCCCCGGCGGGTGACGACCGAAGGGTCACGAAGTTTGGAAAGCTGGCCGTCTCTACCGGCATCGAAGGTGACGCTGCCGCTGACCAGAGAGCTGAACGCGTGGATACGGTCGATTTGCTTGGCGTATTCGTTAAGCACCTTGCGGTCTTCCATATAAAACTGGTCCATGGGGCCGTGCCTGCCGTTGGCATCGGGCCAGGAGCCGATGGTGATGTTGACCATGGCTGCGCCGTTTTTGGCATAGTCCTGGGTATAGCGCTGATAAGCTTCACCGGGCCAGATCTGAGGACCCTGAAGCTCCTGAGAAATGCTCTGGGAATTTATCATACGGTTTTTGAGAACGAAATTACGAACTCTTATGGGGGACAGCAGATTTGCATATCTTCTTTCCATATATTTTACCTCACTTAATTGTCACGATTAGTATCCTGTGATATAATTCTACCACAGGATTTAAGAAATAAAAATAGTTATTAGCGTTTGATTAAGCATTATCACCGCTTAATCCCCGGGGTATGACAGTATGTATTTAAAGCAGCTTCACTATTTTGTCACGGTGGCAGACACCGGCAGCTTTACCAAAGCCGCGGCCACCCACTATATCGTCCAGACCTCCATGAGCCAGCAGATAAGCTCCCTTGAGCGGGAACTGGGAGTCCAGCTGTTTTCCCGCACCACCAGGCGGGTCAAGCTGACTGATGCCGGAAGGGCCTTTTATGACGAGATCAAGCCTCTGGTCATCAAGCTGGACGACACCATAAGCAGCGTAAAGCGTATGCAGGATTCCAGCTTTACCACCCTTAAGATTGGCATTGACCAGCAGATAAACGTGGATTCTGTCGTCCCCGTTATCAGGGAATATTCACAAAAGCACCCAGATGTACGTATTCAGGTCATGGTCGATATGGTAAGCCGACTGTTTGAGACTCTCAGCTCAAACAGCTGCGACATAGTCATAACCGGTCAGGACACCCGCAGTGACGACAGGAACTATATGGAAACAGTCATCGGGTCAGAGCCGTCAAATCTGCTGTCCGTGGTCGTTCCGCTGCACAGCGGATGGGAAAGCAGGTCACTGCTGAGCTGGGAAGATATTGGCGAAGAAAACGTGTTTATCTATTCCTCCATGCCCGACCCCATAAGCGACCACAGGACAAAGCTGATGATCGACAGCAGGCTCCAAAGCCCTGCCGCAACAGTGGGCAGCATGGAATCTCTGCGGGTCGTGGTGAGCGCAGGGCTGGGTATCGGGCTTATCCCCCGTCAGATGAGAAGCCGGATAGGTTACGGAGTTCTGGTCATGGACATGGCCGAGGACAATATATTATACGAAAACACCGTGGCCTATACCGTCAAAAGCAGCCAGAAGCGTGAGATCAGCGACTTTCTGGCGCTGTTTCAGCCCGGAGAAAGAAAGCCTGAGGAATTTGAACCCTTAAGCAAACACGAAGAGCCTGAGCCACTGCCCTGACAGGTGGTGACCCAGGCTCTTACTCAGTAATGAACGGGATGTCGAAAATTTGATTTTATGAGCGTACAAATCGCATTGTAGATGGACATAAAATTACCGTGCGTTACATAGCCGGAATTGCAATATAAAATCCAAAGCCTCTGGCAACGCCTTTTTAGGTATCGCCGGAGGCTCTTGTCTTACTGCAAACATATCTGTCGAAATATGTTAGAATTTTGTTTTTATCAGTTATAACTGATAAATTTGCAAATACGTCTTGAATTTCAGATGTAAATATGATATGCTATGGTCAGCCACGAAAAAGGAGGCTGATTTTCATAATCAAACGAGAGCTGTATATGAAACGAATCCGTCCGTTTATCGGAACGGAGCTGATCAAAGTGATGACCGGTATTCGCCGCTGCGGCAAGTCGGTCATGCTGGATTTAATTAAAGAGGAACTGGTAGAATCCGGTGTCAGCCCGACACAGTTCATCTCTATCAACTTTGAAAATATGAACTATGCCCACCTGCAAACAGCCAAGGCACTCCACGACGAGATCACCAAACGAGCTGCGGATATTAACGGCAAGATCTATCTTTTCTT
>CAYLKH010000051.1:0-16418 GCA_964384255.1 uncultured Oscillospiraceae bacterium | reverse complement strand
CGAAAGTGTGGGAAACCGGTGTGCTGTTGCGTCATGCGAACAACATTGCGTGTCGCGCCGTAGGGGTCGCAAAAAATTGCGAAGCAATTTTCGGACGTCAAGGCGCAGCCTTGGCGTTAGCGTCCTCGACGACCCGAGCGTTACGTGATTGAGTTGTTGCGTCATGCGTATAAAATTGCGGCCACCGAACGCCCCCCTTGCTAAAGGGGGGCGGAATTCGAAAAGGCGTAGCCCGAATTCCGGGGGGATTTTTAAAAGTTTTTCCCGAGGGGTTGCAGATTTTTACAAAAATCCCCCCTGAAATCCCGGCTACGCCGTGGGATTTTCGGACGTTTGGCGAAGCCAAACGTTGCCCTTCTGACAAGGGGGGCTTTCGCTTGCCGCAACTGCGTGGCGGTTTCCTGCACTTTCGCGCCTTTGGCGCGAACGAAAATTGCAGGCAATTTTCCGGGCTGTCGAAGACGCCAGCCCCTACGGGTACGTAATGCAACGCTGTGCGTATAATGCAACAGCTCAATTACGCAAGGGGTGAGATTGCCACGTCGCTGCGCTCCTCGCAATGACAAAAGGGCCGCACCCCTAATCCCTAAATCCTAACCCCTTCTATTAGATTGCCACGTCGGCCTGCGGCCTCCTCGCAATGACAAAAAGGTGTACTGCGTTCCTCGCAATGTCAAATGGTAGCTTTCGCCCCGCGCGCTTCCCGCAGGATTATGCAAAAACCCCGCGGGCAACGGCTGTCTGTATCCATTATATCAACCGCCGCCGCTCTTTTCAATCCTGCATGGATATGGTATGATCGTAATGAAATATTTTTTCAAATGACACAGGAATGACAAACCGCTCCTTCATAATATCATCACAGGAGGTGGAAAGGATGGGCCATCGAATACTGATAGTCGAAGACGAAACTGACCTGCGGGAGCTTCTTTCCGATTGTTTTCGCCGCCGGGGCGACATCCCCATAACCGCGGCGGACGGGACCGAAGCCCTTGACCTGGCAGTCACCGAAAGCTTTGACGCCGTTTTGCTGGACATTATGATGCCGGAGATGGACGGATTTTCCGTTTGCCGCGCTCTGCGAAAAAACAGCGACGTACCCATAATCTTTCTTACCGCTTTGAGCGACGAGGAAGAAAAGCTTCTGGGATATGAGCTGGGTGCCGACGATTATGTTACAAAACCCTATTCTCTTTCTGTTCTTTATGCAAAAACCGACGCGCTTATCAGGCGAAGCCGGGGCAATATCCGGGACGGTGATCTGCTCACTGCCGGTGATCTGAGTCTGCGGATATCCTCCCGCAGAGTCTTTGCAGGGGATGCTCCCATCCGGCTGACCAACCGGGAATTCGCTCTGCTGCTTTGTCTGATGCAAAACCGCGGGGTGGTCCTCAGCCGCGAACAGCTGATCGTCAAATGCTGGGGATACGATTACGACGGCGACAACCGCGTGGTCGACACCCATATCAAGCGGCTTCGGGAAAAGCTGGGTCCCTCCGCCTCCTGTATCAAAACCGTTATTGGAGTTGGATATGTTTTTGAAGCTTAAGAAAGGAGCAGCACCATGAAAAAGAAAAACCCCTTCAAGCCCGGATTATGGCCCGCGCTGATGGTCATTATGACCGTTTCTCTGCTCAGCCTGTGGGGACTGTTTGCCGATCTTGCCTATACAGTTCAGGAAGACGAGTCCAACGTTCTGGTCAACACCACGGCTCAGACCATGCTGGATCAGATGAGCCTGAGCTTTTCAGACATTGGGGAAAGCCTTGACGAAAGCAGTCTGCCCGGGGCAGAATATTACCTTGCCAACCGGCTGGTGGACGACTTTGATACCATTATCGACAGGTTCAGCCGGGACTTTATTCTCATTGATGTTGAGATAACCGACCAGAACGGCAACACCCTGGCCACCACCCACCGCGACAGCACCGTTTATTTCTTATACACCGACACCGTGACCGGAAACCAGGGCTACGCCTTCTGGGCAGACGACGTGGAGCCTGTGGCTGTCAATTCCTACCTGAATATGTATGGCACAATTTATCTCACCGGCCAGCTGGACGAAACCGGCGAACTCCATGTCGCCACCATCTATTCATACCTCTGGGAAACTGACGAGCGGGCCGGATACAACATTGACGAAGCTCCCGAAGGCGCTCAGATCCTGGAAAGCGCTCTGGGGCGCTATGGCAATTCCCGGCCGGGTGATGCCCAGCTTATGGTGACCGCCGGAGATTTATATTATGGCGACTACGCAGACCTTTACCATTACGACGCGCTGTACGACATGAACGAATATTCCGCCACCACCCTCCAGCAGGAGGTCACCCTGTATAATGGCGACACCCTTTCCCTTTCCGCATCGGTGATGGTTAACCCTCATGCGGAGACTGCCAACCGGCTTCGCCCCGTGTTTCTGCTGACTCTGGCCCTTGTACTTGCTCTGCTGCTGTTTTTCGGATGGTTCGTCAGTGCAAAGCTTTCCCAGCCTCTGAACGGCCTTATCGACGACCTTGACCGGAATACGCTGCGTAGCCGAATTTCCGTTTCTCAGCGCTTTATCCGCGAGATCGCCCGGCTGGCCGGGCAGTACGACAATATCCGCCAGCAGCAAAGCGACAGCTTTGACGAGCTGATGCAGCTGAAAAAAGCCCTGACCTATTCTCAGGAGGCCGAGCAGTCCCGAAGGCTGACCAATTCCTCTGTTGCCCACGAGCTGAAAACCCCTCTGGCTGTTATCCATGGCTATGCCGAAGCTCTTGGGGACGATCTTTCCGCCGAAGAACGCAGCCGTTATCAGGCCAAAATACTGGCAGAATCCGACAATATGAACCATATTGTCAACAATATGCTGGACAATTCCCGGGTCGAAGCCGGGAAGATCAGGCTCCAGAGAGAGGCTTTTTCCCTCCGGGAGCTGACGGTGGAGGTATTTGACAGGCTTAAAGACTCCATGGACAAAAAATCTCTCACCCTTGCCATCAATGGCGCCGATGTTACCGCCTTTGCCGACAGAAGCCGCATCGGTCAGGTCATAACCAACTACGCCACCAACGCCATACGCCACGGTACCCCGGGCAGTCAGATAACTGTCAGCCTTGCCCAGACCTATGGTCAGGCCACATTCCGTATCCGAAATATCGGTCAGCCCATATCTCCCGAAAAGCTGTCCAGAATATGGGAGCCTTATTATCAGGCAGACTCCGGTGGCGGAAGCTCCGGTCTGGGGCTAAGCATCTGCAAGAATATTATTGACCTCCACGGCGGGACCGTTAATGCGGAAAATCTGGCCGACGGTGTGGAATTCAGCTTCCGTGTGGGCGCTCAACTGGCCTCTCCCACCGCCCGGGTGACCAGCGCGGGAGACTCCGCTCCCATTATCTGGCAGGCCCGGCTGGACGAAGGCCCCCTGTCCAGGAAGCGCGGCCTTGGCAGCGTGCTGGCACTGGTGATAACCATTGTCGCCGCAGCTGCCGCCTGCGTAATGATACTGGCCTTTGTTAACCAGTATGCCAACAGCTTTTTCCCGGCTGCCGCGTGGATACTGGTAGCTCTGCTGTCGAGCTTTACCCTGTATTCTCTGCTACGTCAGCAGAAGCTGAGGAAAATGAGCCGCAGCGCTCTGGTGACCGATGGCGATACCGTGACTCTGGTGACCTATCTTATTCAAAACGGCGAAACCACCTGCGAAACTCTTATCGGTTCTTTGAACGTGAATATGAAAAACGGCTTCAACACGGAAGACCTTCTGGGCTTCAATCTGGGCAATTCCGGCCGCAAAAAAAGCGGCAGGGCTCACGATCTAGCGGTGCTGGCCATGCAGGACAAAGCCTTTGTGCTGGACAAATATCGCTCCGGCTACGGTCAGGTAGAGCTGACCCGGCGATACGACTGCACTGTCAGCTTTTCCGGCGGCAGTATCATCATCCGTGGCGCAAAATCTCCCGGCGGCAAGCTGACCCAGTGGACTCTGCCGGACGTGTTTGGCCCGGTAGAGCTGGAATGCAACAGCTGACTGTCCATAAAATTCTTTACGTATACGAACAAAGATGGTATAATGGTCCTGTCCATTATACCATCTTTGAATTTTTTGGGAGGAAAATGAATGTCTGACAAATATAAACTGCTTCTTTCCCCGATAAGCATCGGCGGCGTGACCCTGAAAAACCGCCTTATTTCGTCCAAGTGCGCCTTGCAGGCTTTTACCGTAGAGCAGGCAAGGGAGTTTTACGTTTATCTTGCAAAAAACGGCGCTTCCACCGTGACCGTCGCCATGCCCGACTACCCCCACCACAACCTGAATCAGAACAACGGCCATATGGACGGCACCGGTCTGGATGTCCGCGACCCCGAGGTCCGCAAAGGGTTCGAGGAGATATGCCGCGCTGTTCATGAATACGATACTCTGGCATCTGCCTCAATGATGGACATTGAGCCTACGGATGTGGGCATTTCCGACTGCCCCAACTGGGACGAGATACCCAAAAAGGGCGACTATAATACCGCCGTTTTCCGCAACAAGCCCGGCATCTCTGCCGAAGGTCTGGAAAAACTGATCGACGAATTTGTGTTCAGAGCCAAAGACTTCCAGTCCATGGGCTTTGATATGTGTACCTTCTACATGTCCTACCGCAGCTCCATTCTGGCCACCTCCATGTCGCCGGTATTCAACCAGCGCACCGACAGATACGGCGGCGAGACCATGGCTCAGCGCGCCACTCTGGCCCGGGAAGTATTTACCAGGATCAAAGAAGCCTGCGGTCAGGATTTCCTTATTGAGGCCCAGATCTCCGCTGTGGAAGAAGCTCCCGGATACGACCTGGAGGGCTTTTTGGACTTCTGTCAGGCTATTGAAGACTGCGTTGACATTATCCAGATCCGCGGCGTGGACGGTTCTGCCACCCATGTTAACGGCCTGAATATGGAAAAGGGTCACCCCTCCAATCTGGATTATGCCGAAGCTTTCAAAAAGCGGGGCATTAAGGCTCTTTGCGCTCCTGTTGGCGGTTTTGGCGACCCCGACGATATGGAACGCTTTCTGCGCGAAGGCAAAAGCGACCTGTTTGCTCTGGCCCGTCAGTTTCTGGCAGACGACGAATATTACGAAAAGCTTCTTGCCGGTCAGGGCAGCGAGGTCATCCCCTGCATAATGTGCAACGGCTGTCATGGTCTGCACACCTGCTCTGTCAACCCCAGAAGCGGCAGACTGAATAACTTCCCCGTCGAAACCACGCCCAAGACCGTTGCCGTTATAGGCGGCGGCCCTGCCGGGCTTCAGGCTGCATACACCGCCGCCACCCGTGGGCATAAGGTCACCCTGTTTGAACGGTCCGAATCTCTTGGCGGTCAGCTCAGGGCGGCTGTAGTCGCCGAATACAAATGGCCGCTGAAGGATTTTCTCAACTACCTTATCCGCAAATGTACCGAAAGCGGTGTTGAGTTCCGGCTCGGTGTCGACGCTACAGCCGAAACCGTTTCCGGCAAATACGACGCTGTTATAGTCGCCCTTGGCTCTGAGCCTCAGTCTATCCCCGTGGAGGGTGCCGACGGCAAAAACGTCCATCTGGCAGAGGATGTATTTTTCAACGAAGGTACCCTCGGCAAAAACGTGGTGGTCATCGGCGGCAGCTGGACCGGTCGTGACGCGGCGCTTTACCTCTCCCGCATGGGTCATAAGGTGACTATGGTCACCCGCAGTCGGGTCAGCCTTTCCGGCGATATGCACACCCAGCGCCTTGAGGAAGAATCCTTTACCGACAATCCCAACTTCTCCTATATCGACTATGCCTCCACCGAAAAGATCGGTGACGGTTTTGTCACCCTCAGGGTTCGCACCAATCCTCCTCAGGCTCCCGCCTTTGGTATGTTCGGTGCCAGCGACGACGAGGACACCAAAATCCAGATGCATATGGGTCCCTCTCCCGGAGGTGACGGCGGTCCTGATGGTCCCGGTGGTCCTGGTGGTCCTGGTGGTCCTGGTGGTCCTGGCGGTCCCTTTGGGGGCGCACCCGCTAAGGAAGAGGATCCGGTTTATGAGCTTCGCACCATCGTCTGCGACGATGTGGTCATTTCCGGCGGCAGAAAGCCCCGGACCGACCTGGCTTCCCAGTTTGACAACGCCGCGCCTGTGGTATTCAGGGTCGGCGACCTGACGAAGGTCAGCAACGTCAAGAGCGCCATATACGCCGGATATAAGGCAGCAATGCTTGTTTAATGGTCATAATCGATCGCTGAAAAACCCAATTAACCCAGTGGGTTATTTCGCCAGCGATCGGTCGCGAAAAAACCCCTATCTAAAACTCAAACTAAAACTCAAGCTAAAACGTAAGCTAAAACTAAAGCCAAACCAAATCTTAAACAAATAAAACAAAAATTAAAACAAAACAAAATCATAAGCGAGAGCGGAAATTTAGCTTAAGTTTTCCCGCTCTCGCTGATTTTTATTATTTTTAAAAAATATTTTCCTGATATTCCGCCAGTTATCCACCATCCTGTTGTTGATAAGTGGAAAAGTGGTAATCTCCGTTCATGAGTCTGCCGGGAAAACAGCACCGGGCCGAAACAGTGCTTAGACTGTTCCGACCCGGTGGATATTTGACAGGGGTCAGATCTTTTCAAGCATTTCGGCCATATGGTCCAGCCACTGCCCTTCAAACAGCTCAATAAGGCCCTTGTCGCTCATGGAAGCCAGACTGGGGTCCACAGGCAGGCGGGCAATATTGGCCACGTTATGCTTTTTGGCGATCTCTTCCAGATGGCTTTCGCCAAACACGCTGTGGCGCTTGCCGCAGTCCGGGCATTCAAAGTAGGACATATTCTCCACAATGCCCAAAACAGGGACGTTAAGCATACCGGCCATTTTTACAGCCTTTTCAACGATCATGGACACCAGCTCCTGAGGCGAGGTCACGACGATTATTCCGTCCAGCGGCAGGGACTGGAACACAGTCAGGGGGACGTCGCCGGTGCCGGGAGGCATATCGACGAACATATAATCCACCTGATTCCATACAACGTCGGTCCAGAACTGGGTAACAGTGCCGGCAATGACCGGCCCGCGCCAGACAACGGGGTCAGTCTCGTTGGGCAGAAGCAGGTTGACCGACATGACCTCGATACCGGTTTTGGTCATAACGGGGAATATCCCCAGCTCGCTGCCGGTAGCCTTTTCGGTCAGGCCGAAGGCTTTGGGGATAGAGGGGCCGGTTATGTCGGCGTCGAGGATAGCGGTCTTATAGTTCATGCGGCGCATCAGGACAGCCAGCATGGAGGTCACCATGCTTTTGCCGACCCCGCCTTTTCCGCTGACCACGCCAATGACCTTCTTTACGCTGGAGGCGCTGTTCAGCTGGGCCAGCATACTTTCGGCGGTGCGCTGGTCGCAGCTTTCGCCGCAGCTGCTGCAATTATGGGTACAATCGCTCATTTTGGAATTGCTCCTTTATTTTTTGTGATTTCCGTTATATTATAGCTATAAGTTTCAAATTATTCAAGTGACCGTCGGAAACATCCCGGCGGCTGCCGGAAAGGGGTAGATCATGGCTGTAACAGAGCCTTGTGTGGCCGGACTGACTGAGGCGGACATATCTGATGCCGTGTCCGGCTGCTACGAAAACGAAAGGGATATCCAGAGCTTTCAGCTGACCGGGTCGGCCCTGAACGCCAGCTTTTCCCGGCTGAGCTTTTCACAGGTGGTTTTTGACCGATGCCGCTTATCCGGATGCGATTTTTCGGGATGCGACCTGATAGACGTTTCTTTTACTGGCTGCGACATATCCGGGTGCAGATTCAGCGATGCCTATTTTCAGCGGGTGTGCTTTGACCAGGTCAAGGCCGTGGGCGCGGCCTTTGACGGCGCGGTGTTCAAAAATCTGCAAATCGGCAACAGCAGCTTTTCCTACGCCTCCTTTGCCCGCTCCAGATTCGACCGGGCCAGTCTGTCCGGCGACTTTCACGACGCTTCGTTTTCCCAATGCAGGCTCAGGGGGTTCCAGCTTTCTGATGCCGACCTGTCACGGGCAGAGTTTTTCAAAACCTCCCTTAAGGGGCTGGATCTGCGCAGCTGCCGCATAAGCGGCATCGTCCTGTCCGACAGCCTGTTTGAGCTTAAGGGCGCCATTGTGGACATTTATCAGGCGGCCGAGCTGGCGGGCAGACTGGGGCTGGTCATCAAATAGGCGCAGCAGGGACCCGGAGCCGGTCCGTTCCTGCCCACCAGCAGGCTGTCTGTCAGCCGCGCCCGTCTGGTAAAAATGTATTTTTTGTGTCAGGTTATATTTAGCAGGCATAATTCAATGACTTTCGATTGACAATTGTTTGACAAAATACTAAAATAGACTTATATGCGGATCGTCTTGTCCGCAAAATTATACACTTCATAAGGAGAGGAATAAGTATGAAGCTTTTTAAGCAGATCATGGCTGTCGCCCTTGTGGTAGCCATGGTACTTTCAGTTGGCGTTATAAGCGTATCCGCTGCTGACGCTCCCCCCGAGCCCCCCGCAGGCGGCATGGGTCCCGGCGGCGACATGGGCGGCTCTGCCAAGGCCACCGGCGTGACCGACGCCAAGGACCTTAAGGACTATGACTCCATCGAAAACAAGGCAGCTGTGGAAATGCTCGTCAGCGTTGGCGTTATCAACGGTATCGAGCAGAGCAGCGGCTCTTACAACTTCGACCCCAAGTCCTACATCACCCGCGAAGCTATGGCTAAGATGGTCGCCGTTGCCGTTACTCTGGGCAGCGACGAAGAGATCACCGGCAAGGGCGGCAAGTTTGCCGACATCGAAGACCGCTGGTCCGCTGACTATGTCAACTTCTGCGCCGAAGCCGGTATCATCAACGGCCGCGGCGAAGTATTTGATTATGCCGGCAACATCACCGTTGCCGAAACCGCCAAGATCCTGGCTGCCGCTCTTACCGGCGAGCAGTACACCGGCACCGAATGGAAGTCCGCTTCCTGGGCCGCTGCCGAAGAGCAGGGCATCCTCGAAGGCGTTAAGGGCGCTCAGGACGACGCTATCACCCGCGACGAAGCCGCTCTTATGATCTACAACGCTCTGACCGCTTCTGACGGCTCCAAGATCATGCCCCAGATGCTGGTTCTGGCCGAAGGCGAATATGAAGAAGTCGTTATCCCCGAAGGCGCTGTTGTCAAGGGCGAAGGCGGCCAGAGAGTTACTCTGATCGTCGACGGCGTTGAGGTCGAGGTCCTGCCCGGCACCTACACCGGCAAGGTCCAGATCGAGCTGACCGAAGCTTATGGCCAGTGGGGCAGCTTCTCCGGCGGCGACGTGGAAGACTACTATTTCCGCACCGCTCTGTACATCGACGAAAACGGCGTTAACGAAGCCAAATCCGCTTCCGCCGTTATCACCAGCGGCACCTACAACGCATACACCGCTGAGGGACTGACCATCAAGTCCACCTCCCCCAACCTGAACTCCATCATCGTTGACGGCAAGGTCAACTACACCATCAAGGACTCCACCTTCGAGATCCTTGGCGACAGCGACGGCAACGATGTCAACGACTTCGCCGGCTTCGGCGCTGTTGTCACCGCTGTTAACGACGCTACCGTCACCCTGGACAACGTGACCATCACCACCACCGGTGTTGCCCGTCCCGCTCTGTTTGCCGACGAATATGGCGACGTTATCTTCCGCAACTCCCGCTTCACCGTTAAGGGCGGCACCCTTTACGAAAGCTATATTAACTCCGCTAACCAGGCCAGCATGGTCGCTCCTCCCTGGGTTCTTGGTATCGGCGGCAACGCCCGCGGCACCAACATGGAAGGCGCCTGCTCCTCCACCACCATCATCGACAGCGAAGTCACCGCTGCTGCATGGGGCGTTCTTTCCACCGACGCCGGTTCTGATATGCTGCTTACCGTTATCGACTCTGTTATGACCCTTGACGGCAGCAACAAGAACTATCAGAACGATCCTTATCTGAAAAACTATGGCACCGGCTACGGCACCTATGCTATCGGCAACGCTCAGGAATTCTTCTATGGCGCTACCATCAACGTAGGCACCTATGCCACCATCTTCACCGGCGGCTATGCCACCTATGCTTCCTCCAACTTTGAAGGCGGCACCATCGACCTGTATCCCCTGGACGACACCGCCGAAAAGCACCAGTTCCTGTCCAGCGAGCTGACCGGCTTCGGCTCCGAAGCTATTGTCAAGGGCGTTGAAGGCAAGGGTCAGGTCACCACCATCAACTCCGACGGTTTCGGCTTCATGGCTCACGGCGCTGCCGGCATCCATGTTACCGACGGTACTGTTGTCAACACTCAGGACGCCACCTTCCTTATGAAGACCTCCGGCGTTGAGATCCTTGTTGACGACGGCGCCAGGATCAATACCGCCAGCGGCGTTGTTCTCCAGATGATGGACAACGACGACTCTATCGTTGGCATGGGCGATATGTCCACCATGGGCTTCAACACCGAGTTCTTCGAGGACGAGGGCTGGCCCTCTGAAAACGGCAACGTCACCGGCAAGTCCGGCGGCAGCGTCTCCTTCACCATCGCAGGCACCACTGTTGACGGCGACCTGTACAACGGCACCGGCTACTATGGCCAGAGCGCTAACACTCTTGATGTTGTTCTGGGCGAAGGCGCTGTCCTCAACGGCGCTATTGCTTCCACCGAAGTCATCCATGTTGACGAAAACGGCGAGCAGAACACCTACTTCACCATCAACGAGTATTACTATCTCGGCCGTGTTGCCAACCGCAACTACAACAACGGTCTGAACACCGTTTCCGTCCAGCTGAAGGACGGCGCTGTTTGGAACGTCACCGGCGATAGCCTCATTTCCCAGCTGGTCATCGGCGAAGGCTGCACCGTCAATGGTGTTGCCACCGTCAACGGTGTTGAAACCGTTCTCGAAGCCGGCCAGACCTACGAAGGCACTATCGTTATCTCCGCTGTTGTCGAGGGCTGATCCCCTCTGGCAAAGCCATAATAACCGTGGGGATGCAGAAGCAGCAGTTTCTGCATCCCCATTATTTATCAAGGACAGATCAACATGGATAACAATTTGACAGCCGCGCTTATAGACTCCGCGCTGGACAACGGATTTGACCACGCGGGTCCGCTGGACGCTTCCACCCTGACGGTCATGGCTGAGGTCAGGGAAATGTGCGCCGTCAACAGATGCGGCAAATACGGAGCCAGCTGGAGCTGCCCTCCCGGATGCGGCACCCTTGAGGAGCTTGAGTCCCGGATGGGCCAATACCGGACAGGGCTGCTTGTCCAGACGGTGGGCATGATGGAAGATGACTTCGATTACGAAACCATCGTGGCCACCGAGCAGCGCCATCGGGAAAATCTGGAGCGGTTCACTTCCGTGGTGTTGGTGGCCTTTCCCAACGCCTTTCCCATGGCGGCAGGCTCCTGTAACCTGTGCGAAAAATGCACCTATCCCGATGCCCCCTGCCGGTTCCCGGATCAGGTTTTTCCATCTATGGAAGCCTGCGGGCTGATGGTCAATCAGGTGTGCCGGGACAACGGCATGAAATATAACCACGGCAAACATACCATATGCTTCACGTCCTGCTACCTGACCGAGTAAGATACTTTTGCCAAAGTATAATTCTTACCCTTGAAAGACAGAAGAAAATGTATTATTATTGATTCATAATATTTTTATGAATAAAAGGAAGGAAAGTTTTTTTATGGAAATAAGACTGGATGGCAAGGTCGCCGTTGTCAACGGCGGCACCGGCAATCTGGGTAAGGCTCTGGCTCAGCGCATGGTCGAAAGCGGAGCCAAGGTCGCCCTCATTGCACGAAATCAGGAAAAGCTGGACAAAACCGTTGCCGAGCTGAGCAAATTCGGCACCGTTAAGGCATTTTCTGCGGACATTACCGACGTTTCTGCCACTGCCGGACTGGTCGAGAAGATTCGGGCCGAAATGGGCGAGATCGATATCCTTATCAACAGCGCTGCCAAAATGACCGGCGGCGACTCTCTGGATATCGCCGAAGAGACATGGGACGACGCTTTTGCCCTCAACCCCAAGGGTATGTTCTTCCTGATGAAAGAGGTCGTTGGCCAGTCCATGAAGGACAATGGCGGCGGCTCCATCGTCAATATCTCCTCTATGGCCGGTGTTCGCGGCATGAGCCTGCCCCTGTGCAATGCGGTTTATTCCGCAACCAAGGGCGCGGTCAACTCTCTGACCATGCAGGCAGCTACCGAATGGGGCCAGTACAACGTTAAGTGCAACGCTCTGGCTCCCGGAGCCATCATGCCCGACAATATGGGCGCAGGCGGCCCCGGTGGACCTGGCGGTCCTGGCGGTCCTGGTGGTCCCGGAGGTCCCGGTGGCCCTGGTGGCGAAGGCGGCGGTATGCCCCCCATGAAGGAAATGGCTCCTCTTGGCCACAGCTGCAAGCAGAGCGAGATCACCGCTCTGGCCTGCTACCTTGTCAGCGATCTGAACCAGTCCATCACCGGCCAGATCATCATTATGGATGGCGGCGCTTCTGTTCTGGGCTTTTAATCAATTCGTCCCCTGAGCCGGAAATCTCCCGGCTCAGGAGATTTTTTTTAGGATTTAGGTAACCGCTGAATAAATCCTGAATAAATTATGGCCGGATGATTTTCCGCTCTGCCGCCCGGAATCTCCTTGAAATACACCCAGTATTCCTGCGTCGATTCCAGTTGCATAGCGAAAAATCCTCTCGCCATAATTCATCCCTGATTTAATCATCGGTTACTTAGGGGTTAGGATTTAGAGCTAGATAACAGATAACGGAGAACAGATGATGAGTGCCTGCGGCACACATTTTAATTTTTCTCAATAATCGCAGGGCTGTGCGTTTGAGGTAACTATACGGTCACCCGATGGGTGAGATTGCCACACCAGTCAAACGCACTGGTTCGCAATGACAGGTTTTCAAACAATTCGCACTTACTTCCCTCATGCATCCCTAATCCCTAAATCCTAAATCCTAACCTCTAATAATCTAAAAATTTGTTACTTCATCAATGATCCTTGCCCTTTACTCAAAAGAAGCGGGATTATACAATATAGGTGGATCTTTCTGATCACACCGAAAGGAGAACAAAAAATGAAGTACAAATTTCTATCATTAGCTCTGGTTTTTGCACTGCTTATGTGCCTGATGGCCGGCTGCTCCGGCAGCTCCACCGCTGAGACTGCCGAAAGCTCCCCTGCCGAAAGCAGCTCCGAAGCTGCCCAGGTCGAAGCTCCTGTTGAGGATGCGGCTCCTGCCGAAGACGCAGCCGAAATCGAAACCGAAGAACCCGAAGAGGTCGAAGCTGTAACCATCAGCTATCCTCTGGAAGGCGACAGCCTTAGCCTTTCCTACTTCACCAGCTTCCCCGGCAACCTGGCTTCCTATATGGAATCCTTCGATACCCATCCCGGCTTCATGGCCGCCGAAGAAGCTACCGGTGTCAGGATCGAGTTCTTTGCCCCCTCTATGGAAACCGCCGGAACTCAGTTTGACCTGATGGTAGCATCTGACGAATTTACCGACATTATCGCCGGATTCGACAGCATGTATGTTGGCGGCGCGACCTCCGCTTACGAAGATGAGCTTATTATTGACGTAGCTCCCTATCTGGCTGACTGCGCCCCCGATTATCTGGCCGTTGTGGATTCCAACAGCACCTATCAGGATCTGGTCTACGAGCTGGACGGCACGTCCCTTGGCGTATACGGCCTGTATCTGTACGACTATACCTCTGTTTCCAACGGCATCTTTGTCCGTCAGGACTGGCTGGACGATCTGGGCCTTGGCGTACTCGAAACTTATGACGACTGGTACGAAGCCCTTACCGCCTTCAAGGTCGAAAAGAACGCCTCCGCTCCCCTGCTGCTGCCCGTAGGCGGCGAATCCCGGGGCGCCATGTATTCCGGCGGCTACCAGACCTCCGGCTACTCCACCGAATCCAAGCTCACCGGTGTCCACTTCTTCCAGGTGGACGGAAAGGTCACCTCTTCCCTTATTGACAGCAACTACAGAGATTACCTCGAAATGATCCATTCCTGGTACGAAGAGGGCCTTATTTACAGCGACTATTATTCCCAGACCCGGGACACCGCCGAAGAACTGCTGCTGGGCAATGCCATGGGCATCTTCGACGGCAAGGTGGACTACATCACCAAGTTCGAGACTGCCGATACCACCGGCACCCTTAAGCTCACCGGTATTCAGGCTCCTGTTATGAATTCCGGCGAGATCAACGGATTTGGCAACGACGTTTCCGAAAAAGCCTCCTGCGCCATCGCCTATACCTGTGAGAATCCTGAGCTGGCTCTTAAATGGATGAACTATTTCTTCACCGAAGAAGGCATCATGCTGTGCAACTATGGTCAGGAAGACGTAACCTACACCTATGATGCCAACGGCGAACCCCAGTTTACCGACATCATTCTGAACAACGAGGATCCCCAGCTTCAGTTCGGCAACGTGACCAGACTTTATCTGCTGGACGAGGTCGTACCCACCCTGTACGACCAGACCCGTGAGCTGGCAGCCTATACCGAAGCCGAGCAGGACGCTATCGCCCTGTGGTCCTCTACCACCGAACCCAAATATACCATGCCCTCCGTCACTCTCACCACCGAGATCAACGAGGAGCTGTCTGCCTTGCTGGTAGATATCGAAACCTACGCTTCCGAAAACATCACCAAATTTATCAACGGCGACCAGAGTCTGGACCAGTGGGACAGCTTTGTAGAAACCGTTAAATCTCTGGGGATCGAGCGCTGCATTGAGATCTATCAGGAAGCTATAGACGCACTGTAAGAAAGGACTGCTCAATGTCTGAATTTTTGACACTGTATCCGGGCCAGTACCTGCCTCAGGAGCTGGACGGTCTGAAGGAGATACTTGCTCAGGTCAACAGCGACCTGCAAAGGAAGGATTTTTCCTTCCAGCAGCTGGTGGAAACCTCCGGCGGCCAGAGCCGGGGCGTACCATACATGGTATCAGCCGACCCGGAAGAGATCCAGCAGCGGATGAAAGCGCTGGACCCCCTTAACCCCATCTGGTTCGACCTGAATGTTGCCAAAGCAGCCGGACTGGAAGCTCTGCCTGCTCCCGAAGGCTGGACCTGCCCCAAGGGCGGCTACTTCGGCGGCATGAGCCGCATTATGGGCGACATCACCTGCGTCAAGGAGCATCACCATTACTGCACCTACCACGCGCCTGTCTATCAGGGCGACACCCTGTATCCCGTGCTGATAGACCAGGATATCTGGGACGCCACTCCCTATGAGGGCAGCCAGTGGCGCACCTGGGCGCTGAGAGGCACCGCAAAGGTTTATAATCAGCATGGCCAGCTGGTCATGACCCAGACCTGCGGCGTTGAAGAATGCTTCAAAATTTACGCCGACCCTGAAAAACGCACCTGGAGCGCCCAGAACATGGGCGTTGAAGAGCCGGAATTTGCCAACCATCCCATCCATCACTACACCGACGAGGACTGGCAGCTTATAAGCTCCCTGTGGGAGCAGGAGCATATCCAGGGCAGCCAGCCCCTGTATTGGGAAGATGTGGAAGTGGGCCATCAGCCTCCGGTCACGGTGGACGGCCCGTATACCTGCCCCGGCAAGGGCGGCATGGTCATGTCGGTTTCTGCCCCTTCCAAAAGCTGCTGGTATATCCGTCAGCATTGGGGCGAGCCGGAACTCCAGCTGAGCCGGGACGATTTTGGCGTATACCATGTTGACAGCCTTGACAAAGAAGAGGCCGGTCAGCGCAAGGCGGCTATGGAAGCCATGATGAAGGCAAGACCTCATCCCAAGCCCGTTGGCGACAGGGGTCCGAAAAAGGAAGACCCTTCACGAAAATCCGAAATGGACAATTCCCCCGTGGCTGTCAGGGGCAAAGCCACCATGGACAACTTTACCGGCAGAGATTCGGCCCTTCGCTGCATCCACAACTGGATCGGCCACAGCGGTCGTATCGTGAACTTAAGCTGGTGCATCGGCGCCACCGGCGGTCAGCGGGAGGGCATCCCCTGCCATCCCAACCGTGTCAGCCCGTTTAAAAACGTCCCCGGTATGGAACATCGCCACACCGAGGTCCACGGCGAGGAAGGCGACATTTCCATCAACCGCATTTACGTAACCGGCAAGCGCATTGCCGATAACGGCGACCATCTGGTAGATATCACCTGGTGGTGCGAAACTATCGACCATCAGATACATACCGAAGGTACCGCCACCGTGCTGCTCCCCAGCAGACCGTAGCGAAAAATGCCCGATAAAAAGTCCAGCGACTTTTTATCGGGCATTTATCAGCAGTACCCTGTGCGGGTACGACCCTGGGCAGTGCGTTGCAGGGGTCAGGGGGCAGATAACAGATAACAGATACTGTCATTGCGAGGAGCGCAGCGACGTGGCAATCTCATAGCAGGGGTTAGGATT
>CAYLKH010000050.1:0-16608 GCA_964384255.1 uncultured Oscillospiraceae bacterium | reverse complement strand
TGATTTTATTCGCCGCTCACGCGGCGAACTCTACGAGGTTTTTTGACAGTCTCAAAGGTATAAAGGCCTTTGTCTACAAGTTGATAAATCACAAACTGTATCCAAATCATAATGCTTCCGGCGTACCGGTGGAGAGATCTTCCCTTCCGGTACGCCGGGTTTTTATTTATTCAATGTACCGCCGCTTTTGCGATATACGCTGGGGGTAACGCCCTCCAGCTTGTCAAAAGCCCGATAAAGCGCCTTGACGCTGCCGAAGCCTGAGCTTTCGGCTATCTGCTCGATGCTGGCGCTGCTGTTTTCCAGCAGCTCCCGGGCATGGTCGGTCCTGAGATTCAGGATATAATCCGAAAGATTGATGTTCTTTTCCTTTTTAAAGCTTTTTGAAAGCTGAGAAACGTTAACTCCCAGCTCAGCAGCGATACGGGTCATGCTCGTCTGAGGGTCAAGATAGCTCTGGCGGGCCAGCGCTTCGGCCTTTTGAACATAGTCCAGCCCCGCCATGGCAAAGATTTGAAGCTGCTCCTTCAAAAGAGCAATGAATTCCAGCGCACAGCTTAATAACTGGTCGGCGGTGGCGCAGCGGTCGAACCGGCCCAGAAAATCCGGCGCAACGTCGGACAGGATATCCTCCCGCCCTATGCGGAATCCCAGCAGATAGGCAGACTGCTCAATAGAATAAAACAGCTTTGCCTTGAACATATTCACATCCACGTAATCTCCATCGCCTGCCAGGGCCAAAAGCTCCCTGAGACTCTGCTCTGCCCGGTCAAAATCGCTGTTGACCAGGTCGAGGAACAGGCTGCGCTCAGCGTTTTTATATGTTGAATTCAGCGGCAGTCTGGTGTTGGGCATATGGTCGCCGCAGCGGAACAGGCCGCCCTCCGGGCTGATAAACCCCCTTTTTTCAAGGGTGGCTACAGCCTCGTCATACTGGAAGGATATCTCTCCGGGGTCGCTCACCGCCATGGTCACGGCGCAAAACCGCAGCCCCGGCTCGCGGGCCAGGCTCCGGCACAGCTGATAAATCTCCCCGGCTCCCGTCTCGCTCCGGGGGTTGAACAGAAGCACCAGCCTTCCGCCCCAGACCATGGCTGCCAGCAGGCGGTCGCGATACCGGCACCGGGCAGCGATTTGGCGGTTGAGCCTTTCCAGCTCCCGATCGTCACCGTCGTGATACTTGATATCCCTCCGCCGGGCAGCACTGCCCTCAACGCCAAAAACCGCCACCACAAAGCTCCCCCGTCTGCCCCCAAAGGTCCTGCTCCTTTGCCAGCCGGGGCAGTCGTGGGAAATAACCTCCATCAATGCTCTTCGCCGCCGACGGCTAAGGGGGATAACAGGGATCATGGGACTTCACCAGCCGACTCAATGGCTTCCTTTCAACCTTGATTTTAACAGTCCCATTGTACCACAAACGTCACATTTTGAACAGCGATGTCGAAAAATCGGCGCTAAAATGATTCCAAATCTTAATAAAAGCATTGACATAAAATTGAACGTATTGTAAAATTTTAACGTTGGCATTGTGTTCAATGCCAAAATCATGAAAATAGGAAGGAACAAAAAATGAAGAGACTTATGACCCTTCTGCTGGCTGTGGCTATGCTTCTTTGCGTATTCTCCGGCTGCTCCAGCAAAGAAACCTCTTCCTCCGATGCCGAGACTTCTTCCCCCGCTGCCGAAACCAGCACCGTCGAAGAATCCGCCACCGTTGAGGAAACCACCGGCGACAGCGAAGAAGCTGCCGAGCCTGTAGGCTATGTCGGACTTGATGCTGCTATGGAGCTTCGTGTTTCCTACGATCTGCCCATCTGCACCAACGACGAGGTCTACACCGTATTCGAAACCACCGCTGACGCCACCACCGTCGAGACCAAGTATCCCGACCTGTGGTACGAAATGTGCGGCCTGACCATGGAGTTCACCTCCGTTCCCAACTCCGTTGCCTCCGAAAAGCTGAACCTGACCATCGCTGCTGAGATGTACTACGACATTATGCCCACCAGCACCGGCGGCCTGTTCTCCACTGTTGATGCCGGCGTTGAAGACGGCGTTCTGTGGGACTTCGCCCCCTACATCGACGAGTATATGCCCAACTACAGCCTGCTGATCCACTCCGATCCCCAGTATGAATCCAACGGCTATACCGACAACGGCGCTCTTTGCAGCCTGATGCAGTTCTATCACACTCCCTACACCTCCGACTATGGCCCCATGATCCGTCAGGATATGCTGGACGGCGTCGGCATGGAAGCTCCTGTCACCTATGACGATTGGGACGCTGTTCTCCGCGCTGTTAAGGCCGAATACGACCTTGATTCCGCCCTTATCCTCTCCGCCTCCGGCGTTGGCCGCAGCAACTACTTTGTTGCCGGTTACGGCATCGCCGGTGAAGTCGGCCTCAGCCCCATGCTGAACATCCCCCTGTACGTTGCAGACGACACCGTTTACTACGGCGCTATTGCTGACGAATTCTATGAATACCTGAAAATGGTCCGCACCTGGTATGCCGACGGCCTGATCTATCAGGATTACTACGCTCAGACCGGTTGGTCCCCCGACAGCGATCCCATTTATGACGGCGAATCCTTTGCATGGTGCGACGACAACAAGACTATCGACACTTATCAGTACAACCTTCAGGACACCTATGGCGATTCCGTTCTGGTATGGCCTGTAAGCGACCCCGTTCTCGAAGTCGGCACCACCAAGGTCCTGGCCACTGACACCCGTGTTACCGAGACTGGCTGCTTCCTTTCCACCACTCTGGAAGACAAAGACTGGCAGACCTTCCTCAAGTGCATGGACTGGGGCTACAGCGAAGAATGCGACTATCTCCTGACCTACGGTGTTGAAGGCGAAGGTTTTGAATTCGACGAAAACGGCGATCCTCAGTACACTGAGCTTATCACCAACAACCCCGATGGTTATTCCATGTCCAACGCCAAGACCATCTACACCCCCACCACTCTGGCCGGTGCCGTTATGTATAACGAAGCCTCCAAGGTCATGTATTCCGACGCTTACAACGCCTGCTCCTCCGCATGGGACCGCAGCTATGGCGAGATCACCGGTATGCCCACCGAGGCTACCCTGACTGCTGAAGAATCAGAAGCCTACAGCACCATGATCACCGACATCGCCACCTATTCCGGCGAAATGATCACCAAATTCATCGTTGGCGAAGCCGATCTCGAAGCCGAATGGGACAACTATGTTGAAACCGTTCTGAGCATCCGTCTTGAGGAAGCTCTTGGCTATCAGCAGGCCGCTTACGACCGCTATATTGGCAGATAAACCGACTTGACCGCAAAACCTCCCCGGTTCAATTACCGGGGAGGTTTTTTTGTCCGCTGGTGGGTCATGCGGGGATTATTTCGATCTGATATCCGTCGGGGTCCTGAATAAAATACACCGGCTCGGTTTCGGGATCCCGGCAGATAACGCCCATTTTTTCGTGATAAGCATGAGCGGCATTTATGTCATCCGCAGAAAAGGCCGTGTGGACCTGATTATCTCCCAGATCATAAGGTCCCGGCCTGCCGGGAACATAGCCGATCTCCAGCTGATGGGCAGATGCTCCGTCAGACAGAAAAACCAAAGTGGCGTCCATATCGCCGGGGTGCATGGTCTTTACCGGCTCCAGACCCAGAGCTTCTTTATAAAATCTCAGCGACCGCTCCAGATCTGACACAAACAGGCAGTTGTGGGCAAACCGAAACTTCATTTCTGCCGCTCCTCACATCTGCATACCGCCGCAAACCGGCAGCGCGCAGCCGGTAATATGTCCGGCCATGGACGAACACAGGAACTGGACAGCGTCGGCAACGTCTGAGGTGGTTCCCATCTTTCCCAGAGGGATAACATTATTTATCAGGAAATCCACATCCTGAGCGCCGGACGCCCTGCTGTCGGCCATCAGATTTGTGCCGTCGGTGGGGCCGGGGCAGATGACGTTGACCCGGATACCGGATTTTGCGTTTTCAACCGCTGCGGTTTGGGTGATGGCGATGACCCCTGCCTTGGACGGGCCATAAGCGCCAAATCCGGGGGTCATTTTCAGTCCGCCGATAGATGCCGTGTTGACAATTGCGCCGCCGCCCTGGGCGTTCATCTGAATCAATTCGTATTTCAGGCAATGGAACATTCCCGTCAGGTTGGTAGCGATCACTTTCAGCCAATCTTCCTCGGTCACGTCAGTCAGAGGAGCGAAGGGGATGTGTACGCCGTCGGCTCCGCAGCCGGCGTTGTTGAAAGCATAGTCCAGAGAGCCAAAGGTTTTGACCGTGGTTTCGATAGCTGATTTGACAGACTGCTGGTCTGCCACATCGCAGGGAACGAAAACAGCATCGCCACCGGCTTCTTTGACCAGTCTTACGGTTTCTGCGGCTGCGTCGGGCTTTCTGGCCGCCACGGCGACCTTGCAGCCCAGAGAGCCAAAGCGAATCGCCACGGCCCGTCCCATGCCGGATGCAGCGCCTGTTACAAACAGGACCTTGCCTTTAAATTCTTCAAACATATATCCATTCCTCACTTTCGTTAAATACGCATTGCTGCGTCGTAAGCCTCGTGGTTTGCGCGATAATAGTTTCCGCCCTTTGCGGTGCAGTCGCCCACCATGATCACGTCCACGCTGCCGTATTTTTTCAAAAGGGCTTTTCCCAGAGCATCCTCGGGCCTGACCCCCAGAGCATTGACCACACTTTCTGCCGGGAAGAAGCGTTCGTTACCCTTTTCGTCCAGGGTCTTAACTCCGTTTTCTATAGACTGAATACGCTGGGAACCATAAAGCTCAACGTTCAGCTCCTCCAGCTGGGCCATCAGGTCAGCTTTGTTAAAAATGGGCATTTCAGCCACAAACTGATCCCTGGGCAGCATATCTACCACGGTGACCTTTTTACCCTCCATCGCCAGGGTCAGCGCACATTCCAGCCCGGTGATGCCGCCGCCGCAGACCACCACACTGTTTCCGCAGGGTACCTCGTGGGCATCCACTGACCGCACCGCCAGAGCGTTTTCCATACCGGGGATAGGCGGAGTCATATATACGGAGCCGGTGGCGACGATTATAGCGTCGGGATTTTCTTTTTCAACAAGCTCCTCAGTGACCTCGGTGTTCAGAACCACCTTCGCGCCACATTCCATGGTTTCGCGGACATCCCAGGCTACATATTCCCGCATCAGCTGCTTAAAGGGGACCAGGGCGGCATCGTTAAGGAGTCCTCCCAGCCTGCCGGTTTTTTCATAAAGGACAGCGTTGTGTCCCCGCTTGACCAGGGTCTGAGCCGCCATCATTCCGGCAGGGCCGCCGCCAATGACCATAACGTTTTTGCGGTCCGCTTCCGCAACCTTTTCGATCTGGCCATAAACGCCGCAGCGGGGGTTGATGGCGCAGCTCATGGATGTACCCCAGGTATTTGCGTTTCCGCACAGGTCGCAGCGGGTACAGGGGCGAACTCTGTCGGCCTTACCTGCCAGAGTTTTGTGGACCAGATCGCCGTCTGCCATAAAGCTCTTGGCCATGGCAACGATATCCGCCTTGCCGGAAGCGATGATCTCTTCCGCTTCCTCGAGGGTGGTTATCATACCAACCACGGCCACAGGGATATGCAGGCGTTTTTTGATAATTTCGGAATACCCGGTGTTCAGAGGTTTATGAGGCTCACGGAAATATGTGGGAATAGTATATCGTGCGGACAGGTGGAAAATAGACCCCTGAGAAACATGCATAATGTCCACATATTCCTGAGCCAGCTCCATAAAGGCGATGGATTCCTCAAGCTCCAGCCCGCCGGGGATCTTTTCCTCAGCAGATACCCGCAGCTCGATGACCATATCGTTGCCCACAGCCTCCCGAACGGCCTTTATTACCTCAAGGGGATATTTGCGGCGGTTTTCAGGGCTGCCGCCGTATTCGTCGGTGCGCACATTGGAGTCCGGGCTGAGCCACTGGGCCAGGAAATTGTTGTGGGCGCAGTGGAGCATTATCATCCGAAATCCCGCGTGTTTGCAGCGCAGAGCGCAGTCAACATACCGCTCTTTCAGATAGTCCATATCCTCCCGGGTCATAGTGCGTACATTGTCGTCAGGGTCAAGGGGCCGCTCGGCAGACACCACCGCCGTAGGGGTTCCGTCCCTGGGAGCGCGGTTTCCCCGTCCCGCATAGGCCAGCTCAACGCTAAGCTCCGCGCCGTTTTTCCGGCACTGCTCCACCAGCGCGTTCATGCCATGGATACACATATCGTCGCAGACATTCATTTCGCAAAGCCAGTGGGAGGTATCGTCGTGGGTGACGGGAGTATCGCCCACGGTCACCCAGGCGGCTCCGGTCCGGGCCTGCCACTGCATAAAGTCCAGCATATCCTGGCTCATGGTGCCGTCGGCATTGCATTTAAGGACAACGGTCGGGGAGTATTCCAACCGGTTTTTCAGGGTAAGCCCTCTGACAGTCAGGGGCTGAAAAACATGGGGATAGGCGTTTTGCTTCATACATTCTTCCTCCAAAAGACTTCCTGTCGACCGGGAGCGTAACGGCACGGCCTGATGGCCGGGCCAAAGGGATATGCAGGATAAACGAACTGATCGACTCAGGCTGTAGATAAAGGTATAAAGTTGCCGCAGCGGAAAGGAAGCCAGTGCGTTCAATAACCCGCCGCAGCGGCAGGAGCGAGCTTAAGTTCGTTCCCCTCAACCTGTAGACAAAGGTACGAAGACCTTTGTCCACAGGTTGGTCGACTCTGCCTTAATTATATATGTTTAAATCGAAGTGTCAAGAAATCTGTTGGCCTCGGGGGCAAAAGTTGCCGGATCGCCGCCCGGAATACTATGAACGTTTCCATGCTGACGGTCGTAAGCGATTTTCACCGTGATGTCCCCGCTGTATTAGCACTTGCCATTGTGAGCAAAAATTGATATAATAATTCGATAATAAAAAATGCAATAATTATGGAAGTGTAGTTTTGAAATACGACAACTGGATAGTGGCGGGATACGACGAAAGCAGATACGACGAAATGCTTCGGTCGGGCGTTTCGCCCCTGCTGGCAGCTGTTTTATGCAGCCACGGGGTAGACACGCCGGAAAAGACCCGGGAGTTTTTGTCTGACGAGATGAACCTTAATGACCCGCTGATGCTGACCGATATGGACAAAGCGGCAGCAAGAGTAAAACAGGCCATAAAAAACAAAGAACACATCGTGGTTTACGGCGACTATGATGTCGACGGCATAACCGCCACCTGCCTGCTGACCGATTTTCTCAAAAAGCAGGGAGCAGTATGCAGCCACTATATACCCGGCAGGATCGAAGAGGGCTATGGCCTTAACATCCAGGCCATCGACACCCTGAGCAAAAGCGGAGCGAGCCTTATCGTAACGGTCGACTGCGGCATAACCGCCATCGAAGAAACTGCTTATGCTGCCGGTCTGGGCATCGACCTTGTTATAACCGACCACCACGAATGTAAAGACGGGCTTCCCGCCGCTGTGGCGGTGGTCAATCCTCACAGAAGCGGCAGCCAGTATCCCTTCGATTCTCTGGCGGGAGTGGGGGTCGCCTTTAAGCTGGTCTGCGCCATAGCCGGACCCGACAGGCTCGATGAGCTGGTGGACGAATATTGCGACCTGGTTTGTCTGGGTACTGTGGCAGACGTTATGCCCCTGCTGGACGAGAACCGTTATCTGGTAAAGCGGGGTATCCGGTCCCTGCAAAACTCCCGCCGCCCCGGGGTAAGAATGCTTATCAAAGAAGCCAATGTGGACAGCAAAAGCCTGACGGTCTCGTCAGTTGGCTATACTCTGGCCCCCCGGATAAACGCAGCGGGGCGCATGGGACGCATCGAGCTGGCCACGGGGCTGTTCTTCGCCCAGACTGACCAGGAGGCCGCGTCCTTTGCCGCCGCCCTGTGCGCCCTTAACCGTCAGCGTCAGGAGGTCGAGGCCGATATTTACAAAACCGCCGTGTCCCGGCTCACCACGGACCCGCCGGGAGCCGCCATCGTGCTGGCTGACGAAAGCTGGCATCAGGGCGTAGTAGGCATCGTGGCATCCCGACTGGCCGAGGAATATCGCTGCCCCACCTTCCTCATCTGTCTAGACGGGGATAAGGGCAAGGCAAGCTCCCGGAGCTTCGGCGGGTTTAACCTGTTTTCAGCCCTCGAGCAGTGCGACCAGCTGCTGAGCAATTATGGCGGCCACGAGCTGGCGGCAGGCTTTACCATCGAAAAAAGCCGGATAGAGCCGTTTAGAGAAAAAATGTGTCAGCTGGCTCTCGAATTTGGCGGCGCATCCCAGCACAGCCTTAAGCTGGACTTTGAGCTTCGTGACCCGGGACTGCTCACTCTGAGCAACACCGCCGAGCTTGACAGGCTGGAACCCTGCGGCTGCGGAAGCCCCAAGCCGCTGCTTTATATGAAGGACCTTTACGTTGACGAGCTGACAGAAGTCGGCGGCGGCCGCCACCTTAAGCTGAAGCTTATTAAGGGTGCGCGGGTGCTGAACGCAATTTTCTTTTCGGTCAACGCCGAAAAGGCGGCTATCGCCCAGGGCGATACCATTGAGGTCGCTTTTTGCCCCCAGATCAACGAATACCGGGGTTCCCGTTCCGTCCAGCTGCTGCTGACCGACGTGCGCTGCGACGAGGCTACCCGGCAGGAATTCAGCCGTCAGGTCAGCCTGTATCAGCGGCTGGAAGCCCCTGCCCCTCACGAAGCAGCTCAGCTGCTGCCTCAGCGGGCGGACTTTGTTGTCCTCTGGCGATACATGAAAAGCCACAGCTCAAAAGATCAGCTGTCCGACGAATGGGGCTGTCTGGCCCGAAAGGTCAGCCGATATTATGGCCAGGACTTTCCTGCCGGGCGGCTGCGAGTCTGTCTCGACGTTTTTGCCGAGCATGGCCTGATCCGGCTGGCCATGACCCGGAACAGTATGAAAATCAGGCTTACCGGCAGCGGAACGAAGATCGATCTGGGCGATTCCCGGCTGCTGGCCAGGCTGAAAGCCGCAGCATCCCAGGACACAGGAAGCAGGATCTGAGCAGCCTCTGATCACCGGTCACCTGGGGCGTTCAGCCCCTGATGGTCCATTAACTAAAACTTTATCGAGAGAGGGAGTGGATATATGGAAAACGCGGCACTTTGCATAAGCGAAATGATGGACTGCATTAGAAAAAACAGCCCCAGCGCCGACATGGAGCGCATCGAAAAGGCGGTCAGATATGCCGATTCCATGCATGAAGGCCAGCTCAGAAAGGACGGGTCACCATATATAACCCACCCTATCCATGTGGCAGAAATAGTTTCTGAAATAGGGCTTGACACCGATTCCATCGTCGCCGCCCTGCTGCACGACTGTATAGAAGACACCGAATCCACATTTGACGATATTTCAAAAATGTTTGGCAGACCCGTGGCCGAGCTGGTGGAGGGCGTCACCAAGCTGACCCGGGTAAACTATACCTCCCAGGAAGAGGAGCAGATGGAAAACCTGCGAAAAATGTTCATGGCCATGGCCAAGGACATCCGGGTCATCCTTATCAAAATCGCCGACAGGCTCCACAATATGCGCACCATGGACTACCAGAGCGAGGTCAAGCAAAAGGAAAAATCTCTGGAAACCATGGAGATCTACGCTCCTCTTGCCCACCGTCTTGGTATGCAGAAGATAAAATGGGAGCTGGAAGACCGGTCGCTGATGTATCTTGACCCCATAGGCTATCGGGAGATAACCGACTATCTCCAGCAGCGCCGCCAGACCCATCAGCAGTTTATGTCCACAATACAGAGCATGATAAGCCAGCGGCTTGAGGAACACGGGATCCAGGCCCAGGTCTATGGCCGGATAAAGCATATCTACAGCATTTATCGCAAGATGTATTCCCAGAACAAGGGGCTTGACGAGGTATATGACCTGTGTGCGTTCCGGGTCATAGTAGACGATATCCCCAACTGCTACAATGTGCTGGGCCATATCCACGACCTGTTCCGGCTGGTACCCGGCCGGTTTAAGGACTATATCTCCACCCCCAAGCCCAATATGTACCAGAGTCTCCACACCACCGTTATCGGCAGCGAGGGTATCCCCTTTGAGGTCCAGATACGCACCCAGGAAATGCACAATACCGCAGAATACGGCATTGCCGCCCACTGGAAATATAAAGAAGGCATTTCCGGCAGCCTGGGGGGCGAGGAAAAGCTGGAATGGATACGCCGCCTGCTGGAGGGTCAGGAGGATGCGGACCCCGAGGATTATATCCATTCCCTTAAGGTCGATATGTTCGACGACGAGGTTTTTGTCTTCACTCCCCGGGGCGAGGTCATCAACCTGCCCAACGGGTCGACCCCTATCGACTTTGCCTATGCCATCCATTCCGAGGTCGGCAACCACATGATCTCTGCCAATGTCAACAACCGGATAGTCCCCTTTGACCATGTGCTTCAAAACGGCGATATAGTCGAGGTCACCACCTCCCAGTCCTCTAAGGGTCCCAGCCGCGACTGGCAGAAGCGATGCAAAAGCAATCAGGCCAAGAACAAGATAAAACAATGGTTCAAGCGGGAAAAGCGGGAAGAAAACGTTGCTCTGGGCCGGTCCAGCTTTGAGGCCGAGCTTAAGCGGGCAGGCATTTCCCCGTCAGCCCTGACTTCTAAGGACGTTTTGCCCCACATCCTTAAAAAAATCTCCTTCGGCACCATGGACGATATGTACGCCGCCATAGGCTACGGCGGCCTGACCGCTGTCAAGGCGGTCAATCGGGTAAGAGACGAGCTTATCCGTATCAACAAGCTCCAGCAGGCCAGAGAAGGGGAAAAATCCCCCACCAAGCTGGTCTCCCAGCCCAAAAAAGCCAGGAACGAAAAAGGCATCATCGTCGAAGGGCTGGACAATTGCCTTATCAAATTTGCCCGCTGCTGCACCCCCGTACCCGGCGACCCGGTGGTGGGCTTTATCACCAGAGGCTACGGCGTTTCGGTCCATCGCAGAGACTGCGCCAACGCCGCCGAGGCCGACGATCCCGAAAAGGCTGACCGCTGGGTAAAGGTCAGCTGGGCCGACGATGCGGGTCGGGAAAGCTTTACCACCTCCATGGAGATCGTTGCCCAGGACCGCAGCGCCCTTATCCTTGACGTAGCCACGGCTATCGCCACCCTGAAGGTCAAAACCACCGAGATCTCGGCAAAATCCGTAACAGGCGGCATGGCCCTTATCCACCTGTCTATCGAGGTCAAGGACCTTGAGCAGCTGCGCAGCGCCAAAAATCTGCTGGCAAATATCAAGGGTGTCAGCTCCGTCAAGCGTACCAGCGGATAAACGATCCCGGGGTCGGGCAATACGGCGATCCCGCTCCCTGCGGATAAGCGGCGCATCCTGCAAACGCGCCTGTTCCACTCACCGATTTCTCACCCCCATATCCTGAATCCTCCAGAAAGGAAATCAAGTAATGAAAGCAGTCGTAACACGAGTATCCTCCGCGTCCGTAACCATCGAAGGAAAGGTCAACGGCCAGATCGGCAGAGGATTTCTGGTTTTGCTGGGTGTTGGACCCCAGGACGATATGAAGCACGCGGAAAAGCTGGCTGATAAGATCTGCGGTCTTCGGGTTTTTGAAGACGAAAACGGAAAGATGAACGTCAGCCTTGGGGACGCAGGCGGCAGTCTGCTGGTGATATCAAACTTCACCCTTTATGGCAGCTGCGTCAAAGGACGCAGGCCCGACTTTTTCGGCGCGGCATCACCAGAGCTGGCTATCCCCCTTTATGAAGGGTTTTTAAAACGATGCGAGGCCAATGGTTTCCCGCCCCAGCACGGGGAGTTTGGCGCCCACATGCAGGTGGAGAGCGTCAACGACGGACCCATAACTCTGATAATCGATTCCAACGATTTGGTTAAATAGGGGCCAGTTATTTACCTCCTGACCCCTGTTTCCCAACAACAGAAAGGACCACCGCCATGAAAATATACTCTCTTCCGGTAAGCGATTACGAAACTAACTGCTACATCGTCGAAGACGAGACTACCAAAAACGCCGTTGTTATCGACCCCGGTGCAGAGGAGGATTATATCCTCCGCTCCCTGAAGGACGAGGGTCTGACGGCAAAGCTTATTCTCCTGACCCACGGCCACTTTGACCACACGGGAGCCGTAAGGCCCCTCCACGAAGCCACCGGCGCTCCGGTCTGGATAAACGAAAAGGACGTTGCCGACAACCTTTCGGGAACGACCCTTAAGGACATCGCCAATTATTATGACGAGGGCGACACCGTGACCATGGACAGCCTGACCTTCAAGGTCATGAACACCCCGGGCCACACTCCCGGCTCCTGCGTCCTGCTGTGCGAAAACGTCATGTTTTCCGGCGACACCCTGTTTGCCGGCTCCTGCGGGCGCACGGATTTTCCCGGCGGCAGCTGGCAGCAGATGCTGGCATCGCTGAAACGGCTGGCAGAAATGGAAGGTGACTGGCGCGTGCTTCCCGGCCATATGGGTCCCACCTCTCTTTCCCGGGAACGGATGACCAACCCCTTCGTGATCGAAGCGCTGAACCAATGAAGCTATATCTTAAAGGCCACACCTATGAATACGCCGCCACCCAGATGCTGCTGGCTCTTATGCCCGACAACAAGCCGTCGATGGTGGACGGCCCTCCCGCATCGGGAGAAGACGGGGCTGTGTCCGCCCTGTTTCGCGGGCCAAAGCTGTTTACCGCCACCTGCCGCATGACGCTGGGCGGAAAGACGATCACTGCTTCTGCCCGGGCGGCCGCCCCCGGAGAACAATGGGACAGGGACAGCCGCGTCAGGCTTGAGCAGCGACTGGTGAAGCAGTCCGTCTTCCGGGCATATTGCGCCCTGACCGGCAGCACTCCCCCATGGGGCGCTCTTTCGGGCGTTCGCCCCACCAAGCTGGTTACCCGCCATATTCTGGCAGAAAACGGGACCGAAAAAAGTGCCGACAAAATGCTCAGAGAGGTTTACAGCGTTACTCCCCGGCGCAGCCGTCTTTGCGTCGAGGCCGGGATACACACCGTCAAAGCAGCCCGGAGTCTCAAACCGGACCAGCTTTCCCTTTATATAGGCATACCCTTTTGCCCCACCCGCTGTACCTATTGCTCCTTTGTCAGCCATTCTATCGAACGCTCGGCCGGGCTGCTGCCCCCGTTTTTGCAGGGGCTTCACCGGGAGCTGGAAACCGTCGCCAGAAGAATAAGCGACTGCGGTCGGGCAGTCCGCACCATTTATATCGGCGGCGGTACCCCAACCACCCTCAGCGCGGCCCAGCTTAAGGAGCTTATAGAAAAGCTGCGTCAGGAGTTTGACCTGTCTCAGCTGACCGAGTTTACCGTTGAGGCCGGGCGGCCCGACACTATCGACAGCCAAAAGCTCGCCGTCCTTAAGCAGCTGGGAGTGACCCGGGTCAGTGTCAATCCCCAGACCATGAGGGACGACGTATTAAAGCTTATGGGCCGCAGCCACACCAGCGCCCAGACCGAAGCGGCGCTCCGGCTGGCCCTTGAGCAGGGATTCGAGGCCGTTAACGCCGACATGATAGCCGGACTTCCCGGCGACGATTATGATGGCTTTTGCGATTCACTGGACAAGGTTATCGCCTACGGCCCCGAGAACATAACGGTCCACACCCTTTCCATCAAGCGCGGCTCGGAGCTGAACCTTAACGGGGGAGTTATCCCCACCGGTCAGGAGGTCGGGCGGATGCTGGATCACGCCGAAGCCGCTTTGAGAAAAGCGGGTTATGAGCCATATTACCTTTATCGGCAAAAGTATATGTCCGGCAGCTTTGAAAACGTGGGCTGGACAAAACCCGGCCACGACAATCTTTACAACATCTGTATGATGGAAGAGCTGCACACCGTTGTCAGCTGCGGAGGAGCCGCCAGCACCAAGGTGGTCCTGCCCGGCGGCAGGCTCCTGCGGCAGACAAACCCCAAATATCCAAAAGAGTATATAACCAATATCGAAAAAATACTGGACGAAAAGAACAAACTTGATTTGAAAGGATGACTACCATGAACGATAAACTTAACGAAGTCCTGAACAGAGCAAAAGCCGCCGCCTTCACCGCAGGCGCCGCCGCCGGTAAGGGCATTGATGCCGCCAAAAGCAAAGGCAGCGAGATCGCCCAGTCTGCCAAGCTGAGTAAAAAAGCCTTCGACCTCGAAAGCGACGTAGACGGCCTGATGCAGAGCATCGGCAAGCTGGTTTACGACACCCACAAGGGGCTTGAACCCTCTGAGGGCGAGCTGGAAGAGCTGCTTTACGAGGTCGACGGAAAGCTGGCCGAGCTGGAAGCTGTCAAAGAAGAGATGAACGGGCTGAAAAACGCAAAGACCTGCCCCATCTGCGGCAAAACCGTAAGCCGTGACGACAGTTTTTGCAAAAGCTGCGGCTCGTCCCTGGACTGATATCAAGAACGCTTAAAGAGGAAACAATATGTCCTACGATATTCTGTTTAAAGACGTAACTCTGGTCACCATGCGGGACGAAGCGCCTGTACTCCACGGCGTTTGTCTGGCAGTGAGCGACGGAAAGATCGCCTATATTGGCCGCAAGGATCCCGGCGACGCCGGCCGTGTCATTGACGGACGGGGCAAGGTGCTTATGCCCGGTCTTATCAATGCCCACACCCATCTGCCCATGACCCTTATGCGGGGCTATGCCGACGATTATGATCTGCAAACCTGGCTTAACGACTATATCTTCCCCGTTGAGGACCGGCTTGACAGCCGTGCAGTCAAATGCGGGACTCTGCTGGGCATTGCCGAGGCTATCCGTACCGGCACCACGTCGGTTTCAGATATGTACTATTTCTGCGACGACATTTGCCAGGCCGTTTTGGAAAGCGGCATAAAGGCCAATATTTCCCGCAGCTGCACCCTGTTTACCGACCCTCTGGACGACGATTTCCGGTTCGACACCCATCAGGGCTGCTCCGAAGCCGCCGAGGTTTTTGAAAAATGGCATAAAGCCGACAACGGCCGTATAAAAATTGATATGTCCATCCACGCCGAATACACCTCCAACTACCTGCTGTGGGAGGCTCTTTCCGCCTATGCCAAAGAGGTCGGGGCCGGTATGCAGGTCCACATCAGCGAAACCTCCTCTGAGCATCAGCAATGCATTGACCGTCACGGGCTGACCCCCACCGCCGTTATGGACTGTCACGGAGTTTTTGACGTACCCGTGACCGCCGCTCACTGCGTCTGGGTAGAGGACGAGGATATAGCCCTTATGGCTCACCGGGGAGCCTCGGTCGCTCACAACCCGGTAAGCAACATGAAGCTGGGCAGCGGGGTCGCCCCTGTGAAAAAGCTGCTGGACGCAGGAGTAAACGTCGCTCTGGGTACCGACGGCGTAGCCTCAAACAACAACCACGATATGTTCCGCGAGATCAACGCCGCCGCCCTTATCCACAAGGGCGTTAACACCGATCCCACCTGCATCACCGCATGGGATGCCCTCAAAATGGCTACCGTTGGCGGAGCCAAGGCCCAGGGCCGCGAAAACGAATGCGGTCAGATCATTGTGGGCTACGATGCCGACCTTATTATGATTGACCTGTCGGCTCCCCATATGGTACCCTGCCACAACGTTATCTCAAACCTTGTATATTCAGCAACAGGAAACGACGTGTGCCTGACCATGGTCCGTGGTAATATACTCTACGAGGACGGTGTCTGGACCACCATCAGCCTGGGCGACGTTTATCAGGAGCTGGCAGACCACGCCATCCCCAAGCTGTTCAGCAAAGAACAGATAACAGACAACAGATAGTCCCGCCCTTGTCATTGCGAGGAGCGTAAGCCCCCTTCTGTCATTGCGAGGAGGCTTGCCGCCGTGGCAATCTCACCCGTTGCGGATTTGAGCTGTTGCGTTATGCGCACAGCGTCGCGCTACCACCCGTAGGGGTCGGCGTCCTCGACGACCCGGAAAATCGCTCCGCGATTTTCATTCGCGCCAAAGGCGCGAAAGTGTGGGAAAACGCCACATAGTTGCATCATGCGTACAACCTTGCGTTTTGCGTCGTAGTGGTCGCAAAAATTGCGAAGCAATTTTCGGACGTCAAGGCAGAGCCTTGACGTTGGCCGCCGGCGGGGTACTTTTCTGTCACTGAACAGAAAAGTACCCAATGCAATCAGCTTAAGGGCTGCGCCCTTAAGAATCTGCCCGCAAAGGTAACCGATGGTCAAATCAGGGGCGAAGCATGGGCGAGATAATTTTTCGTTATGCAATCGGAATTGACGCAGGAATAATTGGTTTATTTCAAGTCAATTCCGGGCAGCAGAGCGGAAAATTATCCGGCCATGATTTGTTCATGATTTGACCGTCGGTTACCCAGGAAGGAATAGTTATTTTCGTTCTATGCCCGGCCTACAGGCGGCCTGCTGATTACCTTCTCGTACTTTGTACTCCATAGGTGTCGCACCCCGCAAGATTTTGAGAAAACTTGGATAGAACTGTCATTGCGAGGAGGCCGTAGGCCGACGTGGCAATCTCACCCGTTGCGAATTTGAGCTGTTGCGTTATGCGTACAACCTTGCGTTTTGCATCGTAGGGGTCGCAAAAAATTGCGAAGCAATTTTCGGACGTCAAGG
>CAYLKH010000049.1:0-16677 GCA_964384255.1 uncultured Oscillospiraceae bacterium | reverse complement strand
TATGTCAGGGCGTCAACTCTCTGTTCGATGTTGATACCGTTATGAACATAACCCGCAAGGTCAGCGAGATCACCGGCGCTACTTACGGCCAGAGCAGCAAGATCGACGTTTCTCTCCGGGTCATAACCGACCACATCCGCAGCGCCACCTTTATGATAGGTGACGGTATTCTCCCGTCCAACGAAGGCCGCGGTTATGTTCTCCGCCGTTTGCTCCGCAGAGCTGCCCGCCATGGTAAGCTGCTGGGAGTAAATGAGCCTTTCCTCTACAAGGTCTGCGCCACTGTCATCAGCGAAAACAAAACCGCTTATCCCGAGCTTGTTGAAAAGCAGGATTATATCACACGAGTTATCACCATGGAAGAGGAAAGCTTTGCCAAAACCATCGACGGCGGCATGAAAATACTTTCCGACCTTATGGCTGAACACAGAGCCAAAAACGAAACCGTTTTCTCCGGAGCCGATGCTTTCCGTCTTTACGACACCTATGGATTCCCTATCGATCTGACCATTGAAATCGCCGAAGAAGAAGGCATGACCGTTGATCAGGACGGCTTTGCCCAGCTGATGCAGGAGCAGAAGGAACGGGCAAGAGCTGCCCGAGCCGCTCTTGGCGACCTTGCCTGGGCATCCGCTGACCTGGGGCTTGACAAATCTATTACTACCCGCTTTACCGGCTACACCTCTTTTGCCGAACCCGACGCAAAGGTTCTTGCCATCGCTGTTGAGGGCGAGCTTCGCGCCACCGCTTATGCAGGAGAGGAAGCAACCATAGTCCTCGATAAAACTCCCTTCTACGCCGAAAGCGGCGGCCAGGTAGCTGACCACGGCTTTATTACTGCCGACGGTCTGAAAATCGAGATCACCAACGTTCAGAAAACCGGCGACGGCAAGTTCCTCCACGTTGGCGAAATAATCGAAGGCGAGCTGAACGCCGATTCTATTGTCAGCGCCGAGATCGACGTTGAGCGCCGCAAGGCCACTATGCGCGCCCACAGCGCTACTCATCTGCTCCAGAAGGCGCTTCGCGAGGTCCTTGGCACCCATGTTGAGCAGGCAGGCTCCCTTGTTGAGCCTGACCACCTGAGATTCGACTTTACCCATTTTTCCGCCATCACCGCCGAAGAGCTTGCTCAGGTGACTGCCCTTGTCAACGACTATATCCTCGATGGTATGGAGGTCACCGTTTCCGAAATGCCCATTGACGAAGCGCGTAAGCTGGGCGCTATGGCTCTGTTCGGCGAAAAGTACGGCGATATTGTCCGTGTTGTAAAAATGGGCGACAAGTCCATCGAACTTTGTGGCGGTACCCATCTTGACAACACCGCAAAAGCCGGACCCTTCCGAATCGTTTCCGAGTTCTCTGTAGCCTCCGGTGTCCGCCGTATCGAAGCCGTGACCGGCAAAGCCTATCTTGAGCAAAGCGAGGAACGCATCCGCTTTATCCGTCGTGTGGCCGACACTCTCAAAACCACTCCCGACGAACTGGGACGGAAGGCGGCTTCCTTCATGGCCGAAATGAAAGAGCTTCGTCAGAGCGCCGACCGGATGCAATCCAGACTCCTTATGTCTGATGCAGAACGCTTCCTCTTTGCAGCCAAGAAGGTAGAAGGTCTTAATGTCGTTACCGCGACCTTGCAGAACATGGATGGCGACGCACTTCGCAAAATGGGCGACCTTATGCGCGACAAAGACGAAACTGTTGTTGCCGTTCTGTCCTCTGTAACTGATGGAAAAATTACCTTCAACGCCGTTTGCGGCAAGCAGGCTGTGGCTGCCGGTATCCGTGCAGGCGACATTATCAAGGCTGTCACCAGGATCTGCGGCGGCAGCGGCGGCGGCAAGCCCGAAAGCGCTATGGGCGGCGGCAAAGATCTGGTCATGCTGGACAATGCCCTTGCCATAGTCGACAACTTTGTGGAAGAACACGTTAAAAAATAGGAGGCGTACCATGTCTGACTGTCTGTTTTGCAACATAATTTCCGGAGACATCCCCTCGACCAAAGTATATGAGGATGAGCTTTGCTATGGATTTAAGGATATTTCTCCCCTGGCGCCTGTTCATATCCTTGTGATACCCAAGCTCCATCTGTCCTCTGTTTCCGAAATCAGCGAAGACAACTGCTCCATTATCGGTCACATTTTCTCAGTTATCCCCAAAATCGCCCAGCAGCAGGGTATCGAAGAATACCGTGTTGTTTCCAACTGTGGCGAATCCGCAGGCCAGAGCGTTTTCCACCTTCACTTTCATGTGCTGGGCGGCAAAACCCTTGATCAGTTCAACTAACCAAGCCAAAAAAGCTGCCACCCACCAGAAGTGGCAGCTTTTTTATACTGTTTACGGGAGCTGGAGCCATGAGAAAGCTTGCAACCTTTGCGTTTTCCTTTGCGGCCGCCGTGTTTCTGGCTGTGTATTTTCTTCCAACTGAATACGATTTGTACATAGCCGTCGGACTGGCTGTACTGAGCAGCATTGGATATATGCTCAAAAACGATCTGGGCAAGCGTCTGATCATTATCCTTCTGGCTTCTGCTCTTGGGCTGACATGGTATTCCGGATACAACAGGCTGTTCCGTCAACCCGCCGAAAAATACGACGGCAAGGATATGCATATTTCCGCCCTGGTCACAGATTATAGCCAGTATTTGGGGTATGGCACAAAGGTGCAGGCCAATATCGTCATCGATGGCAAAAGCTGGAAATCGCTGCTATATTTCTATTCCAATGATGTTGAGCTTATTCCCGGGGATGTAGTCAGCGTTGACGCAAAGGTCAAATTAGCCGACACCATTTATAACGAATCTACTCTGATCTATTATTCCAACGGCTATACCCTTAAGGCTTCCACTTCGGACCAGCCAAACATTTATCGACCGGAAAAGTTTCCAGTCAGATTTTACCCCGCGAAGCTTGCCCACGCTATGGGCAATATGCTGGACAGGCTTTATCCCCAATATGAAAGCAGCTTTATGAGAGCTTTGCTTTTGGGCGATGATCAGTATGTTTCCGACACATTTTTGCTTCAGATGAAAACAGCGGGGCTGACCCATATATTTGTGGTTTCCGGCCTCCATATCGGTTTTCTGGTGAGCATTATATCCCTGTTGGCAATAAGGCGCAGGCTGACCGCCGCCATAGCGTTCCCTGTTATAATATTCTTTTCTGCCATGAACGGTTTTACCCCTTCGGTTTGCAGAGCCTCGATAATGTACATCATGTCCATGTCGGCATCTCTGTTATACCGGGACAGCGACGGAATAACAAACCTTTCCCTGGCAATGCTTGTGCTACTGGCCGTGAATCCATTTGTCATAGCCAACGCTGCCTTTCAGCTCAGCTTTGCCTGCTGCGCCGGTATTACCCTGTTTACTCCGTCCATATACCAATGGCTTAAAGACAGAAAAATAGTGACGAGGCTGTATGGTATTAAAATCAAGTCAACCAAACTGGTTAAATACGTTTTGAACTTTATTCTCAGCTCGATTTCCACCAGTTTTGGAGTTATGCTTTCGACCTCGCCGATACTTGCGATATGCTTCGGCTCAGTATGTGTTATATCTCCCCTGTCCAACCTTTTGACGCTATGGGCCTTTAGTCTGTGCTTTATGGTAGGGATGGTCATTCTGCCTGTTGCGTGGCTGTGGTTTGGCCTGGGTTCAGTATTGTCCAACATCCCCGTGCTTCTTATCCGCTATATAAGCGCAGTTGTCCCGCTGATGTGCAAGATCCCCTTTGCGACCGTTTCTGTCAACGTTATTTTCTACAAGTTGTGGCTGATTTACGTTTATGTCGTTGTCATATTATCTGTTGTACTGAAAATCAAACGGCCATATGTCCAGATAGCCTCCTGCATACTGGCGTTTTTTGCCGCTTATTTTTCAAATATGATGTATGTGAACGAAACGAATCTGTCCTTTACGGCTTTGGATGTGGGGCAGGGTCAGTGTCTGGTAGCAACCTCCCGTGGCGACACTGTCGTTATCGATTGTGGAGGTACAAAATCACCCGACAGCGCTCTGGACAGCTATCTCTGTTCCCTGGATTCCAACAATATAGACGTACTTATCGTTACCCACTATCACTCCGACCACGCAGAATATGTTCCCTATATTATCAACACCTACGATGTAGATACTGTTATTATCCCGGATGTCGAAGATACGTCCGGGCTGCGGCAGGAGATAATTCAGGCCGCCAGCGCCAACGATTGCGAGACTGTTGTCCTGTCAAGCGATACTTATGTCGCTTTTGGTTCGTCCGGTATCGACCTTTTCGGTCCTCTGGACGGCAGCAGCAGTAACGAGCTGTGTCTTAGTATGGTGATTTCCTACGAGGATTATGATATACTGGTTACAGCCGACATGGATGAAAACATGGAAAACCAGCTGGTTTCTCAAAAAGGCATCTCCGACATTGAGCTTCTTGTGGTTGGTCATCACGGTTCAAAATATTCCACCGGTCAGCAGCTGCTGGAAGCTGCCGAGCCGGAAGACGCGATCATTTCAGTGGGCAGCAACAACTACGGTCATCCCACCGAGGAGGCTCTTTATCGTCTCGAATCCTTTGGTGTGGACATAATGCGGACAGATGAGCTGGGCAATATCACTTTTAGAAAATAGGTATCAACATGGCCAAATCAACCGGTAAAGACTATAAATACATGAAAACCGCCCTTGACAGCGGCAATATAGACCGCCTGTATATTTTCAGCGGAGACGAAAGCTACCTTCGGCAATACTGTGTTAATCAGCTCCATAAGCTGCTGGTAGAAGGGGTCTGCGAAGCATTTAACTTTCACGATTTCAATGGATCGTCCCTGGATCTGGAGGCACTGGCCCTTGCCATCGACACATATCCCATGATGAGCGACCGAACGATGATCCTGGTAAATGATTTTGATATCTTTGGTATGAACGAAGCAAACCGAAACCGCTTTATGGAGATCATCCAGGACCTCCCCGACTATGTTTGCGTCGTCTTTGTTTATGACACCATAACCTATAAGGCGGACGGAAGGTTGAAAAAGCTGTCTGCCGCTGTGGACAAATACGCCGTGTGGGTCTGCTTTGACCCCCAGTCTCAGGCAGAGCTTACCGCCTGGACCGTAAAAAAGTTCAAAACGCTGGGCAGAAGCATCGACCGTTCTGATGCATCATATCTGGTAGACATATCCGACGGCCTGATGACAAGCCTGAATCAGGAGATCGAAAAGCTGGCAGCCTTTACCGCAGACCGGGTCACCAGATCTCATATCGACCAGCTGGTAGAACCAACCGTGGACGCTGTTGTGTTTGATATGACTAACGCCATTGCCGAAAAACGCTTCAACGATGCTCTTACAAAGCTTCACACACTGGTCGAAAAAAAGGAAGAACCCATTTCCCTGCTTTCGGTTTTGGGCGGTCAGCTTCGTCAGCTGTATACTGCGAAGCTGGCTCTTGAAGCCGGCAAGGATGCGGCCTTCCTGCAAAAGTTGTGGGGGCTTTCTCCCTATGCCACCAAACTGCGAATAGGTGCGTCCAGAAGATTTTCCATGGGGTGGTGCCGGAAAGCGCTGATACTTTGCGCCGAAACCGACCTGAAAATGAAATCTACCGGATACGACAAACAACTGCAATTGGAAATGTTGATATTGGAGCTGGCTGAAAATGAGACTAATTAAAGAAGTTATCGTTGTCGAGGGCCGGTATGACAAAAACACCCTGCGCCAGATGGTTGACGCCACTATCATCGAAACCTCCGGTTTTGGCATATTCAACGACCGGGAAAAGCTGGCCCTGCTCCGAACCCTTGCGGACAGGTATGGACTGATAATACTGACCGACGGAGACGGAGCCGGATTTGTCATAAGAAACTATCTTAAAGGCAGCCTGCCCAAAGACAAGATCAAACACGCATATATACCGGATATATACGGCAAAGAAAAGCGTAAGGCTCACGGCAGTAAAGAAGGCAAGCTGGGAGTTGAGGGCATGACCCCGGATGTTCTTATGACCGCCCTGGAAAAAGCCGGAGCAACCTTTGTGGATAATTCTGCTCCGTCCACCATACGGCCGACTATCACTAAGGCTGATTTTTTACGGCTTGGCCTTTCGGGTCCAGGCAGCACCGCCAAACGTCAGGCACTTCAGCAAAAGCTTTCTTTACCAAAGAACATGACCGCAAATGCTCTTTTAGAATATTTAAACCTGACCATGACTCTTGAAGAACTGGATGCAATTACCATTGAAATAACCTCCGGACAGGGCTAATATGAAGCCTGTGCCGGAGGTGTTTTTTTATGCATTTTGAAAAATCAGTCAACTGGGGCGCTGACCCCGGTTTTGAGGAAATAATCAGCGATATCATATCAGACCCGGAATATCAAAAGCTCAAAGGGTTTTGCCATCACAACGGCATATCCCGGTTTGACCACTGTGTCAGAGTCGCCAGATTATGCTGGTATGCAGCCCGCCTGTTTCGGCTGAGGGTAGTTGATACGGTCAGAGGTGCCATGCTTCACGATTTTTATCTATATCGGAATGACCTTTACGCGCCTTCGACCCACATAAGGACCCATCCCCAGGATTCGTTGGATACAGCGTCGAAGCGTTTTGCCCTTTCTGATATCGAGGCAGATATAATTTTGTGCCATATGTGGCCAATGACAAAAAAGCGCCCAGCGTATCCGGAATCTTACATAGTAAACATAGCGGATACACTGTGCGCAATTTTTGAATATATCAGCTCAGCAGGCCAACGCAGTCGTAATGAGGAACTGCGGCGATCTTGTCCTTCGCGGCCACAAACTCCCTGTGAGCCAGAGCTATAACGCTGAACGATGCCTTTTCCAATGCCTGGTCCAGCGGCAGGTTCTCAAAGCCTGATACCTCGCCTCTGGCGTTGGGTTCGCAGCAAATAACATTGTATCCCCGCTCCTTGAGTATGTTTGCGAACACAATAGCAGCGCTGTCACGCAGATCGTCGGTGTCGTTTTTGTAGGTCATGCCCAACACAGCCACTGTTGCCGGGGGTGCAATAAACTGACTTACCTTGTCAGCCACCCAATTGGGACGGTCGTCGTTAATAATGCGCGACTGTAGGATAAGGGCAGTGTCGTCCTCAAACTTCTCGTGGATGAACCAGGGTACTACGGGGATGCAATGGCCGCCAACGCCGACACCGGGGCTGTGGATATTGACACGGGGATGGCAGTTGGTCAGCTTAATAAGGCCGAACACATCAATCCCCAGCTTGTCGCAAACCTGGCTAAGCTCGTTGGCAAAGGCGATATTGATATCGCGATAGGTGTTTTCTGCCAGCTTGCAAAGCTCGGCAGTAAGGTCGTCGGTAGTTTTGATATCTCCCTTTGTCAAAATTGGCAGGTATATCTCCCGGGCATACTCGGCAGTCTCAGGATCTTCGGAGCCAATGATGCGGTCATTCTCTCTCAGCTCTTTGAGCATGTTTCCGGGGATAACCCTTTCAGGGCAGTGGGCCATCATAAAGCTGTCTTTATCAAGTCCACTGACCTCGGCAACTATCTGCCTGACCTCTCTGGTGGTTCCCGGAGGTGAGGTGGATTCAAGGACCACCAGATCCCCTTCTCTCACTACAGAGCCGATCATGCGGGCAGCTGAACGGACATAATCCAGCTGACAGCCAAACTTTCCATCGTGAGTTGGAACGCAGGGAGTTGGCACAGAAATGATATACACATCAGCCGCTGCCGGTTGAGTAGAAAAGGTCAAAAGCCCTCTGTCCATAGCGTCTTTAAGCGCTTCGTTCAAGCCCGGCTCGTCGAAATATGCCCTGCCGGTTGACAATATATTAATCTTTTCCTCGCTGACGTCAACTCCACAAACTGAGTATCCCGCCTGAGCGAATGTGACGGCTGTGGGAAGGCCGATATACCCGCAACCCATTACGGTGATTTTTTTCATGGCTCAGACCCTGCCTGCTTCTGATCTCAGCACATCAGCCATATTGGTCCTTTCCCAGCTGAGGTCAATGTCTGTGCGGCCAAAATGACCATAAGCAGCGGTTTGACGGTAGATCGGGCGGCGAAGGTCGAGATATTCGATAATTTTTGCAGGACGCAGATCGAAAACAGAGGTTATCAGCTTAGACAGCTTATCGTCGTCCATTACGCCGGTGCCGAAAGTTTCGACCTGAACGGAAACAGGGTGAGCAACGCCGATGGCATAAGCCACCTGGATCTGGCATTTTTTGGCAAGACCTGCTGCAACTATGTTTTTGGCAACGTGACGGGCCATATAGCAGGCGCTGCGATCGACCTTTGTAGGATCCTTACCGGAGAAGCAGCCGCCGCCATGGCTGGCGTAGCCGCCGTAGGTATCAACAATTATCTTACGGCCAGTAAGACCGCTGTCGCCAACAGGGCCTCCAATAACGAATCTGCCGGTGGGATTGATGTAAAACTTGGTGTCCTTGTCGATATATTTTTTGTCTATAGTGGGCAGGATAACGGATTCCATAACGCCCTCTCTCAGTTCCTTTATGCCGATTTCGGGGCTGTGCTGGGTGGAAAGAACGATAGCGTCGACTCTTTTAACAGCGCCGTCATCACCATATTCAACAGTGACCTGGCTTTTGCCGTCGGGGCGGAGCCAGTTAAGCTCGCCGGACTTTCTCACCTGAGAAAGCTTTCTGGCAAGGCTGTGAGCCATGGAAATAGGCGCAGGCATAAGCTCCTGAGTCTCATCGCAGGCGAAACCAAACATCATGCCCTGGTCACCGGCACCAATAAGGTCGGCTGCATCAGAAGCGCCCTCTTTTATCTCCTGGGACTCGTCAACGCCCATAGCAATGTCAGCGCTCTGCTCATCGATGGCGCTCATTACGGCGCAGGATTTGTAGTCGAACCCATAGGAAGGATCATCATAACCGATGGTCCTGATAGTCTCTCTGGCGATGGCAGGAATATCAACGTAGCATTTGGTGGATATCTCGCCCATTACAAACACCATACCAGTGGTGCAGATAGTCTCGCAGGCAACTCGGGCAGCAGGGTCCTGAGCCAGGATAGAGTCCAGCACGGCATCGGATATCTGGTCGCACACCTTGTCGGGATGCCCTTCTGTAACAGATTCGGAAGTAAAGATTCTTTTGCTCATAATTATTTGCTGATAACAGCGTCTCCTTTCTTTGGTATCAAGAAAAACAAACGGAAAAGCTCCGCCGCAAGGACGGAGCTTGAAATATCATCCATCCTCATCTTTCGACAGCATGAGCCATCGTCGGATTTGGCACCTTGCATGGCAGGTTGCCGGACTTCACAGGGCCGCTCCCTCCGTCACTCTTGATAAGGTCTAATTGTGTTTAACATATGGATTATATCAGAAATAATCAATATGTCAATAGCTGATACCATCGCTGTCGCGATTTCGATGAAGTTTTGTCAACGTGTCGTTTTTTATCTCTGCCCGCAGAGCCTTGAGGTAGTCTGAAAAATCCACCTTGTCTTCGGCATAGGTCAGGTTGAGTTCATATTCAATGGGTATCCACGTAGACAGGTCAGAAGCATTGTGCTGAATGACCGCTTCCAGGCCATCGATAGCCTTATAGATTTTTGCCTCCAGCGTCTCTCTCTTTGCCATTTCGTCATAGAGCGATATCCATTGGGATGACAGCTTTTCGGGCAGCGAGCCGACCCACTCAAGCAGCAGCTGCTCTTCCTTTTCTTCGTCGGCCGCCGTCTTGTCAAAGGCGGGAATGTCTCCGGTAAATGCTTCTCCCAGGTCGTGGATAATGCACATTTTTATGACCCTGTCCATATCCGCTTCGGGAAACTCGTCTTCTAAAAGCAGCGCCATCAGGGTCATCATCCAGCTATGCTCGGCAACGCTCTCGTGACGTCCACCGGAAGTGTAGCAATGACGGGTAGCGTCCTTCAACCTTTCGGCGATCTTCAGGGCATCCAGCAGTTTTCTTGCTTCCATTTTTTATTTCTCCGGCGTTATTGCGCCAGATACTCCTCCTGCTCTTTGGTCAGTTTGTCGATGGTTATGCCCATAGCGACCAGCTTGACAGCAGATATCTCCTCGTCGATGGAATCGGGTACGGAATAAAGCCCGGGAGCCATGGTCTGCCCATTATTGAGCAGATATTCCATGGCCAGGGCCTGGACAGAAAAGCTCATGTCCATTATCTCTGCCGGATGGCCGTTTCCTGCCGCAAGGTTCACCAGACGTCCTTCACCCAGGAGATTAAGGGTTCGCCCGTCTTTAAGAACATAGCCTTCGATATTCTCGCGGCGAAGGTATTTTTCAACGCTAAGCTCTGCCAGATCGTTTTTGTTTATCTCAACGTCAAAGTGTCCCGCATTGCTCAAAAAGGCGTTGTTTTTCATCTTTTCCATATGTCTCCGGGTGATTATGTCCTTACATCCGGTGGTAGTGACAAAAATATCGCCGATTGCCGCAGCCTCGTCCATGGTCATCACTCTGTAGCCATCCATTACAGCTTCCAGCGCCTTTACCGCGTCGCACTCAGTCACTACAACATCGGCGCCCATGCCCTTGGCCCGCATCGCAACTCCCCTGCCGCAATAGCCATAACCGGCTACGACAACGGTTTTTCCGGCCACCAGCAGATTGGTAGTGTGCATAATACCGTCCCATACAGACTGGCCGGTGCCGTATTTGTTGTCGTAATAATGCTTGCACTTGGCATCGTTGACGTTCATCATAGGCCAGGGCAACGTGCCTGCGGCAGCTTTGGCACGAAGGCGGTGGACACCGGTAGTGGTTTCCTCGCAGCCACCAATCAGGTTTTCGGCCAGTTCGCTGTGGCTCCCGGTAAGCAGGCCGACCAGGTCGCCGCCGTCATCAATAATAAGATGGGGCTTATGAGATAGCGCCTGGACAAGATGGGCCTCATATTCTTCGTTGGAAACTCCGTGCTTTGCATAAACCGGAATTCCAAGAGATCGGAGTCCGGCAACCACATCGTCCTGGGTAGACAGTGGATTACAGCCGGTGGCTCGAACGTCTGCTCCGCCGCTTTTCAGAACAAGGCAAAGATACGCAGTCTTGGCTTCCATGTGTACCGATACGGTGACCCGCTTACCCTCGAAAGGACGTTCCTTTTCAAAACGCCTGCGTATTCCTTCCAGAGTCGGCATAAAGTCTCTGACCCAGTTGATTTTCATAACGCCGCTGCGAACCAGTTCTGTTTCTGTCATCTTTAACACTCCATATATCGTTAGTGGTTTAATATTAACACATTTTATGCTATAATTAAAGAGCCACATTGATGCCATTGTTTACAAATCATTAACCACAATACCGGTTTGTGGCACTACAATAATGTCAAACGATTTTTTAGGAGGAAATTCCTTGAACAAGCTCTATCAGCGGTTCGACCGATTCTGCTCCCGCAATTATAATAAGGGCATCCCCAACCTGATGATGTTTATATCCATCGGTATTGCCATTGTATATCTGTTTTCATATATCGACCCCAGCGGAGCTATATACAGCTTTTTGTGCTATAACCGGTCCAAGATCCTCAGCGGCCAGATCTGGCGTATGGTAACATACATTTTTATACCCGACACCAGTGGTTTACTGTTTCTGGCCATCCAGCTTTATTTCTATTATATAATCGGCCGTATACTTGAACGGGACTGGGGAACATTCAGGTTCAACATTTTTTATTTCACCGGCGTTTTGCTGACCTCAGTGGCCGCCCTTTTACTCAATGCCTATGCAACCGCTTTTTACATCAACTTTTCCCTGTTTATGGCTTATGCCTCATTATACCCGGAAAACCGGGTGCTTCTGTTTTTCATTATCCCCATCAAGATGAAATACCTTGCGGTCGCCTATCTGGTGCTGACCATTTTGGGGATCGTAGGCGGTACGTTCCCGTCAAACCTGCTGCCGATTTTTGCCCTCTTGAACTATGTGATATTCTTCTGGCCACAAATGAAAAGCATGGTCAGCTCGTCAAGGCTCAAATACTCAAAGCAAAGCATTAATTTCCGCCGCCGGATGAACGATATCCAAAACCAGAACAGCAAGGCCGGTCCCAACTGGGCAGAAAGTGCAAAGGTCTATTCCTCCGGCGGTCAAAAAGCCTATCGTCACAAATGCTATATCTGCGGCAAAACCGACACCGAATATCCCCAGCTGGATTTTCGTTACTGCTCAAAATGCAACGGTTATTACTGCTACTGCCCGGACCACATTCATAACCATATCCACGTTGAATAAGCTTTCCCCCTGACAGCCTTATGGCAGCTGTCAGGGGGTACCTTTAACTCAATGCAACATCCATCACCATCATGACCGAAAAACCAATAAGCGTAAAGAAAGCCATAACATCCTCTTTGTCGTTTGTCTGGCTTTCCGGGATAAGCTCCTCAACGACAACATAGATCATTGCTCCGGCGGCAAAGGCCAGCATATATGGCAGGAGCATTCTTGCTCTAAGCACCAGACAGGCTCCCGCCACCCCGGCAACCGGCTCTGCAAGTCCGCTGAGCTGACCGAAGAAAAACGCCTTTCCCCGACTCATCCCTTCCCGCCTCAGGGGAACGCTGACCGCAGTCCCTTCGGGAAAGTTTTGAAGTCCGATACCTAACGCAAGCATCCCTGCGGCAGCTACGGTCGCTCCTTCAAGACCATAAGCTGCGGATGCAAAGGCAACACCCACCGCCATTCCTTCGGGTATATTGTGGAGAGTTATGGAGCTTACCAGCATTAAACACCGTTTTGCGCTCCCCATATCCTCACCGCTGTTCTTTTTCCGCTGGACCCTTGAAAACACTCTGTCCCCCACAAACAGGAGGCTTCCCCCCAGCAAGAAGCCCACCAACGGCGTCAGCCATGGATTCAGGCCAACAGCGTTCGCCAGCTGGATCGACGGCGACAAAAGCGACCAGAAGGACGCAGCGATCATAACTCCTGCCGCAAATCCAAGCATCGCGTCCATTACCGTCCGTTTTACTTCTCGAAATACAAAAACCAGCGCCGCACCAAGGGCTGTTACAGCCCAGGTGAACAGGGTCGCTCCCAGTGCCTGAAAATATGGCGGCAGGCTCGAAAACCAGTTTACCATCAGCATCTCCTTACATCTGTTATATGCCAGAATATGCCGCAACTTCGCCGACTGTGAGCAGTTTTGCTGACTGCCGCCATAATCCACTATATTAGCCCTGATTATTTTTACTTATTTGGCATAATCACATCTTTTCATGAGGGAAATTTTGTGATACAAATATATTATGATTTACTTATACAGCGCTCTGCGAGCATATAAACTGAAAGGACAGGTCAAACATGAAAAAGATCTACGAAGGCAAAACCAAAAACGTATACGAGCTTGAAAACGGTAACGTAATGCTTCTTTTTAAAGACGACTGTACCGGAAAAGACGGCGTTTTTGATCCCGGCGAAAACACCGTTGGTCTAACCATTGAAGGCATTGGTCGAGCAAATCTTGAAACCTCGATCCATTTCTTCGAACTTCTGAAAGAGGCGGGCATCAAAACTCACTATGTCAGCGCAGACCTTGACGCCGCGACCATGGAGGTCCTGCCTGCAAAGGTCTTTGGAAAAGGGCTTGAGGTCATTTGCCGTCTGAAGGCCACCGGCAGCTTTATTCGCAGATATGGCGACTACATCGAAGACGGCACTCCTCTGGCAGGCGGCTATGTTGAGACTACCTTCAAGGACGATGCCAAGGGCGATCCCCTGGTCACCTCCGAAGGTTTGGAAGCTCTTGGTATCATGAGCCAGTCCATGTTCAACGACATGAAGCAGCAGACTCTGAAAATCACCAGGATAGTAGCTGATGATCTGGCTAAAAAAGGTCTTGACCTGTACGATATCAAATTTGAATTTGGCTATAACAACGACGAGGTCATCCTTATTGACGAGATCGCCAGCGGCAATATGCGCGTGTATAAAGACGGCGCCATCGTTGAACCCATGGCATTGACCGCCATGATCCTCGGCAAGTAAAAGTACAATACTCTGGGGCCGTAAAAACCGGGATGGTTTTTACGGCCCCAATTAATCTGTTATATTGATCAGATACGCATTGCAACAGAATATGCGTCGTAAATTGCGTTGCGCATATTACCTGCGGCATGGCAGTCGCCAATGGTGTAGAACTCCGGAGCGCAGCCGTGGAATGCAATAGCGCTGTCACGATTAGGCTCCATGCCTCCGGACACGACCACATCATCACATTCCAGAACGACCTCGTTGCCGTCCTTGTCGGTGATATATACCTTACCCGGCTCGATCTTGTTAGTAGTTGCGCAGCGATAATGCTTTACACCGCTCTTGACGGACAGCTCGTTGACATTACCGCGTTCGCGGATGGGGTTAAGCTCATAAGCCACAATGTTCTTGCGGCATACCTCAACCACCTCGTGGCCGGAGCGGGCCAGATAAATAGCGGCTTCGGCTGCGGTAGAAGCTCCGCCGACCACAACGACCTTCTTGCCCAGCTGGGCTTCGTGGCCAAATACGTCAATGGCATTCCATTTAGCTGATTCCGCGCCTTCGATTTTCGGAGCCTTGGCAGTGGCGCCGGTGGCAGCGATAACAACGTCGTAGCCTTCGGCTTCTATCATCTCGGGAGTGGCCTCGGTGTTGAGGCGGACCGCGATACCGTTCTTTTCGACCTGATTAAGGAGGAACTTCCAATAACGGGTAAGTCTCCACTTAAAATCGCAATCCCTGGTCAGCTTGATCTGGCCGCCAAGACAGTCAGACTTTTCGTAGATCACAGGAGTGTGGCCTCTTTCTTTCAGCCACAGAGCAGCCTTGATGCCGCCGGGGCCGCCGCCGATGATGGCGACCTTTTTGAGCTTTTTGACCGGTTCGATCATTTTTCCGACTCTGTATTCCATGCCCATTTCGGGGTTGATGGTGCAATGGCTCATCCACTCGCCCTGCCAGCTTACGCCGCGGCAGGCATGACACAGGATGCAGGGGTTCAGGTCCTCTCCTCTGCCCTCTTTAAGAATTTCGCCAAGATTCTCATTAGCCAGGAACATATGGCACGAAAGGATAATATCGGCCTTGCCGGAACCAATAACATCATCCAGCTTGTCAAGATCCATATAAGGAGTAGATACGGCAATAGGCGTTGTTACGCCCAGAGCCTTAAGCTCAGCAGCCTTATCGGCGCCGGGACAGCAGTCACATTCGTCTTCCATCAGGCCATCGCCCATGGCGCTGCGGATGTTGAGAATATCGATATATGGCTCCATGGCAATAAGCCATTTTGCGGCATCCTCCATGCTCATTCCGCCACCGAATGGACCACCGCCCACAGGTGCGCCGCAATAGAAGATAAAATCGTCTCCCAGCGCCTTGCGCAGACGGCCAAAGAAATAATGGGAAAAACGCAGACGGTTTTCTTCGCTGCCACCAAATTCGTCATTCCGGTGGTTGGTTGCAGGATTATAGAACTGGATGCAATATTCAGTGGGTATCATGGCCGCGTCAAAGCCCATGTTTTTATAAAAGGCGCAGCGTTCGATAACTGCGTCAATGTATTCGTCCATAGCCTCTTTATCAAAGAACTTTGTCTTGGTGGCCTGCATGCCGATGCCCTTCATATTAGGCTCCTGGCCCTCGGGTCCAATAAGAGAGCCGAAAGCAAATTCAAGGCCGCTTTCGGTCAAATCGGTGCCGCTGAATGACATGGGGCCGGGACCGCCGGGACCACGCTGGGGTTCGTTTTCGTTAACGGTATAGTTGGTATCAAGATCCAGCATCAGGGAAGTACACAGCTTGCCGCCATAGAAGTGGACCATGTGGCAGAAATGGGAAAAATAGTTCTGCGCGCCCTTGTCATATCGGTCATACATCGCAAAATGGCCGGTATCCCATCCGCCCATAGTACGCTGATAATCGTTGGCCAGATCGTGGAACAGCAAAAACGCAGCGCCGTTTTTAGCCAGGGAGCAGTAGAAGCTGACCACGGGGTCCGCCGGATAGGATTCGGGACCCTGGAGAAAATGGGGCTGAGCCGTAGGATAGGCAAAGCGGGTTTTGAGCAGGGTGTTTCTGACCTTAAGGGGTTTAGTCAGGTTTTGGTATTTGATTGCCATAATATCATTCCTTTCAACATTTCTTCACAACTATGATACCACGGCAAAAAACATCATGCAACCAGAAAATGCAAACAGTTCAGTTTTCCTCATTATCACATAATGCCGTTTTGGAAAAAATGGAAGAATAAACGGCCGCATTTTTGTGGGATATTCACCTTGCACAGTCATCGACCTTGCTTGACAATATTTTAAAATAGTGTTAATATTACTATCAGAATGATGGATATGTAGAATAAGGTACGTATGCAAACCTTTGCCTGCGTTTTCCCATCTGCTTATCCTGTATTATTATTTACATATTGGAGGACACTTTACTATGAGCAGACCTTTGGCTGATTATGTCAAGCTTCCCAAGTTTGACGAGTACAAAGAATGGTTCAAGGCTTTTGCCGACATGAAGCGCGAAGATGGTATTCTTCAGATCACCTGGAAGACCAACGACGGCCCCATGCATCACAGCGGCATGTCCCATCGTGCTATGAGCCAGCTGACCAGAATCATCTCCCTCGACCATGAGAACGAAATCATCATCTACACCCATATCGGCGACAACTGGATGATCGAGTCCGACGCCAACGGCTGGGAAACCTATTCCG
>CAYLKH010000048.1:0-16776 GCA_964384255.1 uncultured Oscillospiraceae bacterium | reverse complement strand
TAATGAAGTAGCAGACGCAGGGTTAGTATATCGGCTATTATAGGGGCTTCCCAAGCCTCGGAGGCGGGTTCGACTCCCGTACCCTGCTCCAACAAAAAACCTTCGTTTGTCTACCAGGCAAACGAAGGTTTTTTGAGTGATGCGTTCCTTCGGAACGTGATGCGCACTTTCGTGCGTGATGCAGGCTTCGCCCGTGATGCACGCCTTCGGCGCGTGGGAGGAACGCATCGCCTCACTTATCACAGCACTGCGACATCACTTATCACTTATTTACAAAACGAAATGCGACCAGCATCAAATTTCACAATGACCGGCAGGTCATTATTTCACATCCGAGGGATATTTCGATTCGTGTTCTGCTTTTGCTGAATAATCAGCGTGGGGAAGGCGGTATAGAAAAAGCTCCTGTCCAATGGACAAGAGCTTTTTTCAACGTAATAAACCTATACGGAAGGCGGGCGGATTTGACCGGTGGGATCAGGCTATGCTTCGATAATGCCGGTATCCAGAAAACGCTCGTACCGGTCGCAAACTTCCTGAGTCTCGCCAAAGGCTATCTGCTTGCCCCTGTCCATCCACAGGACCCTGTCGCACAGATCCCGCACCTGCTCAAGAGAATGGGAAACCAGAATGGTGGTGGCGTCGGAAGCCAGGATCTGCTTCATCTTGGCCTCGCTCTTTTTTCTGAAAGCGCCGTCGCCCACTGACAAAACCTCGTCGAGAATGAGTATTTCGGGCTGGACAAAGCTGGCGATGGCAAAGGCCAGACGGGATCTCATACCGGACGACAGCTGCTTAAAGGCGCGATCCTGAAACTCTTCCAGCTCTGCAAAGGCGATTATGTCGTCATAAGCATCTTCCATGAATTTTCGGGTATATCCCAGCAAAGCGCCACGAAGGAAGGTGTTTTCCCTGACTGTAAGCTCGTTGTCAAATCCGGAGGCCAGCTCCAGCAGAGCCACAACGGTCCCATTAAGGGTGACCTTGCCCCGGGTGGGTTCCATAATACCGCTGACAGCCTTCAAAAGAGTGGATTTGCCTGCACCGTTTTTGCCTACGATGCCCAGCATCTCGCCCTGGTGTATCTCGAAGGATACGCCGTTGACAGCCCAGAAATCCTTGACATGATAGTTGCCCGAAAGCCTGCGAACTACGTATTCCTTAAGCCCGATGGACTTGAAGTCGCCGGTCATATAGCGGATGGAAACATCCGAAAGTTTAAGCATTGTCTGTGACATTTGGCACCTCTAAACATAGTAAAGGAACTGATGGTTGTATTTTTTGTAAATGTAAAATCCCAAAGCCAGAACTACGGCTGCATAGGCGGCCATCAGCAGATGATAGGCGGCTGAGGGGACCGAGCCATAGATAAGTATCTGGCGGAAATAGTTGATATAAACAAACACCGGGTTGCAGTGGAAAATCATCTGGACCTGGGGGGAATAGCCGTCAATAGTGTAGAATATGGCGGAGCAGTACATCAGCAGCATGGTGAAAACCTCGTACAGATACTGGATGTCCTTGAAAAACACGAACAGAGCCGACAGCACCAGCCCCACGCCCATATTGAACAGCACCATGCAGGCGATGGGATAAAGCAGAAGCAGAAAACGCCAGGAAAAGGCTATGCCGTCCACCGCCACGAAGATAAAGAAAACTACCAGAGTCAGGCCAAAATTAATAAGCGACGATGCGTTTTTGGAAAGCAGGAACATATATTTTGGGACATTTATCTTCTTGAAAATGCTGGCGTTGGTCACCAGAGACTGCATGCCGCTGTTGGTGGATTCTTTGTAATAGGAGAAAACCAGGTTGCCCGAAAACAGGTAGATCGTGTAATGAGGGGTGTTGCGGCCAAAGAACTGGGTAAACACCAGACTCATCACCAGCAGACTGAGCAGAGGAGACAGCACGCTCCAGAACACGCCCAGAATGGTGCGCTTATATTTCTTTTTAAAATCTCGTTTGACCAGCTCCGTAAAAAGGAAGCTGTGTTTTTTTATACGCTGGATCATTGCTCCTCCTTGAATACCTCGGCCAGAACACGGGCAGAGGAATTTCCGTCTTCCAGAGGATTGAATTTTTCGTTAAAAGCCCGATAGGCTTCGCTGTATTCAAAATTCAGGTTTTTAACAGCGTCGGTAAGCTGGGCCTGATTCATAACGATAGGGAAGGGAAGGCTGCGGATGTCGAAGTAAAAGCCGCGGATCTGACCTTCATATTCGTCCAAATCAAAGGGGAAAAGGATAACAGGACGCTTCAGGTTTGCAAAGTCGAAAAAAACGCTGGAATAGTCGGTGACAAGAATGTCGCTGATGATGTAAAGGTCGTTGATATCCTCCTCGGCGATGGCGTCCAGTACAAAACCGTCCATGGCAGAAAAATCCACCTCGCCCCTTACCAGATAATGGGTGCGGAAAAGGATAACGTATTCGTCCCCCAGGTCGGCCTTCAACCTGTCGAAATCCAGAGGTATCTGGGGCATATCCCGGTCGTTCAGACGATTATCCCGGAAGGTGGGGGCATAAAGGATGACCTTTTTGCCATCGGGTATGCCGTATTTGGCCTTGACACGGGCCACGTCGGCCTCAGTGTGGTTAAAAAGGAAATCGTTTCTGGGGTAGCCCTGCTGAAGGATAATGTGCTGCACACCGGCCTTGTCCAGGGCAAAGGCAGAGGTGAGCTTTTCGGTATAGAAATCCGAAGGGGAAAGGAAGTAGTCGTATTTTCTGGCTCTGCTCATATAGCGCTGGTGGATATCGGAGATGGACATATTCTCGTTGCCGTCTACCTCAATGTCGCAGCCCAGTCGTTTTAAGGGAGTTCCGTGCCAGGTCTGGACGATGGTCTGGCCCGGCTGGTGTTCCATGAATTCCGGGGTGATGGAGTTGGTAATATAGTATCCCGCCTTCATCAGCAGGCGGCGATAGGGTATAGTGCTGTATTTGACGGTTTTCGTCCGCTGATGGTCGGGCAGAGACTGGCGGTGCTGACGGTAGCGTTCAGGATGGGTAGCGGGCTTTTTGAAGGCCCAGACAAAGCGATAGTCGGCGTATTTGGGGTCAGCCAGCATCTGCTCATAAAGCGCCCGGGGATTGCAGGCGTATTTGCCCCCAAAATAGGAATCGAACAGCACCAGCCTGGGATCGACCTTATTGGTTTTGTCCAGGATGGAGTGATATATCTTCTTCGCAATGCGCCATAGGCGGGAGCTGGATTTAAAGCTTTCGAACCGTTCCCGGCGGGCGGTGGCCTGGTCGTTAGTCATTGGTTTGCTCCTTACTGCCCAGCTGCTGCTTGATTTGCGAAGTAGATATCTCAGGGGTACGGGGGAAATAAACCACCTCGCAGTAGTCCTTCAAGAAGTCGAATTTGCCTTCCCAGTCGCTGCCCATGGCGAAAACGTCGACCTTAAATTCCTGAACATCGCTTATCTTCTGATCCCAGCTGTTTTCGGGGATGACCAGGTCAACATAGCGCACGGCTTCCAGCAGCTGCTTGCGCTGATCGTAGCTGAAATAGCACTGCTTGCCCTTTTTCTCACTGTTAAATTCGTCGGTGGAAAGGGCTACGATAAGGTAGTCCCCCAGAGCCTTTGCACGGCGCAGAAGGTTGATGTGACCGTAGTGCAGCAGATCATAGGTGCCATAGGTAATTACTTTTTTCATATCGTTTCTCCGTTCAGCAGAGTTTTTTCAAGGTCAAAGTGGCCGGTTTTGTTCTCCGGCGGTGACATATAGTCGCCATACATGTTTCTGAGGGCGGCATCAGGATCGGCGGGGGCAAAAACAGTCATGTTTTCAAACTGTATCTCAGCGCCGCTGCCAAGCCAGCAGGACCTGTAGGTTTCGGCGGGGAAGCCGTGGCAGCCGAACACGGTGCAATACAGCCCGCTCCCGGCGAAAAGCCCGAAAAGTTTAACGGTAAAGCGCCTCAGCAGGTCAAGCCCACTCAGAGGCAGCAGACACAGCAGATGATACAGGGCGCGCATGAGTTTTTTGCGGTAGCCGCAGATGAAGTCCATTCCGGAGCGGGTCATCATGGCGCAGCTTATGACCTCGACCGCCTTGAACATCAGCTTGCCCGGGAGTCCGCCGGGGCAGGGGTCGAGGGGGAAAATGTCGATATAAACGCCTTTTTCCATCTGGACGTTTTCCAGATAGCTTTCGCACACGGCGGTGCCTTTTAGCCGAAGCTTGGAAAAACCAAAGGCATAGTTGGGTTCGGTGGCCCGGCACTGGTAAAAGTAAGGGCTGTAGTCGCCGGAGGTCATCAGGGTCTGGAATCGCTCAAAATCGGCTCGTGGCATGGCGACATCAATATCATCGTCCCATGGGATAAAGCCCCCGTGACGCACCGCACCCAGAAGAGTACCGGCTACTATATAATATTTAAGCTGGTTTTCGCGACAGAGCCGATCGAAAAACCTGAGTATTTCGAGTTCAGTCAGCTGGAGCTGACGCAGGTCATTCATTATTATGTAAACCTCGGTATATCTGGCTCAGCCGATTGGCAGAGTCCTTGATGTCATATCCCTTTTGCCGAAGGATAGGGGCGGTGTCGGGGCGGACAAAGTCCTTTTGCTGCAAAATGGCGGCCGCCCAAAGGTCAGGACCGTCCCCCAGGGAAAGATAGCTGACGCAGGGCGTCAGCTGAGCCTGACGGGTTATGGTGTCGGACAAAAAGCATCGGATGCCGCTGGCCTGAGCCTCGATACCGGAGACAGGGTTACCCTCAAACAGCGACGGCAGAACGAAAGCATCGCTGGCCCACAGCAGCTGAGGTATTTTGTCAGTCACTCCGAGAAAGCTGACGCTGTTATAAACGCCCAGCTCACGGGCAAGGTGGACTATCTGACCGCCGGAATCGTCGGCCCCCGCAAGGAGCAGCCGTGCATCGGGGTCTGTTTTTAAAATCCTTTCAAAAACCTGCAAAAGGAAGGTCTGGTTCTTCTGGGCGCAGATTCGTCCAATACAGCAGAGGGTGAAGCTGTTGCCCAGGCAAAGCTCCTTCCGGGCGTTGGCTCTGCCCTCAGGATCGAAGGCGAAGCGGTCAAGGTCGACACCGTTGGCAATAAGCATGGTCCGGGAGACAATTGACCTGGGAAACATCCATTTTGCAGCAGCATCAGAACAGGCGCAGTAATGGGTACCAAACCGTGACATAGTGTTACTTGCGAATTTATGGGCAAATTCCTTTAAAAATCGTAACTTACTGGGGCGCAGGGCCGCGTTGTGACTGTGGATAATTCGGATGGGTACGCCCACCTTTGCGGCATAATATGCGTACTGCATGGCAACGCCGTGGTAAATGTTCAGGTGTATAACGTCGAAATTCTCCCGGCGCAGGAGCGCCTTAAACGCGGACCCGGAGGTCAGGCCACGAACGATGGCAGAATCGGAGCCGTTGCCTTCGAGCAGGAGCCGCTGGATGCCCAGCCGTTCCAACCGGGGATCGAAAACATCTGATTCTATCCGGGCAGTTACCAGTTTAATATCAAGACCGGTACGGTCCATGGCCTCCAGCGTGTTGACGATAAAGGATTCGATACCGCCGCTGCCCCATTTTTCGCACCAGATACATACCTTAATGGTGTCCATCAGAAAAGCTCCTCCCTTTCAGACAGAGTCCTTTTGGTGATCATAGACCGGACATGGCTGAGTCCGGCGGCGGTTAAGCCCTGAAAACCCATAGAAGCCGGGAGAAAAACCATCCGCATCAAGGCGGCGAATTTTTTGCCCACTGAACCGTTGGAGCAAAGCTCTTGCATACAACGGCCCGACGCCATAGCTTTGCAAAAGCTCCGGTATCCATCCCAGACGGACAGCTTAGCCAACTGGGATTTAAAAAACCGGGCGGGCTGGTCAAAAGACTGAGAGCTGTGCATAAAGGAGATAAATACAAAGGCGCAAAGCTGCTCCATAAAGGCGGGGCCAAGATTTATGTAAACCTCATTCCCGCAGAGCCGGTCAGCGAATGCATCGATCAGGGTAAAGCTGGCGGCGCTGACCTCGGCAGAACGCATAACGGAACCTCTGCGTTGAACGTAATGATAAAGGCACTGGTCGAGAGTTACGGCCTTATGCACGTGGACGGCAACAGAGAGGTTAAAAAGCAGGTCTTCGCCGCAGTTGGTCTGGAAGACGGCTCCGGAGGAGAGAATGACCGAACGGCGGTACAGCTTGTTCCACAGCTCGGGAGAGCGGGCAACGCCTCTGAGCCACCAATCCCCCAGCCCTTCCATGGTACCGGCCTTTAAGCCCAGAGGGCTGGGATGAATATGGTTTTTGTAGACCCGGTCATAGTCGCACATGGCGATATCGGCTCCGCAGGATTCCATGGCGGTCAGCAGGGATTCGATATAGCTGGGACTCACATAGTCGTCAGCGTCAACGAAGGCGATATAGTCACCGGTCGCAGCGCCAAGACCGACATTTCGCGCCGCGGCAACACCACTGTTGGGCTGGGAAATTATGATAAAACGGTTGTCGCCCTGGGTAAGCCCGTTTATTATGCTGAGACTGCTGTCGGTGGAGCCGTCATCAATAAAGATAAACTGGCAGTCAGCGCAGCTCTGGTTTTGCAGCGAGCGGATGCACCGGGGCAAAAACTCCTGACAGTTGTGTACCGGAACAATTACACTGACCATAAGCTTACCTCCAATGCACAATACTACAACATTACATTCTATCATAGAATCAACACATTATCAATAGTTTAGGGTCAGGGGTTAGGATTTAGGGATTAGGGGCGCTACCCGCAAGGTTTTGCGAAAACTTGGATAGTGCGCCTTGGCTCCCTTGCCAAAGGGAGCTGTCAGCCGCAGCTGACTGAGGGATTCTTCCTTATACATACTTGATACTTGAACAGAATCCCCCCGAAATATTCGGCTACGCCGTGAATATTTCGACCCAAAAGTTTTCACGGCGAACAACTGTCGCCGTGAAAACTTCGGACGTTTGGCGAAGCCAAACGTTGCCCTTTTTGGCAAGGGGGGCTTTCGCTCTACGCAACAACCCATATCCGCAAGGGGTGAGATTGCCACGTCGCACGGCTTCCTCGCAATGACAGGTCTACCCCAGGTATTGCGAAAACTTGCGGGTAGCGCCCCTAATCCCTAAACAAAAAAGCGCCGCGGGTGCGGCGCTTTTTTTCCGCTCTTACGGGCGGGGAGGCATCTTGCTCATTTCTTCTTTCAGCTCGGCCATGATGGAGGATATCTTGATGCCCTGGGGACATACTGCTTCGCAGGCGGCACAGCCTACGCAGTCCTTCGGTCCGGCTTCAAGGCTGCCGATGGAGTGCAGACCCATGGGGCCGGGATCGATCTTATATTTATTGTATGCGCTCATAACGGTGGGTATCTCGATACCTGCGGGACATCCATCGGTGCAGTAGCGGCAGGCGGTGCAGGGGACGGTGAATTCGGCGCGGAAAGCGTCGCAGGCTTTTTCAAGGATTTCTACCTGCTGGTCGGTCAGGGGCTGATATTCGGTAAAGGTGGCTACGTTGTCTTCGATCTGTGCAAGATCGGACATACCGGAAAGGACCACCTGGACATTGTCCAGCCGCATGAGCCAACGGAAAGCCCAGGAAGCAACGGACCAGTCGGGCTGAGCCTGCTTCAAAATCGCATCGGCCTGAGGACTGAGAGAGGCCAGACGGCCGCCGCGTACAGGCTCCATAACGACGATGGGGATACCCCGGGAGGTCAGGACTTCGTACTGGCCTTTGGCATCCTGGAGAGTCCAGTCAAGATAGTTAAGCTGGATCTGGGCAAAATCCCACTGGTGGTGGCTGGCGACCTTTTCCAGTACAGGAACCGACGCGTGGGAAGAGAAGCCCAGATGGCGGATCTTCCCTTCGGCCTTCATCTGGAGGAAATAGTCGATGCAGCCGCTTTCCAGGTATCCGTCGGCATTGTTGTCCATAATGGCGTGGAGCAGATAAAAATCGATATAGTCGGTGTTCAGCCGGGACAGCTGCTCGGCAAACACGGCCTTATAATCGGGATTTGCGCCCAGATTGAACTTGGTGGCAAGGTTGTAGCTCTCGCGAGGATATTTGGACATCACAGTACCCAAAAACTTTTCGGAGCCGCCGTTGAAATAAACATAGGCTGTGTCATAATAGTTGATGCCGTGCTTCATGGCATAGTCGATAATTTCGGCAGATTTTTCATAGTCGATGGGGGCGTCCCGGCCTTCGCCGATGGTGGGAAGACGCATATTGCCCATTCCCAGGCAGGAAAGCTTTTCGTTTTTATAAGCCTTACAGTGCATATTCATTCTCCTTTACTTTCAATTCTACTTAAATTATACTACCTATTTTTTGGCTTTGCAAGGGATTAATAAAACTAACTCAGGCATCTTGCCAAACCTTGAAAATGAATTATTATAAAGATACTTATAAATATGGGGGGATGCACCATGCCAAGAACGAAAACCCTGGTCAGAAGCAGCTGACGGCTCTGCTGGAAAAGCTTATGGAGGACTGGAAGCAGAGATTTGCCGGTGAGGAAGATCATCACCGTGATGACGGGCATCATGGAGATCATCGCCGGGAGCATGAGGAAAGGCACCACGAAGGTCGTGGTGGCGGGCGCGGACAGCGCGGTGGTCACGGGGGGCATGATAAGCACGGCCGCTAAATTCCCCTTTACGAAAAGCGGCCGGTATGGTATATTTTTAAGGAAATAACAAAAGCTTCGGCCATGTGCCGATAAAAGGAGATATACCATGAACGAGCTGCTTATGCAAATCTCTCAGGCTATTGAAAAAGGAAAGAAAAAACAGGTCCAGTCGCTGGTGCCTCAGGCCATCGAAGCCGGACTGACAGCTCAGGAAATACTTAACGATGGGCTGCTGCATGGCATGAATATCATTGGCGAGAGGTTTACCAGAAACGAAGTTTTTGTTCCCGAGGTGCTGGTTTCTGCCAGAGCTATGAACGCTGGAACCGAGCTTCTGAAACCGCTGCTGGCCGAGGAAGGCGCTGAGCCTGTGGGCAAAGCCTGTATCGGCACGGTGGAGGGCGACCTTCACGATATTGGAAAGAACATTGTCCGCATGATGCTGGAAAGCAAAAATTTTGAGGTCATTGACCTGGGAAGTGACGTCCCTGCCGACGAATTTATTAAATGCGCTGTGGAAAACGACTGCCAGCTTATCTGCTGTTCGGCTCTGCTGTCGACCACCATGCCGGTAATGGGCCAGGTGGTTGAAAAGGCAAAACAGGCCGGTATAAGAGAAAAGGTCGTGATAATGGTGGGCGGCGCCCCCGTGACTCAGGACTTTTGCGACAGGATCGGAGCTGATGCCTACACTCCCGATGCCGCATCCTGCGCTTCCAAAGCCGTGGAACTGGTCAGAAAAATTGCCTGAGCAGTCACGGATCAGATAATAAACAGTCCCTGCCGTCGGCGAATCGGATATGGTTCGCCGACGGTTGTTTTATTTCCGACGTAGGAAATATCAGAATGCCGCCAGAGGTTATCAAACCTCTGGCGGCACAGCCGAAAAAGGCTTTACCAAATTTCGTTTATCGAAAAAGACTGAGGCTCAGGGCAAAACGGAGATGTGCTGCCGGAGGGCAATGCGGCCTTTATGGCGGAGGCAGAATATGATGCCATGTTCACAGAGACGAATGACACAGTGTTTTGAAACAGGAGAAGCAAGTTACATAAAAACTAGAACAGATGTTCGACAAAAATTCCCGAAATTTGCCCCCAGTTACCCACTTTGCCCCCCTGAGATGGTGACAAAGGGTAACAAAAGGGGGATTTTTAATTAAATGACACAGTGTCGCCGCCACAAACTGAAAATATAATAAAAAAGTTTTAGAATTATGTTGACAAAACGGCTCGAAATATCTTATAATCTCAGCATACCTGTTGACATAACTGGAGGGAAGCCAAGATGAAAAAATGGTTTGCCATAATTTCTCTGTTGACGGTTGCGGTCGTGTTTTTGACCGGTGGCGCTGTGACAGCTCAGGAACCGGAGAACACCGGAAGCAATAACGAAATAACGGTCATTTTCGATGCCGGGCAGTTCGGAGCCGTGGTGGGTGATACCTCTGTGAGTTTAAGCTGCGGCGATGCTCTGGACAGCACTCCTGAGGTAGACGTGCTGGACGGCAGCCAGTTTATTGGCTGGTATCTCAAGGGCGATCCGGACATGAGGATCATCAACGTGGATAAGCTGACCGTTTATAAAAGCATAACCCTTGCTGCTGCATATCAATGATTTATATCTTCCTTCAATGAATGGTGAGTGAGTATATGAAATGGCCTTCCGCGATTGGCGGAAGGCCATTTTGTCTTTTTGAAGTTTAGAGTATCTCTTTGACAGAACCGGCCAGACCGGCAAGGCTCTGGATCTCAGACGGGATGATGATCTTGGTGGCCTGACCGTCGGCAGCTTTTTCAAAGGCTTCCAGCGCCTTGAGCTTTATCACCTGGTCGTTGGGGCAGGCTTCGTTAAGCATCTTGATAGAGTTGGCCAAAGCCCGCTGAACAGCCTCGATAGCCTGAGCCTCGCCTTCGGCCCTGAGTATTCTGGCCTGCTTTTCGGCATCGGCCCGGAGAATGGCGGATTCTCTCTCGCCTTCGGCCACCAGGATGGCAGACTGTTTGGTGCCTTCGGCCTGAAGTATGGCCTGACGACGCTCACGCTCGGCCTTCATCTGCTTTTCCATGGAGCTTTGAATGTCGGTAGGGGGCAGGATGTTTTTGACCTCAACACGGTTGACCTTAATGCCCCAGGGGTCGGTAGCTTCGTCAAGTATCTGGCGCATTTTGCTGTTGATAATGTCTCGGGAAGTCAGGGTCTGGTCCAGCTCAAGCTCACCGATGATATTACGCAATGTGGTTGCGGTAAGGGTCTCCATAGCGGTCATGGGGCTTTCAACGCCGTATGCGAACAGCTTTGGGTCGGTGATGGCGAAGTAGACAACGGTGTCTATCTGCATGGTGACATTATCGCTGGTGATAACGGGCTGAGGAGGATAGTCATAGACCTGCTCTTTCAGATTTACCTTCTTGACCACACGATCCAGGAAGGGGATCTTAAAGTGGATGCCCACGTCCCACACGGTGTGAAACGCGCCCAGACGTTCGATCACATAAGCTTTGGACTGCTGGACTATGTAGATATTTTTGATAACTATCAAAATCACTATGAGCAGCAGGACACAAATGGTTATAAGTTGCATAAATTATTCTCCTTCATTATTTGATACCGGTTCCACCAAAAGCTTGACGCCTTCGATGGAAATTATTTTTGCCAGCTCACCGGCCGGGATGACCTGACCGGTAGTGGATCTGGCGGTCCACTGAACTCCGCTGACCTTGATTGCACCTGTGGACTGGAGATTATCTATGGTTTCTGTCACTACAGCTGTGGTGCCGATGCAGCGGTCGTAATTGGTGCTTACCTTTTTGGGGGTCAGATACTTCTTCGCTATGGGCCTTACCACCGCCAGCACCAGGGCGGAAATAATAAGGAACACCAGAAACTGTACCCAAAAGCCTGCGCCGCACAGGGCCAAAATCAGCCCTCCTACAGAACCGGCCACAAACCATATGGATACCAGAGCGGCGGTGGCTGCTTCAAGTATTGCAAAAACAATGATCGCTCCCAGCCACAATAATACTAAAGGCGGCATAGATCGAACTCCTTTCTTTTACCACAAGAGTAAATACTGATTACCTAGATAGTAAACTATAACAGGACATTTGTCAAGGGGTTTTTGAAATATTTATGAATTTAATCAGAAAACTATTGACACTGACACAAGGTATGAGTGTAATATAAGGTCATAAAGTGCCGGAGGTGGGAGCTGTGAAGCGGCGGATAAAGATATCGACAATAGTTGTTGTGGTTTTGCTGATCGTTTACGGCCTGTCTTATGGGTTTTCCACCTTCGACAGCGGCGGGAATTACGATATCGTCTATGGCAGCACCGGTATTGAACGGGTAAACCGGCGTACCGGCGGAATAAAGACTCTGTTTCAGTCTGATCAGAAGTTATATTTTGCCGTAAATGGGGCCACGGTTTATGTGGCTGAGGGGGAAAAACTGTTTGCTGTGGCTATAAGCGGCAAAAGCCGACGGATATTATTCGAAGGCGAGGGAAAGATAGTCCCTTCCGAGGATGAAGGGCTGAGCATTCGCAGCGGATACATTTATTTTTCCCAGCTCATAGATGACCGGTTGGTACCCGGGCGGCTGCATCTGAGAAAGAATGAATATGAAAAACTGACCGTGTTGGAATAGCTTATGCTCCAACACGGCCGGTTTTTATTTGCCTTATTCTGCTGTGAAGCGTTTGCCCAGATACTGACCGGTGTATTCGTCGTAGTAAAGGTATGCTGTATCATGGGTGCCGCTTTTGGAGAAAACGAACTGTATCACAGTTTTGTATTGCAGCTGAGTTTCGATACCATCGGCTGAAGTTATGGCAACAGGTTCGGTGGCCAGAAAAGTTGAGTACCCGGGGCCGTTCCAGTCGTCGCCATCAAGCATGGCCCTGGCCTGAGGGATAAGCAGGGAAATATCGGCAAATTCCATCTCCTGCCACTGACCAAACTGACCGGTTTGCAGATCTACAGACAGGTAAACACGGTCGGCGCCCTTAAGCCCGGAAACGAGGGCGTTGCTTTCATCGGGCCAAAGCACGTGGTCAGGTTCGGCATCGTCGGGAATAGTGAATTCAAAGCTGCCATGGGTGGTGACGGCGGTGGCGGCCTGGCTGCCTCGGGTCATGCGGATAGAGCTTTGACCGTCAGGGGAGTAGAAAATGCCGGTCAAGTCGTCGGTTTTTTGGGGGAAAAGGTCGGTATATTTGCTTTCGAAGCTGATGGATGCGAAGGGACAGCTGGTGTTTTCGCCGTAGAAAGCTGACCAGTTGGAAAGGGTAAGATAGCCGTTGTTGTCAGCCAGAAGGAAGGGGTAATAGTCGGTGGTGATAATGCCGGTGGAGTCAAAAGTGTCGCGGGTGTTGTCGCTGGTTACGGTGAATCTTTCGCCGTCGTACTGATAGTCGGTGATGATGGGGTCGCCCTCAGTGGTGTAATCGATAATGCGGACAAAGTCAGGCTCGCCGGTGGCGACGGTTTGGAGAAAGCTTTCCAGCCGGTCAAAATTGTACGACTCGGTATGGGCGATCACCACAGCCCCGTCGGCTACGGCGATATCCAGATTTTTATATTGACCATACTCCCGGGGAAGCTCGCGGATGTCCACCGGTGTGCCTGCGGGTGGGTTTTCTTCTGTGCTGGTTGTATTATCTAATGTGGCGTTTTCTGCTGTAGCTTCCTGGACCGGCATATCATCGACCGGGATCTGAGACTTCTGGCAGCCGGTAAGCGCCAGCGCAAGAAGCAGACACAGCAGGAATGTGGTCATCTTTTTCACGGCAAAGCTCCTTTCGAGGTTCGGTTACTTATATTGTGCCTCATACACTGGGCCGGTGTCAAGTTAAAAGCGTTAAAAAATGATATGATAAGCCCGATGGCGGAGAAGTTGATGTTTTTTCCTGAAATAGTAGAAAAATGTGTAATTATAATGTATAATTTAGAGGTTAGGGGTTAGGATTTAGGGATTAGGGCAGCATTGAGGGCAGTTGATGCGTTTTCAAAATACTGCTCTGATTGGCAGGAGGGGAGATTGCCACGTGGCTGCGCCCCTCGCAATGACGCTCTACCGAACGGTAAATCCCTAATCCCTAACCCCGAAATCCTAACCCCTAAATAAACTATTACGGAGGAAATTATGGAGCTTTGTGCATCTAGCCTGTTTGGCATCGAAGGTCTGGTAGGCGACGAGCTTAAAAGAATGGGCTGCGAAAATGTCCGGGTGGAAAACGGACGGGCATTGTTTACCGGCGATGCTGCGGATATTGCCAGGGCAAATCTGCGGCTGCGTACCGCCGAACGTGTGATGATATTGGCCGGTGAGTTCATGGCCATCACCTTTGACCAGCTGTTCGAGGGCGTTAAGGCCATACGCTGGGAGAATTATCTGCCCATCAACGCCAATTTCCCCATTCGTGGCCATTGCCTGTCGTCTCAGCTTATGAGCGTGCCGGACTGCCAGTCCATTATCAAAAAAGCCATAGTGACCCGGATGCAGCAGAAATATAAGCTGGACCATTTCCCTGAGGACGGGGCCAAATATCAGATAAGGTTCACTATACTTAAAGACAGAGTATCCATAATGATCGACACCAGCGGTCCGGGACTTCATAAACGGGGATACCGCTCTACTGCGGCCGAAGCTCCTCTGAGGGAAACTCTGGCGGCGGCCATGGTGACCCTGTCCAGATATCGTGGCCGGGGAGACTTTGCCGACCCCTTCTGCGGCAGCGGCACTATTCCCATTGAAGCGGCTATGATCGCCCTTAACAGAGCGCCGGGCCTTAACCGGTCCTTTGATGCCCAAAACTGGGTGTGGATAAAGGAAAAGGTCTGGCAGGAGGCTGCCGACGAGGCCCGGGACAGAGAATTCAAGGGACCGTACAGCATCTGGGGCGGCGATATAAACGCCGAAGCCCTTGATGTCGCCCGGGCCAACGCGAAAAAAGCCGGTGTTGCTGACCATATTACCTTTGAACAGGCCGATGCTACCGGATTCTCCAGAAAGACCGACAGAGGGATCATTGTGGCCAATCCTCCCTATGGCGAACGCATTATGGAGCGCCGGGAGGCAGAGACGCTGTATCGCGCCTTCGGTCAGGCGTACCGGAAAAATCCTGGATGGAGCCTGTATATGCTGACCTCTCACACTGAGTTTGAACGTACCTTCGGCGCTGCGGCCGACAAAAAGCGTAAGCTTTATAACGGTATGATAAAGTGTGACCTTTTTATGTATTTTGATAATTGCAGCAGAGGTGGAAAGAAAAATGAAGCACCTGTTCATCATCAATCCCGTAGCCGGAAAGTATGACCATACTCAGGAGATAATATCTCAGCTTGAGCCATATATGGACGAGTTCGATATTGAGGTCGCTGTCACCACCAAAGCCCGGGAGGGTGAGGCTATGGTGCGTCAGGCTGCTGCCCCGGGGGATGAGCTGAGGGTCTATGCCTGCGGCGGTGACGGCACCTTTAACGAGGTGGCCACGGCGGCGGTCGAGTTTGACAATGTTGCCGTAACTCATGTCCCCCTTGGGTCCGGCAACGACTATATCAAGCTGTTTTCCGACGGGGGTGCGTCGTTTTCGGATATTGGCCGCCTTTTGCGGGATTCTGACGAGACTCGGTTCGACGTTATCCGCTGCAACCATATGATAGGTACCAATATCTGCTCTGTGGGCATTGATGCCCGGGTGGGTACTCAGATCGACAGGTATAAGCGGCTGCCTCTGGTGAGCGGCTCCATGGCATATTATATTTCGACTGCGGTCAATGTTATCAGGGGCATCACCGAGCATTATGTGGTCGAGATAAACGGCAGGACCATTGACCAGGAGTTTACCCTTATCTGCATCGCCAACGGACGATGCTACGGCGGCTCTTTCAGGCCGGTACCCATGGCTCAGCCTGATGACGGGCTTTTGGACGTTTTGCTGGTGGAGCCGGTTTCACGACTGAAAGCGGCCCAGGTCATTGGTCTGTATGCCGCAGGTAAGCTGGAGGAGCTGGGAGACCTGATAACCTGTGAAAAATGCCGGGAGATCACCATAACCGCCGACAAAAATATCAGCGTAAATGTAGACGGTGAGCTGCTGACCACCAGTAAGGTACGGATGAGCGTTATGCCCGGTGCTTTGCGGGTGTTTTATCCCAGCGGCCTGAGCTGGAGGGGCGAAGCCGACTGAAAACAGACAAAATCAAAAGCAAATCAAAGCAAAAATAAGAAATCAGAAGAAATAGCAAGCCTATATTTGGCAAATCCCTATTTTTGTCCAGATTTTCCCCCAAACAGTCTGGATGGCAGGTTGATAATAACTGCCTTGTGGCTTATTATATACCATGTTAGCACTCAAGGACAAAGAGTGCTAAATGTGACAAAAACCAACAAATGTATATTGCTCGGCAAGTCCGATACAGCTTATTAAGGAGGCAAATATTATGAAGCTCGTACCTCTCGCAGACAGAGTAGTAGTAAAAATGGTTGAGGTTGAAGAAACCACCAAAAGCGGCATTATCCTGACCGCAGGCGCTAAGGAAAAGCCCACTGTGGCCGAGGTCGTTGCGGTTGGCCCCGGCGGCCTGGTGGACGGCAAGGAAGTCGTTATGACCCTGAAACCCGGCGACAAGTGCATCCTCAGCAAATATGCCGGTACCGAAGTTAAAATCGAAGGTGAAGAATACACCATTATCAAGCAGGGCGACGTTCTCGCCACAGTAGAATAATCCGGAGGTAATCAAACATGGCAAAACAGATAATTTTTGGCGCTGACGCCCGCAAGGCTCTTGAAAGCGGCGTAAACCAGCTGGCCGATACCGTTAAAGTAACTCTTGGCCCCAAGGGCCGCAACGTGGTTCTTGACAAAAAGTATACCACTCCCCTTATCACCAATGACGGCGTAACCATCGCCAAGGAAATAGAGCTGTCCGACCCCTTTGAAAATATGGGCGCTCAGCTGGTCAAAGAGGTTTCCACCAAGACGAACGACGTGGCCGGTGACGGCACCACCACCGCTACTATCCTGGCTCAGGCCATTATCCACGAAGGCTTGAAGAATGTGGCCGCCGGTGCTAACCCCATGATCATGCGCAAGGGTATTGCCAAGGCTGTTGAGACTGCTGTTGAGGCAATCAAGGGCAAC
>CAYLKH010000047.1:0-16838 GCA_964384255.1 uncultured Oscillospiraceae bacterium | reverse complement strand
AAAACTACGGAAGTCAGCTTGCTGACTTTGCGTACTTCAAAAGGCCGACATTCGGACTTTTGAAGTACGCTTGAAGGCCGAGCGTAGAAATTTTCGGGACGTCAATGCTTGCATTGACGTTATACACTGCCGCCGGAAATTTCATATGTGAATTTTTTCGCCGCTAACGCGGCGAACTCTACGAGGTTTTTGACAGACTCAACGAACCACCCTGTCTGATTTGAGGCAGGGTGGTTCGCCGTATTGCGGTTGCGCAAACGGGAGCCTTGGGGTATAATAACAGCATAAGAATAACGAATGCTCGGGTATTAGCGGTTGAACTGACATATCAGGAGAAAACTATGCCAATGTAAAGGCGAACAGGGTTGTCAAGATGTTAATTAACAACAACGAGTACCTTGACCTGGTACAGAACATCAAGCAGGAAATTCAACACGCACAGTATAAGGCCGCTTTGAGCGTCAATAAGGAACTGATCGGACTGTATTACAACATCGGTCGGCTTATCAACGAGCATAAAACCTGGGGTAGCAAGTTCGTTGAAAATCTTGCCGCCGATATTAAGCTGTCCTTCCCCGATGCTAAGGGATATTCTGTGCGAAATCTGAAATACATGGCGAAGTTCGCAGCCACTTATCCCGACGAGGAATTTGTGCAACAGGCTGTTGCACAAATTCCGTGGGGACATATTGTGGTATTGCTTGACAAGTTTTCGGACGATGCCATTCGGAATTGGTATGTTCAGAAAACGGCTGAAAATGGTTGGTCACGCAATGTGCCGATCCATCAGATCGAAAGCGGTCTGTACGAGCAGCAAGCCATTGCCAACAAGATTAGCAACTTTGAAACTCGCCTTGCGTCTCTCCAGAGCGAACTTGCTGTTCAGACCATGAAAGACCCGTACATCTTTGAATTTATTCCCTTCAAGGAAGATATGGTGGAACGGGATATTGAAAAACGCATTTCAAAAGAATAACCGATAGAAAGAATTTTGGTATTGGTATAACGGTAAATGATACCTTTCATTATAAGTGACAGGGGGCAATAAAATGGGATTGATTGAATGTGCAAGTGCTGCGTCCGTTTGGAGAGGTTATGACTATTTCAAAGATAACAAAGTTGTAAATCTTGAGGAAACAGGTGAAAACATCTACTCTGCAACAGTTGCAGGCAGTTCAAGCAGGACTTATTCTATCGAGCTTAACATTGACCATCCAAGAAAATCAAAATGCAACTGCCCACACGCAGAAGGAAAAAGAATTGTATGTAAGCATATTGTTGCTACATACTTTACTGCACTTCCCAAAGAAGCAGAAAGATTTTATTCCGAAGTAATGGCTTATCAAGAGGAAGAAGAAAAACGCCAAGAGGAATTAAGTGACAAAGTAATTGAATATGTTGGCAAAATGAAAAAAGCTGACTTGTGTCAATCTCTTCTTGAACTGCTCTTTGATGGTCCCGAATGGCAATACGACCGATTCGTCAGAGAACACGGTTTAGATGATGATTGGTGATGTCCGTGTCCTGCGGTCACGGGCAAATATTTGATATTATATCTGCCGGGCAGATGATATTCGATTTGCGTATGAAGGAAAGGAGCGTTTCGCATGGCGCTGGAAAACAGGCTCGGAATTGAAGATTCTGCGGTGCTGGCTCGTGAGGAAGAACGCATCAGCAAGAAAAAGGCCATTGCGCTTTTTGAAAGCGGTATGTTGGACACGCTGGAAGCAGGAAAGTTTTCCTCACTGGCGGCAATTCACAAGTATCTTTTTGGCGATATCTACACCTTTGCCGGAGAAGTACGGAGCGTGAACATCGCCAAGGGCAATTTCCGCTTTGCACCGGTCATGTATCTTGACGCCGCTTTACAGCATATTGATACTATGCCGCAGTCCACCTATGATGAGATTGTTGAAAAATATGTAGAGATGAATGTGGCGCATCCGTTCCGTGAGGGTAACGGCAGAAGCACGCGCATCTGGCTTGATCAGATGCTAAAGGCGGGGCTTGGTATGGTCGTCGATTGGAGCAAAGTAGACAAAGAGGATTATCTGCTGGCAATGGAGCGAAGCCCTATTCGCGATATCGAGATCAAGCACGTTTTGCGTCAGGCCCTCACCGGCGAGACAGACAGTCGCGAGATATACATGAAAGGTATTGACCACAGCTATTATTACGAGGGTTATGCCACCTTCAAATCTGCGGAACTGTGATGCAGCTCTGCAAGGAAAGGAGCGTTTCGCATGGCGCTGGAAAACAGGCCTGGAACTGAAGATTCTGCGGAGCTGGCTCGAGAAGAGCGCGTGAGCAAAGATCATGCATATGAACTGATACGCTCGAAGCGCAAAACGGTAGCTATGGAGATAACCGGTGATCTGAAAATAATAGTCCGGGCGCCTGTGCGTATGCGCAGAGCAGATATCGACAGCTTTGTTATGAAATACAGCCGATGGATCGACGAAACCATGGAGATCAAAAGGCGGAAAAACCAGCTGTATCCCCCGCCGGACGAACAGCAGCTGCCCCAGTTTAAAAAAGCTGCTCTCGAATACCTTTCTCAGCGGGTGGAGCATTTCAGCCAGATCATGGGGCTTTATCCCACCGGGATAAAAATAACCTCGGGGAAAAAGCGGCTGGGCAGCTGCAACAGAAACGGCGGGATATGCTTTTCATGGCGGGTGATGCTCAATCCGCCCGAGGCTATCGACTATATCGTTGTTCACGAGCTGGCCCATCTGAAACATATGGACCACAGCAAAAACTTTTATTCCCTGGTTCAGCAGTATATGCCCGACTGGAAGCAGCGGCGGGATATGCTGAGATAGAACCATCACCCCCATAACAGGCAAACGCCCGGGCAAAGCTGCCCAGGCGTTGGTTATATGTGGTGAATTACTTTTCAAACTTGATGGCGGGCTGACCGTCACGGGTGGGCAGAGCAACGGAGAATTCGCATTCCTGGAAAATGTTGCCGTCCATGTCTTCGCACCATGCGGTGAGCATGACCATATGGTCGCCGGTATCGGGATCGATAAACTTATCGGTGACATAAGCTTTGCAGATAGCGCAGTCGGGACCGGCGCCGTGGGTGTTGATGAACTTTCCGGCTTCTTTCAGATAAGGTACCTTAAGCAGCCAGCTGGGACGGAAATGGTCCTCGGGGAAGTGGTTGAACTGTTCCTCGGGCTTATAGTCGTTGACCATTCTCCAGCCGACCTTGCGGACAAAACCGTCGTCGCCGCACCAGTTGGTGATGGTGCGCAGGCAGAAGTTACGGCCGATGAAGTTGAGGAAATGGGTACGGGTGTCGTGCTGGATGTCGATAACGCCGTCGTCTCTCTTGTAGAAGCGGCGCTCTACGCGCTTGCCCATGACATAATCTTTAACAGTGTCGCCGGAAATGGTGCCAACAGTGTGGTGCATACCGGTGTAACGGCCTGCGTCGTAGTCGGTGATGGGGTTTTCGGCGGTGGGCAGAGGCTCGTCGCCAATGTTGACATCTTCCCAATACAGAGTCTCTTTGCCGCGGATCTTTTCGTTGGCCCAGATGCCCTTAAGGACTTCCCAGTCAGCATCGGTATAAACATGGGCGGGACGGACATAGCGGTCGGTGCGGCTGCCCATGTTTTCTTTCATCAGTTCCTGACGGACCTGCATGATCTCGTCGCGGGTCTTGGGGTCGTTACCGTCGGCGAATTTATGCAGGAAGGTGGGCCAATGGAAAACGCCCCGGGCAACCAGCTTGCCCTTCTGGTTGTACATTTCGGTGGTGATAACGCGGATGAAATAACGCATGGTGGAGCCGTCTTCGGTGAGGTCGGTGCATTCCTGGCCAACTACCTTGGTGGTAAAGCTGTCGCCAGCGAAGATGGGCTGATAGTAATAAAGCTCGAAGTCATATCCGTCGCCCAGCAGGGGGGTGGAAGGCGGGAAGGCTTCCCAGCCCAGCTCGGCGGGGAACATGGACATACCCATAGGCTCTCTCATGCCGGGCATGGCAGGAACGTCGCCATACCAGGTATCCTTAGCGTAGCTGTAGTCGTACCACAGGGGGTTATCCTTGTCCCAGCCCTTGGCGTACCAGTACATCTCAAAGCCGGAAACCACGTCATAATCCTTGGGCTGGCCAACGCCAACAGGCATACCCGGGAAGGAAGGTCCTTCCAGCTTGCACCATGCATCCAGCGCAGCTTTTTCTTCGGGAGTATAAACGTTGCGCTTAAAAGTCATAAGTTCTCTCATCAGTATTTTCCTCCTTGTTGAGTTTTATTTAGGATTCAACGCAATAATTGTATCACGTTCGGTTTCTGTTGTAAATGTTTCTGTTGTATAATTTGCGAAATAATTTGCCCTTTCTCAGCCGCCGGGGGAAGAAATATCCGGCAGCAGTCTTGACAAAAACAGACCGCTGCCGGACGATCATATGCTTTTTTGTCAGATAACCAGTCCGGGACAAAGACGCTGACCGCCGATCTTACAACGGCAGGTCCTTTTTGGTAAAGTGGACTGAGCCGACGATATACCCAAGTATACCGGAAACTCCAAGGATGACGAATTTCCAGATATAGTTACCGGTTCCGTCGATAATGGAAATCACATCAAACAGGGAAATGATAGTCGCATAGTTGAAATAGTTCAAAGCGTCAAGGCGAACCACCGACGGAATGACCTTGCTGCCGAAAAGACCCAGCATAGCGGCAACAAGGGCAAAGATCGAAAGCCCGCCGCCGATAGCCATAGACCGCTTGCTACGGTCAAATATGCATGAGGTGAAGAAGCAGAGGCCGGACAGCGCCAGCAGCACCAGGAACGCACCCACATTGAGCAAAATCAGGTTTCCGCAGGTCAGCTCGACCTCTTCGGTAACAAGATTCAGACAAACGCAGCCTGTTATGGTCGTCAGGGAGAACATGGCCAGCAGCGAACCGATCAGATATATGGCCTGGGTAAATACCACTGTGCTTCTTTTGGTGGAGGTTGAAAGAACATATGCCATAGATCCGCTGTCCACCTGGCCGGAAACAAGGTTGTTGGATGCCATGATCATATAAATGATGGGCAGAAGCAGACCGGCAAGTTTATAAAAGATCGACCCGACTATCAGAGAATAAAGGTCCATTTGGCCAATCTCTTCCAAAGCGTCAGAAACAGCCTCCGGCAGGGTGGAAAGAAAGCTGGCGGATATATCCCGGATAAGGCTGTCTTTTTTATCTGCAACGGCAGCCAGATAAGCCTGCTCGTCCTCATACTCTCCGTCATCACAGGCTGCGGAAAGCTGCTCGATTTCATATTCCAGCCGACCCTGATAGGTAACGACGGCGGTTTTTGCCATATGCCTGATGGAATCATATGTATAACCAAAGGAATCGTATTTCTCATTTGTAACGCCATAGTCGGAAAGAGCGTCCATAAGGGCGTCGACGGTTTCGGTTTTGGTCATGTTTCCTGCGAGGAAAACGGCTGCGCCCTCTTCGGCTCTTGTTTCGCGATAATCGTTCCGCTGGTCAGAGACAAGGTAAGCATCAATGTCTCCGTCGCTTATGTGAGTGATCAGCGACATGATATCATAATCGACCGGGATGTCCTCACCGTTTTCGGAATAAAAATCGTTAAATGTGCCGTTGGGGTTGATGGTGTACATGACAGCGCCCAGCATTTCCTGAGCTTCGGAGGAATCTTTGTCATATCCGGAATCCTCTGCTTTTTGCTCCAAATATTCCTGTAGCTCATCGATGGCGGAGGCATAAGCGGCTGTGACGGCGTTTTCCTGCGTTGCCGGGGATGCGTCCTGCCAGGACTGGACAGCAGCCAGATATTCGGTCATGTCCCCGAAGCTTTCCTGCTGGGGGATCTCGGCCATCCATTGGCCTATAGTGTCGGCAAAGGCTATTCCCGTTTCTGTTTTCATTTCCGGGGCAGCGTTTTGCCATTGCTCTACTGCGGCGGCATAAACAGCCATATCGCTGAAATCGGTTTGCGCGGGCATTTGTGAACACCAGACGAGGTAAGAAAGGGTGTCCACTGTGTTGTCGGCAAACAGCGAATCGAATTCCACAAGCCCGTCTTCGGCGACGACATAGTTGGAAATGGCCCTGTTTTCCAGCTGGGCATCTATCTCTTTTGTGATTATGGTATCCTGGATCGAGTTTTTGACCTCGCCTATATTACCGTTGCCTGAGATAAGCATAACACAGGCAAGCATAAAGCAGACGGCAAAGGTAATGATCCCCCACATGGTGCCGTTTGCTTTACAGGATTGTTTGAATAACGCTTTACTGAACATAGCTATCACCTTTCTTCTGGTCGACTAACAGGATATGCTTGAAATGCATCTCCAGCGTATATGGCAGCTGGGATATAAATTTTACGTTATAGGATTTTAAAACCGTCAGAAGACGGGCTGTCTCGTCCGCTCCAATGCGGATGGACACCTGGTTGTACTGGTCCTGCAAACGAACCTTTTCGTAGGGTTCGTCCAGAAAACGCCTGTAATCATCGGGAGTATGGAATTCGATTTTGAAATCAATGACCGGCCGGTTCCTTATCTGGTCCATATGGCACACATCAACGATTTTGCCGTTGTTTATCAGGGCGACTCTGTCGCAGGTCTTTTCCAGCTCGTCAAAGCTGTGGCTGCTCATGAATATGGTTTTTCCCTTTTTATGTTCTTCCTTGATAATATCGAGGAAGGTTGCCCTCATCAACGGGTCAAGACCTGTGGTAGGTTCGTCCAGGATGATGATGGGGGAGTCGTTCATCAGCGCCGCCACAAGGGCGGTTTTCTGCTTCATGCCCTTGCTCATTCGTTTCAGGTTCGCCCTCGGGTCCAGCTGAAGGCGCTGTATCAGCTGGTCGGCATAGGACATATCCCGGAGGTTGAGAAAATCTGCCTGGCATTTCAGAAAATCGATACCGGTTTTCAGATCAGGAAAAGCTATCTCTCCGGGTACATAACCTATCTGCTTAACGATCTGGCTGGAATGCTCCCAGGAAGACAGACCGTTTACCGTTACGCTGCCGGACGTTGGCCTGATGAACCCCATGATGTGGCGTATGGTGGTGGTTTTTCCGCTGCCGTTTGTTCCCACATATCCCACCATTTCGCCTTCACCAATGGAAAGGTCAAGGTCAAATATGCCCCGCTGGTCGCCATAATCCTTTGTAAGCCCGTTTATTTCAATCACGCTCACCGTAATGCACCTCCAAAGTCTTTGTCCTCCTTGTAGAATTTCATAAAATAATCCTCCAGGGTTTCTTTCCTGTTGCTGAATGAAGCCACATCCAGGGTGGAAAGAAGCTCTATCAATCTGTTAAGGTCCCGGTCCTCAATGGAAAGATAGACGCTGTTTTCGTCTTCGCCGCTCAGCAGACAGGAGGCGATATCAGGGCTTTTTGCCTTAAACCGGTCCTTTGACTGGGGAGTTTCAAACACGACGGTGTAATATTTTCGCGATGCGTGTTTCAGGTCGTCTGCCACAAATTCGGACACGATATGGCCGCCCTTGATGATCGCTATGCGGTCGCAGGTGGAGTCGATCTCGGAAAAAATGTGGCTGGAAAGCAGGATGGTCTTACCCCGGGTTTTTTCCTGGTGGATAAACTGGATAAACACTTCCTGCATAACCGGGTCAAGGCCGCTGGTGGGTTCGTCCAGTATCAGCACTGCCGGGTCTGACATAAACGCTGTCACGACGGCGAGCTTCCGCTTTACGCCAAGGCTCATCCGCCTGGTTTCGCCCCGCAGAACATTATCCTTCAGCTCAAACAGCTGTAACATATCCTTAAGCCGCTGATGGTTGTGGATCCCCTGCATATCCTGCATCATGCGGATAAATTCCCAGCCAGTTAAACCTGCGGGAAGCGCGATCTCGCCGGGGATATACCCTACCCTGTTCAATATTCTGCTGTAATTGTTAAAGGTTTCCTTGCCGAATATTTTTGCGCTTCCTGAATCCGGTTTTGAAAAACCCATCAGATGCCGGATAGTCGTGGATTTGCCAGCCCCGTTGGGGCCTAAAAATCCAAAGACCTCTCCCTCGTCAACATGGATGCTGACGTCAAACACGCCGCGGTCAAACCCGTAATCCTTTGTTAAGCCAAGAGTTTCGATCGTATGACGGCTGTGGGTACGGGGGCTTTCGTTGTTTACCATATATATCTATAACTCCTTTCGGATTTTAACAGTGTTGACATTTTGACTTTGTCAAATTATAATATCTTACAGAGAAACGGAGTAGTACAATAATCTGGTCATTGTTCAAATTTGAACAATGACCAGAGATGTGTTAAAATTCGGGGAGTGTAAAGCTGTGAAGGTACAGAATTTAAACAGGTCATCTATGAAAACAAGGCGGCTGATAAAAAGAGTTTTTGCCGAAATGCTTTCGGAAAAGAAGGAATTGGGAAAAATATCTGTCAGCGAGCTGTGCAACAGGGCAGATATCAGCCGAGGCACATTCTATTCCCATTATGACGACATTTATGGCGTTGCAGAGGATTATGAGAACGAGCTGGTTGACGCTTTTTTTGACAATGCGCGACTGTTTGAATCCCAGGAGCTTATGCATTTTATCGATTCGATTTTTGAATTTATCCGGCAGAATAACGAAAACTATCGTCTGCTGTGCAAATCAAACGACTTCATTTTTGCCGCGAAAAAGCTGACATCTATCGCTTTTAACAAGCTGATCGAGCTGTGCCATAACGACAGCCGGATCAAAGACTGGTTTCAAATTGAGCTGGAGATACAGATATTTCTCGAAGGGCTGCTTTGCGAATATGTAAAGCTTTGCAGGGGATATTCCCATACGACCCTGGACGACCTTTATGAATATACAAAATATTGGGTAACAAATTTTGTTGATCGCAGAGCTTTTGCCGAAAGCAGGAGTTAAATGATGCAGCCTGGTATCCCCATGGGACATATGTGGCTTTGCCCGGTGAAGTTGGGCCTGCATGACGGCGCATCTGGCAAAAAAACCAGGCCCCTTGTCCGATGGACAGGGGGCCTGGTTGAGGCTGACCCGAAACCCTGTAGGGATCGCCGCTGTGGCAGCGAACTCTATGGGGTTTTTTATCTTTTTATCTGCCGTAGTATCTGTCCAGAGCGGTCTGGTAGATCTCGATGCAGCGTTCCAGATCCATGGAAAGTATCTGGCTTCTGAACTCGTCAAACTGAGACAGGGGGATCTCGCCGATAACGAACTTGATTATGTTTTCTTCAGCATAGGTGTGGATATCGGAAATGATCCTTGCGTATTCCTCGTTTTCTTCCTGAGTAAGGCTCAGGTTGGTGGGCAGGCTATAGGCGCTGTCCCGGTTGCTTCCCCAGATGGAGGGGGCGTTCTGACGGAATTCGGAATAGGTGTACTTAACGGCGTCACGGTAATTGACGGTGGGGATATTGCTGTTGGTATATTTGACCTGACGATTGTTGCCGGTAAGTGCCAGCTCGGTATATCTGGGGTCGCCGTTTTCGTCGAATTCGTAGGATTCGCCTTCGACACCATAGTTGGCGGCCAGCTGACCTTCTTCGCTGAACCAGTAGTCAAGCCAGGCAACGCACAGCTCGGGATTTTCGCATCCGGTGGTCAGGACAACGCCGCCGCCGGATACCCAGGAGCTTTCGGTATTGAAGTGGACGATGTCGCCCTCTTCTTTAACAGGGTCGGTAATAGGCTCGATAGCCCAATTGGGGTTGTCCTTTGCGGTGGATTCCAGACTGTTGATACCCATGCCCTCCAGGAAGAAAATGCCGACTTCGTCGGTGCAGGCAACGTCGGTATCGCTGTCACGGCTGTTGTTGCTGACAAAATCCCTGTCGAACAGACCTTCGGAATACCACTGGTTCATCATGGTAAGAAATTCCAGGTATTCGTCCTGGACGACACCGTAGCGGATCTCGCCATCGACCTGATACCAGGGGTCGGAGCTCATGGGCATTGAATACAGCTTGCCTGCAATGCCGTAGCCGCCTACAAGATATTCGCCGGTGAGGGCGACGGAAGCGGGGATATAGATGGGCTGCTCGATATCCAGCTCGGTTTTGAAGGCGGTAAGGACTTCGTGATAATCGTCATAAGTAACGGGGGCGTCCATGCCAACGGCTTCGAGGAAGTCGCTTCTGACAACAAAGCCGTTTTCGGTTTCGGCCAGCTTGTCAGTAAAACCGACCATCTGGACAAAGTTTCCGTTGTCGGTTATAACGCTGTTATAAATGTCTTCGTCGGAGTTGATTATCTTCCAGTATCTGGGGGCGTATTCTTCCAGATAATCGTTAAGGGGCAGATAAACCTCGTCGTCAACGGCGGCATCCATACCGGTGGTATACATACTGGAGGCGTTGATGATCATATCGGTGTATTCGCCGGAAACGCACATCAGGTTAAACTGAGTGGCGGCCAGGGTGGAGGTGACCTGAGTCCAGTCGATGTGGACATTGGTGGCGTCTTCAAAGGCAAGGAAGCTGCTGTGAGCCTCCATGCCGCCTTCCATGTCCTGCATAAGACGGTCAGGAACAGACATCCAGACGGTCAGAGTTTCTTCTTCGGCCAGAGGGAACTGGATGGGGTTGGCAGAGGTGTCGACGTTTTCCAGAATTTTCAGCACGTCGAATTCGCCGTCTGCTTCGGCGGGTTCTTCCTCCTGCTCATCGGCAGGCTCTGGGGAATCATCAGCATCGTCGGCGGTCGCGGCATCCTGGGCGGGAGCGACTTCTTCGGAGACTGCGGGCGATTCGTCGGCGGGGGCGGCGCTTTCGGCGGTTTCGGCGGTTTCCTGCTTTGAGCCGCAGCCGGTCAACGCTCCGCAAAGAAGCGCCAGAACGAGCATCAGTGAAAAGATCCTAAGCTTCATTTTCGTTACTCCTTTGTTATTGTTTTGCTTATTAAGCAGTCTTAATAATACCACAATACCCGGGGCAAACAACCCACTTTTCCAATTCTTCACAAATAATTCACCTGAGGGGGAAAGCAGGAAACGGCTTTTCCCCTCAGGTTGGAAACGGTGATATGTAATCAACTTGTAGACAAAGGCCTACGTACCTTTGTCTACAGCTTATGATATGTAATTCGTTATAGAATGTCGGGACCGGAATATTCGCCGCTGCCCGAAGAAGGGAAGCTGAGACTCATGAGCCAGTTGAAGGCGTGAGCTCGGGTGGTGTAGATATACGGCATCTTCCAGATGTAGAGTATGCCAAAGGTAAGGGCGCAAAGCAGCATCCATCCCAGAAAGCTCAGGTCAAGGATAAAAAGCTGCATTTTGTGGCCCCGGGTTATCTGCCTGCTGAGGGCAAGAGCTTCGGAGGCTGACAGGCTGGGGTCGTTCATAAGGGCAAAATACGCCATGGAGTAGCGGTAGGCGGCCACGATGCCCGGGATTATAAACAGCAGCGACCACAGGAAAACATAGATATTTATCAGGATGGTCAGCCAGATGATCTTACCGGTTTGGCCAAGAGCGTCGGCAATGTCGCCGAAGCCACGGGCGCTGCCCCGGGAAAGCCGCAGGCAGTAGTTTGAATATCCGACTTCGAGAACAGCCAGCACCAGCGTGGTAAGAATATTGACCAGCAGTATCAGGACGGTTCTGGAAGAACGTATCCCCAGCAGGCCGGAACTGAACATATCAACAAGGTCAATATTGACTGTGTTCTGGAGGGCAACGCTGTCGAATATGGAGCCGCTGGACACCGCGCTGAGCAAAAACTCTATTATCCAGCAGACGACGAGATAAACAAAAGTCGTAACGTATGGGCGGCTGGAGCTGTCGCGGATGCATTGCTTTGATGCGGTTTTGAGGCCGATTCGATTCATTTGATCACATCACAATCGTAAATAATATTTACTCAGATTATACATACTTTTATTCCGGTTGTCAATATATTATCCCCGTTATCCCGGCCATCTCCCGGCACGGTCGCCCCGGAGGGTACATATTTTCCCACCGCACAGTTGCAAATCCGGTTTATTTGTGTTATCATTTCAGTAATCAGCAGTTACTTTCGATGATGAATGGAGCTTTAGACATATGACTCTGGGACAAAAGATCAAAGAAGCCCGCCTTGAGCGCAACATGACCCAAAAGGAAGTGGTGGGCGACTACATTACAAGAAATATGCTGTCCAAAATCGAAAACGACAGCGCAACGCCATCGGTCAAAACCCTTGAGTATCTTGCTTCGGCGCTGGGGCTGCCCGCAGGATACTTTATGTCAGATTCCGGCGGTGACGAGCTTACGCCCGAAGCGGTCGACAAAGCCCGCGCCTGCTATCGGGACCGGGATTATCAGGCGGCGCTGGAGCTGTTGGACGGGGTGGATATCGACGGCAGCGGCTATGCTGACGAGGTTCTGCTGCTAAAGGCCAGGGCTTCCTATGCGCTTGCTAAAAAAACTCTTGAAGACGGGCTTCCGTCTATGGCTCAGTCTCTGGCTGAGGACGCGATCTTTTATGAACAGAAGTCGATGTACAGCTTTGCCGCATTCAAGACAGAGGTCCTCCTCTTTATTGCAAAATGCCGCCTTGCCATCGGTGACGGATTTGAGACGGCTATGGAAGAATACCACGATGCCTATCGTCGGCAGGGGCTGGGCGAAATGTATCGACTGATGATGACCGATTATTTTATCAACACAGGCGATACCGAGGCGGCTGCCGGTCAGATGGAGCAGATAATCGATATATCCGCGGGATACGAGCCGGAATACCTTATGATGAAGGCCAAGCTCGAGCTGAAACGCAGCAATTACCAAACTGCTGCGACTCAACTTCGCCAGGCGGAGGAGATTTGCGGCGCCGGCGGCTCCCGCCAGTTTATGTCCGGGCTTTATGCCATGCTGGAGGAATGCTATAAGGAGCTGGACGATTTTAAAATGGCGTATCATTATGCCACAAAACAGCTGCAAATGAAATGACCCGTCTGAAACCGGGGTTCTTTGACAGTCTCAGGAACGAACTTAAGTTCGTTCCTGTAGCTTACCCATACGATGAAGGATGAATTTAAAAACGCCCACTGCCCATAAGACCGGGCCGAAGACAAAGATCTCGCAGGAACCGCTGCAACTGAGGCGGACTCTGCGAGATCTTGTGTTATTTTATCAGTTCGGTCAGCTGACCGGTGTGGAACAGCCTGAGCCGGTGCAGGGCTCTGGTGCAGGCCACATAAAGAGACTGCCGGTCACATTCGCTGTTATAGTTTTCCTTTGATGCGTCCGGGACGATGACCACGTCAAACTCAAGACCCTTGGCCATATATGATGTGGTCACAACAGCTCCCTGATTAAAGGTGCTGCAATAGGGGCCGAGGAAATCCAGGTCGGGGATGTCGGATATTTCGCTAAACAGGTTCTCGGCCTCTTCGAGAGTCTTGCAGATTATGCCTACAGACTCGTGACCGTCCTGACGGGCTTTGGCGACCTCGCCCATCACTGCCTGAGCAAGCGCCTGACGGTCGGACAGCTGCCGTATTTCCGGAGCTTCGCCGTGACGTTCGACTACGTCAAAGCCTTCTACAGGACATATGGCGTTGCTGAAATTGGCTATTTCCATAGTGGAGCGGAAGCTTTTGTTAAGACGCATGATCTCGATATCTCCCAGCTCGTCGGAAAATTCGCTCAGGCTGCGAATCCCGGAATGGAGATTGAGGTTTTGAGTTATGTCGCCGAGGATGGTTTTGGGGCATTTGAAGAGGTAATCGATTATTACATATTGCAGGGGGCTGTAGTCCTGCATTTCGTCGATGACCAGGTGCTTTATGCGGCTGAAATCGTTAGAACCCTGGTTATAATATTTCAGCAGAACTACCGGGAAGGTATCTTCATAGGTCAGCTTGGCGGCGGGATCCACCGGGGTCAGGTCGGCATAGCCCTTTTCCCTCAGCCAGTCTATAAAGCGGCTGTAAAGAGTCAGAACATCGCTGCATCTGATCATGTTGTCAACGGCGTTGTCAATAGCCTTTTCTGCCCGCTTGCCGGGCTTTTTCTTTTCCTTCTGCTGAGACAGGCGAAGCTCGAGCTCGTCAAAAAGCCGTTCCTTTATCCATTTTATGCGGGTCATAAAGGGCTGGCTGCTCCAGCGGTTATAAAACAGGTCGTTAAACCACTCGGGTTCAAAGCGCTCGTCGCTGTAGACAAAGGTTTTTGCCTTGAAGTTGGTGGTCAAAAGCTCGTCGGAATATTCCTTTAGCCAGTGGGCGAACTGGGCGCTGCCCTTGATCTCGATCTCGCCTATTCTGACGGGATCTCCTCCGGCCAGGATGAATTCCAGCTGTTCCCACCGGTCCTCGTATTCTGTCCAGTCGCCGATCTCGTTCCGGGCAAGAGCATCGAAGCTCAGCTCGGCTACGTTTTCTTCGCCCAGCTCGGGGAGTATCCCGGATATGTAATCGGAAAAAACTTTGGACGGAGAGAGGATAAGCAGATTGCTGGAATTGATCTTGCCCCGCTGGGTATATAGCAGATAGGCTACCTTGTGCAGGGCCACAGAGGTTTTTCCCGAACCGGCAACGCCCTGGACTATCATGGACTTGCCTGCCTTGGCCCGGATTATTTTGTTCTGCTCCCGCTGGATGGTGGCGATAATATTGCGCATTTTTGGGCTGGCGCTGCGGCTCAGCTCTTTTTGAAGAATGTCGTCGTCTATTTTGACATCGCTGTCAAGGACGAATTCCAGCTTTCCGTCGACTATTTTATACTGGCGGCGCATGGTGAGCTGGCCGCTTATAACCCCGTCAGGCGCTTCGTAGGAAGCCGGGCCTACGTCATAGTCGTAAAACAGCGAGCTGACCGGCGCCCGCCAGTCGTAAACAAGGATGTCCACGACGTCGTCGCCACGGAGACCTGTCAGGCCTATGTAGAATTCGGCGCTCTCGGAACCGTCCTCGGTAAAGTCGATACGGCCAAAATAGGGCGACTGGAGCAGCCGCCCGTATATGGTGGCCTGGGCCCGGGCGTTTTCTGCGGCGTCGATACCGGCGTTGATCTCTTCTTTGGCAAAGACCATATCCCGGCGATCCAGCTCGTACAGATCCCGCCACATGGTTTTCTTCTGTTCCATGACCGAGGCAAGGCTTTCCTCGGCTGTTATGTTCAGCTTTTTAAGCCGGTCGCGGATAACAGCCTGGATCGTGTCAAGATGCTGCTGTTCCGCCAAATCTCTGTTAATGTCCAATTTTGGGTCCTCCGGATAGGTCAGTCTACCAGACCAAAGGTCAGAAACATCACTTTTCGTTCCAGCCTGTCTCTGACTGTTCTGGGGTCGAGGTCGCTGTCGTAATATTCTTTTAATGAATAAATGGCGGCAGTGGCCATAAGGGTGCATACGTCAATAAGCTCTGCGTCGGTTCGGATACGGGTGCGCTCAACGGTTTCCCGGGCGATGTATTTATATTTCTCGCCCCGGGTCAAAAACGACAGAAAAACCTCCATGGTGTCGGGCTTGGCGTTGGCGGTGAGCTGGGTTATGAAATCCTGGGTTTTGGTAAATTTGAATCGGTAGAAAAAGTCGAACATAACCAGCGGGAGTTCGGTAATGTCTGCGCCGCCCTTTGCCGCCACGGAATCCCAGAAGCCTTTGAATATGCTGTTGATTATATGACGGTAAACGTCCTGCTTGTCAGTAAAGTAAGAATAAAAAGCGGCTCGGCTTATGCCTGCCCGCTTGGCGATTTGAAACACCGAGACTTTGTCATAGGGCTGGGCTGAAAACTCTTTCAGGGCGGCTGAAACCACGGTTTCCTGCTTTTCCTTGGGAAGACTCAAAAAAACTGAAGACGCCATTTAAAAACATCCTTTCATAGCTCTGCTGATTGACACTGTGTTTAGTTAACATATATAATACACAGGTTGAGCAGAGATGTCAAGACAAATGCCGTCGCAAATTGCGCAGAATTTAAAAAAGTAATTTGAAAATTGCCCACGAATTCACCTATTTGCCGATCGTGTACCAGCAAATTTCCTGCCCGTCAGGTTTAAAACCCAGCTTTTCGTATAATCTGAGAGCAGGAAGATTGGTTGACATAACGCTGACACATAATTTGCTGCACCCGCCTTCGGCGGCATCGGCCATGATGCTTTTCATTATGGCCATGCCCAGCCCGCCCCGGAAGGACGGGGCAACGCCGATGGCGTTTAACCGGGCAGAGGAGTCTACGGAAAGGTCGCTGACGGCTGCCGGTTTGCCGTTGAGCCGATAGAGGAAGCATTGGCGATGAGGGTCGTCCACGGCTTCTGAGGCCAGCTGTGCCGTAAATGTAATGGCTGAGGTCAGCTGGGAAAAGCAGAGGTTGTAAAGGCTGATATATTCGTCCATACAGTCCGGGTCCAGAGCCTGCCTGGTCAGTCCCGGGTATGGCAGGTGGTCTGGGAGCGGCTTCAGCTCGGTTGCCATGGAGAGCATTTTGTAGTTCGGCTCCCGGGAGGGGGAGATACTTCCGCTGTCCGCTGCCGCATATATCCGCTCCGCACCTGCAAATCGGCAAAGCTCTGCCGCCTGAGCTAAATGGTCCTCAAGCCCGGAGCTTTCCCAGGTTCTGACCATGATGAAGGCTGTCTTTTTATATGGTATCTCCCGCAAAATAAGGGTAGATATGCCTCCGCAGCCTGAAAATATGGGTATGTCCTTCATGCTGTTCGCCTTTCGTTTGTTATATCCTGGAATAATAATATAGCACACAACGGGCAGGAATAAAAATAATTTTTTGTTCCGGGCAAAATAAGGTTGACAAATCCCCGGTGGATATGGTAATATTGAACGGCTGAAAGCATGGAAATGCGGGCGTAGTTTAATGGTAGAACACCAGCCTTCCAAGCTGGTCACGTGGGTTCGATTCCCATCGCCC